>CAVEWV010000252.1:0-2029 GCA_963619535.1 Acutalibacteraceae bacterium | reverse complement strand
GGGGAGCGGCTGCAGGTTTGGGCCGCTCCCTCGGCGTGACCGGCGCGGGGGTGTGCTACCGGGCCGATGGCGCCCTGTCCGATGCGAGGGCGCCTGCGGGGGCGCCGATGGCGCCCTGCTTGGCGGATTAGCATACATTTCGGTGCATCAATCTATTAAAATCCCAGGTGCGTCACATAATCTGCATGCTGCGTGTATGCTAATTGCCGGAGCTGACGGGTTTCCGCCCGCCGGCTCCGTACGTCCCCCGCGCCATGCCCGGGCCCGCCGGCGCCGCTCGCCCTCGCCCTCGCCCTCGCGCCGCATCCGGACCCGCGTGCGCCGCGTGCGCTATGCGTCCGGATCCTCCTGCATCAGGGCAAGCAGCTCCTGCTTGGAATGGACGTCCAGCTTGCGGTAGAGGCTCTTCTTGTGCGTGCGTACCGTGTTGTCCGAGAGCCCCAGGGCGCAGGCGATGCTCGGCGTGTCCGAGCCGCGCACGATGAGGACGAGAATCTCCTGCTCGCGGGAGGTGAGGCCGTGCGTCTCGGCCACGCGCGCCGCCCAGCCCGCGATGGCGTTCTCGATGCGGCCGATGGGGTCGGCGGGCGTGTCGGGCGCATCCTGGGACGGAGTGGCGGGGCTGGCAGCCGCACTGGGCCGGTGTCCCTCGCGCATCTGCAGGACGAGCGCCATGGACAGCACGTAGATGCACACGACGATGCTCAGGGCAAAGCCGGGCAGGCTCCCCACCCACAGCTCGCGCGTGAGCAGGCTGGCCACAGTGCCCAGGCAGGCAAAGATGAGCGCGAGTCCCAGGGCGAGGCAGTAGGCGGGCAGTCTCCGCGTGCCCAGGCCGCCGTCCGGGTTGACGCTGTGTATGGCGATGACCACAAGCATGAACTCGAAGAAGAAGTTGGCGAAGCACGCGAAGGCCGTGGCAAAGCCGAGGCCCGTGAGCGAGAAGACGACGAAGCCCGTGGCGGCGAACGGGAAGGCGGCCTGGTAGAAGCCGGTGGGCGTGACGACGCGCCCGCGCAGGCGCCACAGGGCGAGCAGGACGATGCCCGCCACGAGCGTGAAGAGCGGCGAGCCGAGCATGACCACCAGGTTGTTGGCGCCGTTGCTGAGCGAGACCAGCCTCGAGAGCCCCGCCACGAGGCCGAGCGAGGCAAAGCTGAGCGACGTGACGCCGTAGGCGCTCCAGACCGCGCGCAGGTCCGGGGCCTGGGGGTCGGGCACGTCGGGCGCGGCTGCGGGACTTGCGGCGCAGCTCGCATCGCCGGATGCATCGGCCGCGGAAGGATCGTGCCGCGCGGACTCGAGGTGCGCCGTGTGCCGCAGCGTGACCGAGCCGCAGATAAGCATGCCTGCCAGGAGAAACTTCGGTAGCGAGGGCGAGAAGACCAGGGCCAGCGACGCCAGCGGGAACAGCACGCAGGCGCAGCCCACCACGCCGACGAGGCGCGTGGTCGTGAGGCGTGCGAGCAGGCTGCCCCACCCGTACAGCCCGGCCGCAAGCCCGCATCCGATGAGCGCGGCAACCAGGCACAGCAAGGCGGGGTAGGCACTCTCGGCCGAAAGCAGCATGGCGAGCGCGCACGTGCCGCCGCCGAGCCCCAGGGCTTCCGCGACCGTGGCGCTTCCGGTCCGGCGTTCGATCGCGGAGCGCAGGCGCGGCAGGGCCGCGAGCGTCACAAGCGTCGCGCCCGCCACGAGGAAGCAGGGGATGGCGTAGCAGATGTAGATGGTCATCGAGCTGTAAGGGCGTCCGGTCGAGGACACGGCCCCGCCCCAGAGCAGGAAGTCGAGCACTGCGAGAAACGCCGCGAAACCGCAGGTCGCAGCCACGCCGTCCCGGCCGAGGGACGGCATCTTGAGGCGCGCCGCACGTGCGGCGCGGGTATGGTCGGCTGGCGCGGACAGGGACATCGCGGGCCTTTCGAGAGCGGGTGCCCGACGGGCGGGCGGGAGACGGTCCCATTATACGTGGACGAGGAGCGCTCCGCCGTTTTGACGCGGGATGTCGATTCGGTTTACGGTTTTACGG
>CAVEWV010000251.1:0-2029 GCA_963619535.1 Acutalibacteraceae bacterium | reverse complement strand
TAACAGTGCTCCACGATTAGCCGTCCGTAAAAACGAACGGCAGCGTCCCTGTTGCCAGGGTTGTCCGGCGATTTGAAGGCTGAATCTACGACTAAGTATTTGAGGGCTGTTTGCGTATCTGCGTCTATCTGTCCCTGACAGACGATTTCCTCGGCGATTGCAAACATGTCCTCGCGAATTTGAGGGTCGTCACACAGATAGAATTTTCGAAATAGTTCGGTGAATTCTTTAGGATTGCGCATTCCCCATTTAACCAGTTCGCCGCTACAGTGACGTCGCTTGAGATTGCTGACGGCGGATAGTCCCCATGCGAGAACTAATGGCATTTGGGAGGCTGTTTCAAACCCTTGTAGCTTTGGCATGGCTTTTAGCGATTCACGCTCGAAGTAGAGGGAGAGGCGCGGTCCATGATGAACGTCACCTTCCCTTATCGATGCTGGGAATGACCAAATTACATCCCGAGCAATGGGGCTGGAAAAGGAGCGTAAGAATTCATCGAGCATCGTCGGGCCAAGGGGATGGGCCGGTGTGTTTGCGACTGGTAGAACGACGTCATTTACGATATCTGAAAGGGCGTCTCCTCCTTTTTGTAGCTCGACAAGCGCCCATTCTCGGTACTTGGCTGCTTTGTTAGGGGTGGCGTGCGAGAGCGCGTACAGGGTAATCTCGTATGCCTCATGCTCCCCGACTGCTTCAACAAGTCTTTCTGATTCACGGGGGAGAATTCCGCCTTCAACAAGAAGCACTCCGTACATGTTTGCGGCGTCAGGGTTGTTTTCGAGCAGTGTTTTCAGTGTAGCGTCTTTGTTCTGCCACATCGCATAAGCCATGAAATAGTCCCACAGGTGCCTACTACCGGGGGAATAGTTGTGCGAATCAGGCGCAAAAGGGGGTTTGTTGGATTCTCGTTTTTTTCTTTTGCGCAATATTCCGTAGTCAGACAGAAAGGTAATCAAAGGCTCATGGTGCGGCTCGGATATATCTGAGCCGGCTAAAGCGCGCCTAATTTCCTCTTTACCGGCAGGGCCTCCCGTGCTCATAAATAGGGATGACAAACCTTGCAGCGCCCGTCTTACCGCTTGGCTTGTGTGGCAGGGCTCAGCTTGGCTGGAGCGGGCGGCAAACTCTTCGTCAAGTCGGTTAATTTCTGCATTGGTGAGATCGGTCAGACATGTGGATACTTGCCCAGGTAGTATGCGGTCGTGGTAGGCTGCGCAAAACATACGAAGTTCAGAGGGTGTGTTAAGAAGCCATTTGTATCGGTCGTCTCCGCCAGGGTCTATATTGAAATGCTCAATGTAGCGGTCGAAGAGTCTCCAGACCGGCACGTCGCCGTTATCGCGAATGCGATAAGTGCAATTCAATAGACTGGTGTCCTTGAAACGAATGCCAACCGGGCGCGATGTGAAGGCAAAGCGGATGCGAGGATATCTAGCCGAAATCGCGTCGGCCTCTCGTATTCTCTTTTCCCAGGCTGAGGTTGGCGGCTTTTCATCAAGAGCGTCGACCATAATCGCAACCTTTGAACGGATGTAGAGGTCGTCGTTTATGACGTCACTTAAGGCGGCATAAGAGGAAAGTGCCTGCCATAAAGACGTTTCATCCCAGCTGCTTCCAAGTCCAAGTGCGTGCTGTATGGCTTGATACCAAGAATCTTCGTCGCGGAAATCGGTTGCAAGTACAAGGATGGGGCTGTGCTCTCGTGTGCCCAGGAATTTCCGCGCCGTGCTTGCTAGGCCGCATGTTTTGCCGGTTCCCTGGCTGCCACGGATTACGCAATGGGTATCGTTGGTCGTATGGGTCACGGACCTCTGCAGCTCCCGTATCCCGGGGAGTTCGTGGAAACCATCAAGAGCCTCATCGAGCTCGCGTAGATGATTGCTGGAGATGTGTGCGCGCTTCAAATCGCCGATTTCTCGATGAAAAGTTTCAATTGAGGAGTAGTTGACTTCAGGATAATTGAGCTTGGTCGGTGCGGCTGGTTCTACTCGGACAATTTCGCGCAGGTTTTGAAGCGACTGTATATAGC
>CAVEWV010000250.1:0-2033 GCA_963619535.1 Acutalibacteraceae bacterium | reverse complement strand
CTGCAGGTCGGCGATGGAGCTCATGGGCAGAAGCACCTTGGTCGCGCCCGCGTTCTTCGCCACGCGCAGGACGTCCTCGAGGTCGGCCGCGGGCTCGAGCGTGCCCGAGAGGCGCAGGATGCCCGGCACCGCCAGGCCGCCCAGCACGGGACGGCCGGCCGCGGCCGAGCAGAGGCCCACGAACTCGGCCAGCGACACCTCGAGCGAGAGGCCCTTCTTCTGGAGGTCGTTGAAGAAGAGCAGGTAGTCGAAGGATTCCACGGCGAGGCCGCGGGAAACGCGCGGCGCGTTGTCCTTGAACTGCTGGAATGCGGCGTTGAGCGTGTCCCTCACCGCCCGCCTGGAGCCCACGCCCTCTATCCGGAACCTCCCCTCGCCGGGGACGGCCTTGTTCTCGAGCCTGTACACGGCGTACTCCCCGTCAAGGGAGCGGCCGACGCCAAAGGCGTGGCCCGGCATGAGCGGCGCGTCCGGCACGAGCGTGTCGCTTGCCTGCTCGGGCACGCCAATGACGTTGACCGCGCCCGGGGAGTCGATGTCGATGTAGCCGAGGTTGACGTCGATGAACTCCATGCCCGCCATGATCTTGAGCTGCTCCTTGACGCGCCGGCGTCCCTCGATGGCGTACTCCAGGAGCATGCGCGCGTCCTCCTTGCCCATCTGGCCGTCGGGGAAGACGAGCTTCGCCAGGCCGGAGAACGTCTTGCGGACGCCGATCTCGTCTCGGCGGTTGAAGTCGCTGTTGAGGCGGAAGTAGTCGTCGATGTAGTGGGTGTAGTCGCGCTTGCGCATCTCCTTGAAGAACTCCGAGAGGCAGTCCGTGATGAGGCCATAGCGCTGCGTGAGCAGGCCGCTCCTCATCTTGGGCACCTCCCAGCCGGGCAGGTAGCAGTGGATGCGGTCAAAGAAGGCGCTGTCGTTGTTGAACTCGGGCGGGAACGGGTCGAAGAGGTGCGTGGTCTTGAGGACGTTCTGCACGGAGTCGTTGATGTTGCCCTCGAAGACCATCGAGGCCTCGGCGTTGTAGGAGTCCGTGCCACGGCCGAAGGTGCCGTTGGCCATGTAGCCCTTCATGATCTGGACCGCGTTCTCGTCGCGGAAGCGCATGCCGGCCACCTCGTCGAAGGCCACCGCGTCCCAGTGGCCCACGAGGCCCATGCGGTCGCCGCGCCCGGCGTTGCTCGCGAAGAGCTTGGCCGTGGTGGTCTGGCCCCCGGAGAGCAGGTAGCTGTAGGGGCTGACCTCGGTGTAGATGTGGCTCTTGCCCGTGCCCCGGGGCCCGAGCTCGACCAGGTTGTAGTTGCGCTCGATGAGCGGCACCATGCGCTCCAGGAAGTGCATCCGCTCGCGCTCGGTGAGGGCGTCCGGCTCATAGCCCGCCGAACGCAGGATCACGCGCACCCACTCGTCCGTGGTGAAGGCCGGGCGATGAGAGATGAGCTCGGACAGGTCCAGGTTGGGCATCTGGATGGGCGTGAGGCTCGCGATCTTGAACGGGGAGTCCTGCGGCCCGCGCTTTCCCTTGCCACTCGACTTGGGCCGCTTGGGCTTCTCTCCCCCGTCGCCAAAGATGTCGTCCAGCGGGTCAACGTCGTCCTCGGGACGCAGGTACTGAATTCGCATGATGCACCAGATGCCACCCATCAGGATCTTGGAGTAGCGGCGCACGTAGTCCTCGGGCATCACGAAGTCGCCAATGGCCAGGTTGGTGAAGCTGCCGACGTAGATGTCCGAATACTCGTCCAGGCGGGCGGAGACCTTGTCGATGACGGTGTACTGGCCCAGCTCGCGGATCTTGGACTTGATCTTCTCGCTTTCCTCGGGCCGCACGTAGTTGTCGGCCAGGATCTTGCGTATGCGGGAGACGCCCGCCTCGATGGCCGCCTGGTCGTCCGTGGCGCAGTACATGCCCAACAGGTACTCGAGCACGAACGTGGGCACGCCGGCGCCGCGCTTCATGAGCGCGGTCAGGTCCTTGCGCACGATCTTGCCGGGGAACTCCCGGACGATCTTCTCGTCGAGGGCGTCCTTCT
>CAVEWV010000249.1:0-2046 GCA_963619535.1 Acutalibacteraceae bacterium | reverse complement strand
CTCCCCAACAAATACACGTGTTGGCAGGCTGCCAGCACGTTACAATTCGTACCTGTAAGCGTACCATGTGCCTGTTGTTTTCTGATGGTCGGTACAAAGAAGACAGTATCGCTGAAAGACGTGAGATGGCAGCAACGAAGCCAAAGAGCGGGGATTCCGTTCGGGAACAGTGGGCACAGCAGCGCGTGGCGTCCACCGGCCATGCGCCCTCGCGTGACGACGCGCAGCCGCGCGGTAGCCATTTTGCGAAGCCCAGCCCCGCGCCGTCTTCGGATGCGCCCGCTCAGCCCGCCGCGCCTTCTCTGCCCTCCCCGTCCCAGCAGGGGACGTCGGGGGCTTCCGGCAAGCATGCCCGCATGGTGCTGCCGTCCATCTCGACGCCCATGCCGGTTGTGAGCGCCCCCGCCGCGTCTTCTCAGCCTGCCGCCCCTGCGGCCCCTGCGCAGCCTGGCGCCCACGCGGCCTCGTCTTCCTCGGCTACTCCGTCGGCTCCGGCCACTCCGGCCACTTCGGCCGCCGCGCACCAGCGAAAGATCTCGGGCGTTTCGGGCGAGTTCCCCAAGGTGCCGCTGCGCCCCGCCCGTTCGCAGGCCATCCCGTACAGCCGCTACAACAAGCGCTACCTGCAGCATGCCGAGAGGGTGGACCTGGGCTCGGTGGTGGGGTCGTTCTCCACGAGCGGCATCGAGGGGGCGCCGGCCTACGGATGGGCCCCGTTCCTCGGCTACGGCGCGGTGTCCGTGCTTGCGAGCGTGGTGTGGTGCGCCGCGGTGTGCCTCACCTCCACGGAGGCCCCCGTCGCCGGCGACGCGTCCCTCACGGCGGGAATCGCCCTGCTCGTCCTCATCGTGCTGGGCGGCCTGGGCACCGTGGCCGTCACGACGGCCCTCTCGCTGCGTGCCTACGACGACCTTTCCCGTGCCGACGTCCTGGCCTCGGCCGTTGGCAAGGTGGCGCTTTCCCTGCTCGTGGCCGTGGCCGCGTGGGTGGGCGCCATGGCCTTTGTGACGTACGGCCGGCTGTAATCAATCAATGAGCTTCGCAACCCGAGGAGATGGCGACATGCAGCACGTTGACCCTTCGAGCGTTCGCATCGCGGTGGTGGCGGGGGGCGTGAGCCATGAGCGCGAGGTGAGCCTTGCCTCGGGCGCACAGGTCCAGGCGGCGCTTGCCAAGGCGGGCTTTGACAACGAGCTCATCGACACCCAGGACGCGCCCGCAGCCATTCGCCGGCTTGCCGACGGCAACTTCGACCTGGTATTTATCGCGCTGCACGGCAAGGGGGGCGAGGACGGCGCCATCCAGGGCGTGTGCGAGACGCTCGGCCTGCCCTACACGGGCTCGGGCATCCTCGCCAGCTCCACGGCCATCGACAAGTCGCGCTCCAAGGTGGTGTACCGCCATCACGGCATCCCGGTGGCCACTTCCGTCACGCTGCACCGCGGCCTGCCCTACAGCCTGGACGACATCGTGGTCGCGGTGGGGGAGAAGTGCGTGGTCAAGCCCATCGGTGACGGGTCGAGCGTGGGCATGAGCATCGTGCACAGGTCCTGCGAGTTGCCGGAGGCCCTGGCCAAGGCGTTCGAGACGGGCGAGGACGTGCTGGTGGAGGCCTATATCTCCGGCACGGAGATCACCGTGGCCGTGCTGGGCAACGACGAGCCCGCGGCCCTGCCCGTCATCGAGATCGTGCCGCACGCCGAGTTCTATAACTACGAGGTGAAATACAGCGCGTCCGGCGCCGAGCACATCATCCCGGCCCGTCTCGACCCGCAGACGTACGCCAAGGCCCAGGAGTACGCCGTGGCTGCCCACCGCGCACTCGGCTGCCGCGGCATGAGCCGCTCGGATTTCATCGTGGACCCCGAGCGGGGCCCCGTCATCCTGGAGACCAACACCATCCCCGGCATGACGGAGACCTCGCTGCTCCCGGACACCGCGCGCCACGCCGGCTACGAGTTCCCCGCGCTGTGCACGCGCATCGTGGAGCTGGCGCTGGAGGCGCGGCCGTAAGAGCCCGCGCGGGGCGGGGCGCACCCCCAGCGC
>CAVEWV010000248.1:0-2051 GCA_963619535.1 Acutalibacteraceae bacterium | reverse complement strand
GCCCCACGGCAGGCGCGCCAGCGATACCGCGCAGGCCAGGGCCAGGGCGTAGACGCCTAGACCCCTCCACGTTCCCACGAAGAACACCCCGACGGAAAACACCAGCAGTAAAACCAACTTCACCCATCCATCGGCGCGATGGATGGGTGTGTTTCCCGGATATATATGCGAAGCGTGCCGCCCATGGGCAAGAGTATAGAGGAAGCAGGAAGCCGTTCAGGAGTGCTGCAGGGAACAGCTTGCGGGGCTGCGCTCGGCCGAGCTTGGCACCAACCGGCCCGTCGGCCACCGCCGCAACAAGTACGCCACGAGCCGGGGCGCGCGCCTCGACAACCCTGCCGCCAGGGCACATTGCCCGGGCTACATCACCCCGCGTTCGGCGTACACTGCCTCGTCTTCCCAAAGCGTTACCTGGCCCGTTGCACGGGTGGCGTTCAGGTCGATGACCCGCTGGTTGGAAGAGCCGCGGAAGCGCAGGGTTATGTCCTTCTGCTCCTCGACGAACGGGCCGTCTACCAGCACGTCTATCAGGCCAAGAAGCTCTTTCGTCGCCACAGTGTGACGGGGCGATTCGGGGTTCGCCAAGTCCTCGTACACATCGCCGGTGTAGCACCAGATGGTCTTTTCCGGGTGCGCCGCCTTCGCCGCGCGCGCCAGCTCCAACAGGCCCTGCTGGTTTTCCGGCTCCATGGGCTCGCCGCCCAGGAAGGTGAGGCCGTCGACGAACGGGCCGTCCAGCGATGCCAGCACCTTCGCCTGCACTTCCGGGGTGAACTCCTGGCCGTACGAGAAGCTCCACGTTTCCGGCTGGAAGCAGTTCTTGCAGTGATGCGAGCACCCCGAGACGAACACCGTGGTGCGCACACCTTCCCCATCGGCGATGTCGCAGTACTTGATGTTGGCGTAGTTCATCGGGACTTCCTTCCATCCGGCAATCGCTGCAAGACCGCAAGCGCAAGGTTCGCCGGCGAAACAGCAAGACCCAGCCCGGCACCTCGGATTGCCCTGAAAGCATGCGCCAGGCGGGCTTTGCCCGTCAAGCTTGCTGGCGGCAATCCAAGGGCCGACTGGGCCACTGCGTTAGTGCGTCTTGTGCGAAGGCTCGCCGTCGCGCAACGGCGAGCCTTGCACCTACAGGTGCAGTACGCGGTCGCGGATCTCCTCGGTGCGGCCCTGGTTCCAGAACTGCGTGCCGATGTATCCGCAGGTGCGGCGCGCCACGTTCATCTTCTCCTGGTCGCGGTTGCCGCAGTTCGGGCACTCCCACACGAGCTTGCCGTCGTCCTCGACGATTCGAATCTCGCCGTCGTAGCCGCACACCTGGCAGTAGTCGCTCTTAGTGTTGAGCTCCGCGTACATGATGTTCTCGTAGATGTACTGCATCACGCGGATGACGGCCTTGAGGTTGTCCTGCATATTGGGCACCTCAACATAGGAGATGGCGCCGCCCGGCGAGAGGCGCTGGAACTCGCTCTCGAACTTGAGCTTGGTGAACGCGTCGATCTTCTCGCTCACGTGCACGTGGTAGCTGTTCGTGATGTAGCCCTTGTCGGTCACACCCGGCACGATGCCAAATCGGCGCTGCAGGCACTTGGCGAACTTGTAAGTGGTCGACTCGAGCGGCGTGCCGTAGATCGAGAAATCGATATCGGTCGCGGCCTTCCATTCCTCGCACTTGTCGTTCATGTGCTGCATGACCTGCATGGCAAAGGGCGTGCCCTCGGCCTCGGTGTGGCTGTGGCCGGTCATGTACTTCACGCACTCGTAGAGGCCGGCGTAGCCCAGGCTGATGGTGGAGTAACCGCCGTACAGCAGCTTGTCGATGGGCTCGCCCTTCTTGAGGCGCGCCAGGGCGCCGTACTGCCAAAGAATCGGCGCGGCGTCGGAGAGCGTGCCGCGTAGGCGCTCATGGCGGCACATGAGGGCCTTGTAGCAAAGCTCCAGGCGCTCGTCGAAGATCTCCCAAAAACGGTCCATGTTCTGGCGCGACGAGAGCGCCACGTCGGGCAGGTTGATGGTCACGACGCCCTGGTTAAAGCGGCCGTAGTACT
>CAVEWV010000247.1:0-2097 GCA_963619535.1 Acutalibacteraceae bacterium | reverse complement strand
GCCTGATAGCGGGCGCGCTGCTCTGCGGGTACGGCCTTGCGGCCCCTGCTACTTCCTCCCTACCCGACAGCCTCGGGTTCTCCCCCACGCTGGCGCAGGCAAAGACCTCGTCTCTGATAAAGAACGGCATGGTCACCATTTCGGCGGCAGACTACTGCGAGCGCGTGAACGACGCACTCGACGAAATAGGTGCCACAAGTTACAAGGCGACCCTCACCAAGGGGACTAACGGCACCACCCTTGACATGGATATACGCAAAGGCACGCAACTTGTTGGTTATGTCGAGTTCTGCCAGACTTACAAAGACGACTCGTCGATATCCTATCGCGAGCGCAACTCAAACAAAACGTTCAACTGTATGATTCTCACCATTTTCGACGACGGCGACAATAACGCCGAGTACTTCGTCTACACGGCTATCGCCATGGCAATGGCCGTAGACCCGTCTCTCGACTATTGGGACGCCGAGGAAATCCTATCCTATCTCATCAACAAGATCGAGCTCAAAGACAGCGACACTTTATATTCCAGCGCCAGAAACAGCGGCATCAGGTACGCCTTCCTGATGTCAGACGGCAACACCTACCTCGCTATCGACTGCTCAAACGCATAGGGGACCCCGGACAAGCTTTTTCAACCAAAGTCCTGGCATCACGCTTGAAAGAAGATTCGCATGTCCAACGGTTCTGCAGGCGGCTACTGTGGCCTCATTTGCGTCGCTGTCATGATTCTCATGGTACTCAGCTCGTGTAGCAACGCTTGCTCTGGCGGGAGCCACAGCAGCTCTTCCCACTCGTCGTCCTCCTACAGCTCCGGCAAACCGAGCGCGTCCTACACCGACAGCAAGGGTGGCACCGCCTACATCTACTCCGACGGCTCCACCGAGTACACCGACGGCTACGGCCACGTGGTGCGCGATTCCAACGGCGACGGCAAGAACGACTACTACTCATCGGACGGAGGAAACAGCTGGTCGAGGATATAACCCGTAATGCCTGCGCAGTAGACAAACAAAACCTTAAAGCACGTACCCAAAACTCGCACGAATCATCTGTCGTCATCTTGAAAGGTTAGTTGAATTATGGACGCATCAGCACGCACCATCGCAAGGGTTGCCCTGCCGCTCGTTATCGCAGCAGGCCTGGGAGTTGCATGCGCCCCCGCATCTCAGGTCGCAAATAGCCCGTTTACCCCAAGCCAGGCCCTTGCGGCATCGACCGCGAAGACAACGGCAGCAGAGCCGATCGAAATCTCGGTGGGCTCATTCTCAATCACCCTCCCTGAAGGATTCAAGGAAACATCCAGCAGCATTAGCAACGACGACGCACTGGGAGTGTACAAGAAAATCGACGAGGAAAATGGCTATGGGACGTTGGCATGTATCTACGCTTCCTCAGATATGGGAGGGATCGTCTCTAGTGCAGAGGCGGCCGAGAGGCTCCTTGCCGCTACGCCGACCCTATTCCAAATAGCAAACGATGACTGCAAACTCGTAACCAAAATTTATGAGACTCGAACAGATTCCGGCGATTACCTCTACTTTTCTATGGCGGCAGACGGAAAAGGAAACGGCGGCCCCGTCTTCATCGCCGCCGACAAAAAGGGCAACCCGCTCATTATGTATATAAACGGCGTCACAGACACCGACGAAGCGTCGAAAGACTATTTCACTCAGATGGCAGCCATTGCGAAATCCGTCAAGGGAGGCGTGCAGATCAAGGGCTTTGCAGACTCCCAACTTGACCTCGATGAACTCGCAGAAGCAGCAGGCTCCTCGCAAGACAGCACCACGAACGATGTGGCAAACGACCTGAAAGCAATACTCAAGTAAGGAATGGTTCGGTCAGTTCGTCATGCATATAAATCTGCACATCAATAGATGGGAGAGCACACATGGTATCCAAGCACACCGTCGCAAGGCTTGCACTGCCCCTCGCGGTCGCTGCCGGTTTGGGCGTTTCCTACGCTTTACCCATCATAAACGTCCCTAGCAATCCCTTGCTCCCATCACCTGCCTTTGCCGACACGGCCGGCCAGTATACCGACGGCGAGTACACCGCCGAGGGCAAGGGCATCGGCGGCAAGGTGCCCGTGAC
>CAVEWV010000246.1:0-2116 GCA_963619535.1 Acutalibacteraceae bacterium | reverse complement strand
CGATACGGGTACCGGGCTTCAAGGCCTCACGGTAGATATTGAGCTCGTTGCCCTCGTAATAGGCGGCGTTAGATATCTTGCCCATGGCCTTCTTGTGCCGCCCGTTATCCAAGCGGCAGAACTTATCGTACTTCTTGGCGAAAACAAGATCTGAGACCGACAGCGGCTCAGAGTCCGAGACAGAGACGTACCGCATGATGTCATTGACAACTGACTCGTCATCGCGATCCGGGTGTTCACGCCAAAACACACGCTTGTCGAGCTTTGTATCAGCGTCTTTATCGGCCGATTCAACCGCGCGCTCGTCAATAAGCCCCCTATATACCTGGCGGTTTGACGCCACGATGCTTGCCAGCAAGGCGGTCCTCAACATCCCCTTTATGCTGGAGCCGGGCACGTAGGGATGCCCGTGCACGTCCTTGATGCACTCGGCTACGTCGAGGTATTGATAGGACCCGCTACGCGACATGGCAAGACGCGCTTTGACCTCATATGCGATTGCTCTCGTCGCCGCCGCTCGCAAGGCAGGGTCGCCATCAAGCAGCGTCTGCAGGCCCGTCCTCGAGTCGGAGTTTTCCAGAAACTGGCAATACTGCTCAACCTGCTCCGCGCTCAAGGAACCGACAAACTTGGGTGCATCGAGGACGGCGACGCTGCCGTTATGGGAAAAGTAGTCCATCTTCCCCAACTTCTTGCCTGTACCGATATGAACGGGCCCGACAGCCGTGAACGTCATCGTGTAATGCCGAACTCCCACCTGCTTACACCCCCATCCAAAACGCACGTGCATACCTGTAGACAGGATGAGCCCCCGGCGTCGCATTGACGTCGAAGATGTCACCCTCAAAACGCCTGGCAAACGTAGACCCTGCGGCGAAGAGGCAGAGCTCGCGCTTCTTTTGCGGGTTGGCGCTGTGAGTTGCGGACTGCACGAAGCCGCCCTTGCGCACCAAACGGTATCGCGCGCCCTTCAGGAGGTAGTCGTCCAGCTCGTCTTGCGCGGGCGTCGCCGTCGAGAGCAGCACCGACACCCCCGTCGTGCTCGGCGCCGCGGCAAGGGCGCGGTCCAACTTCGCCCCCGGCGCCAGCGCATAGGTGAACCGTCCATATCCACTCGAACGCTTGCCACCGATACCCGAATAGCTCAGCTGCTCAAGAATCGGCCTCAAGTCAAACGATCCCCTCACGAGGAAGTACAGGCCTGCGCTGGGGGCAAAAGTGAACCCGCCGATAAAATACGGCTCCGCATCGGGTCCATCGAGTCGTTCCAGGTTGACCTTTGCCTGCAGCGACGAGATGCCGGGCTTGAAGCGCGCAAGTTCCGCCGCCGCGTCGAACTTGCCTGCCATGTAGTCGGCATATCGATCGGCGGGAATGTACCCGAGCTTCTTGTTGGCCTTACGCTCGCGTGAATCCCCGGCATTGCCAGCCGTCTTCTGTTCGAATGTGCCCGGGGCAACCATTGGCTTGGGCAGATACAGCGTGTCCCCCACAAAAGGAAACGCGTCGCTCAGCTCGAACTCGCCTTGCCTCGCAGCGGCAAGCAGCGCATCGGCCTCGCCCATATGCAGCGCCTCAAGGTACATGGCGCTGAAGAGCGTCGCCGCGTCACAGGTATACGCGCTGTCGGTCAGCCGTCCCGCCCCAAAGTGAACAGGGGCCAAGAACGAAAGTTTAACTATCGTCGTGTCCATATCTCTACCCCAGCTCTGGCACGGGGAAATCCTTGTCGCCGGTCACAACATGGGCGGACAGACCCTCAAACTTGACGCGCCCGTTGCCACGCGTGCCGCCGCCGCCCAGATAGTCGTTCTCGAGCAGGTGAATCGCGCTGCTGATGTTCTCGAAGTCCTCCGCAACCTGCTCAGGGTCCTCCACGTTGTAGACAAGCGAAAACCCAAACTTGGCTCCGCGCATCACGCGCTCAATCTGGCGGGGGTTCGCGACGCACGTAAGACGGTCGATGGTGTTCTCGAACTTGTTCTCGGTAATCTGGGGAAGCTCGTCCTTGTTCATCAGAAAGCAGTCGCAGAACTGGAGGCGCGACATCTGGACACCGGTGCCTGCGGCGTTGCTCGTAGGTGAGCTTGAACCGAACAGGCGTTTAATCTGGGCG
>CAVEWV010000245.1:0-2125 GCA_963619535.1 Acutalibacteraceae bacterium | reverse complement strand
GGAGGGGTGTTCGGGGAGGGCCCGCTTCGCCTACGCGAGCAGCTCCCCGATCTTGGCCGCCTGCTCGTCGGTGAGCTGGACGGCCGGGTCGAAGATCCTGGTGGAGATGGGCAGGCCCTTGGCGCGCACGGCGCCCTTGATGGCCGAGACGAACAGGTCGCACACGTCGTAGACGGCCATGAGCTTGGAGACGCGCTCGGCGCACTCGACGGCCGTGGCGTACTCGCCGGCCTGGTAGGCGGCGTGCATCCTCGCGAACAGCTCGGGCTCGACGTTGGTGAGGCCGCACAGCACGCCGTTGCCGCCGGAGACGCGGTTCACCAGGTAGTACTCGTCGAAGCCGGAGAGCACGGAGAACCCGGGGTTGACCTCGCGGGCGGCGCGGATCACCTTGCGGGTGTGGCTGATGGTGTCCACGGTGTCCTTGATGCCGCAGACGTTGGGGTGCGCCTCGGCGAGCGCGGCCACCAGCTCGGGGGTGAGGTCGGAGCCGGTGCGCGCCGGGAAGTTGTAGAGCACCACGGGCAGCTCGGTGGCCTCGGCGATGCCGCCGAAGTACTCCATGGCGCAGGGCGCGGAGGGCCCGAAGTAGTACGGGGAGACGGCGAGCACCGCGTCGGCGCCGGCGGCCTGCGCGAAGCGGGTCAGCTCGAGCACGTTCGCGTAGGTCGTGTCGCCCACGCCCACGAGCACCTTCATGCGGCCGGCGACGCGCTTGACCGCGAACTCGACCACGGCCTTCTTGTCGGCGAGCGACACGCTGTAGAACTCGCCGATGGAGCCGAACAGCAGCACGCCGTCCAGGCCCGCCTCGGCCAGGTGGTCGAGGTGCGCGCCCCACATCTCGTAGTCGATGTTGCCCTCGTCGTCGGTGATGGTGATCGAGGGGCAGTAGATGCCTTCGAACATGTCGTTTCTCCTTTCGGGCGGGTGCGCCCCGCGATAGTGCGTCCCGCTGTGTCGTTGGCGGGCGGCCCGCGTTCGGCGGGCCTACAACCCTGAAAGCGCCGGGAACCAGTCAAGGCCCCCGGCGCAAGCGTGCGTGTATGTAAATGCTACAGCGAAAGCTTGTACGCGCGCACGGCGTTGTTCATAAAGAAGTCCTCGTCGTCGCCAAAGGCGTCGCGCAGCAGACCAAAGTGCTCGTCAAAGGTCGAGTAGAGCTCAACGACGGGCCAATTGGACGCATAGAGGAGCTTGTCGGCCGCAAAGGTCTTGCGCACAAAGGCCAGAAGCTCGGCGACGAACTCCTTGTCGGCCGTGGCAAAACCGGAGACCTTGAGGTAGAGGTTCGGCAGCGTGGCGAACTTCTCCATCACGGCGCACCACTCGGGCGTGAGGGCCTCGACGTTGCCGAGGTGGTTCAGGATGACCGTCTCCTCGGGAACCTGGGCAAAGGCCTCGTAGGCGTCCTCGAGCTCGTCCACGCGGTTGCAGGACTCAAAGGGCAGGCCAGCCTTGGCCATGGCGCGCAGACCCTCGATAAAGCTGGGCTCGAGGCAGCGACCTTTCGGCTCGGAGTCGATGTGGAGCGGCTCGCGAACGCCGGCGGCGTACACGGGGACACGCATCCACGGGGAGACCTCGCTGCGCAGCATGCAGGCAAGCATCTTGGGGTCGTCCTGCATGATGTCGTAGGCGATCTTGTCCTCGGCCTCGTGATCGGCGCAGTCGATCTCGACATACACTCCACCCTTGAAGTCCACGTCGGGCAGGCCGGCGTAGGCGGCCTCAAGATCGGCCAGGGTGTAGGTGTTGGTGATGGTGCCGTCGGTACCCTCAAGCCAAGGAAGATCCTGCGTCTCGAGATTCCACACGTGGAAGTGCGAATCGATAACGTTCAGAGCCATGGCTACTTCCTCTCAAGGCCGAGCTTGGAGCCAAACAGGCCGTACCAAGCAACGTACAGGAAACCGGGAACCGCGACGAGCAGGGCGATGTTGATACCGCAGGCGTCGGCGATGGCGCTCATGAGCAGCGGGATAAGGGCAGCACCCACGATGGACATGACGAGCGCGGAGGAGCCGGTCTTGACCGCCGTGCCCTGGAAGCCCGTGAGGGTCAGGGAGAAGACGACGGGGTAGCCGATCGAGACGAACAGGTAGGAGATCATCATCGCGATGAC
>CAVEWV010000244.1:0-2181 GCA_963619535.1 Acutalibacteraceae bacterium | reverse complement strand
GAGCGTCGGCATGATGAGCGCGCCGTAGAACGGCGGCGTCTTCACCGGGAAGAGGTACTGCTCGGGCAGGCCGAAGTCCTCGTCCACGCCCGCCTCGACGAAGCCGTTGTAGCGCTCGACGGTGGCGGCGAGCTGCGTGGCGTCGACGCCCAGGGCCTCGGCCAGCCCCTCGATCGTGTCCGCCTTCTTGATGGGCTCGAAGGCCTCGATCTCCTCGCGGCACGCAAACGGCACGCCCGCCTCGGCGTTCAGGGCGAGCAGGCCCAGCCAGGGACCCTCCTCCTCGATGTGGGTGATGAAGTCGTCGTCGAAGATGGCGAAGTTCTGCGCGTTGGTGGTGAGCACGTTGCCGCAGGCACTGAAGTCGCTCATGCTGACCTGCTCGTTGAAGTAGCGGGTGCCCCCGGCGTTCACGCGCACCGTGGGCTGCTTGCACACGATGAAGTTGGGCAGGTCGGAGAAGCTCGTCGTGTCCTCAAGCTTGCCGGAGTGGAACATGACGCAGCCGGGCTTGTGGGTGGACCCGCCGATGGCCAGGGCGCTCGCGATGCCCTCGCCGTCACGACCTGCGGGACCGTACACATACACCTTGTCGTAGCTCACGCCCGTGAACTTCTCGAACATCTCGCCGTTGTTGGCGTAGCCGCCGCCGGCCAGGATGACGCCCTTGGCGCGGAACTCGACCTCGCCGTCCGGGCCGTCCGCGTAGACGCCCACCACCTTGCCGTCCTCCGTGATGAGGTCCGTCATGGCCCAACCCAGGCGCATGTCGGCGCCCAGGCCTTGGGCGGCCTCGACGAGCTGGTCGATCATGCCGCCGCAGACAATCTTGGCGCCCGTCTCGGGGTCGGCCGGGATATGCCAGGTCTGGTAGGAGCGGCCGAGCACCTTGACGTCCAGCCAGGCGATGCCGGCGTCCGTGAGCCAGTCGATGGTGGGGCCGCTCTCGTCGAGGAACTTGCGCACGACGGGGCCGGAGCAGGAATAGTGCTGGTAGTCCATGACGGCGTTCATGATTTCCGTCTTGTCCAAGTCGATGCCGAGTTCGGCCTGCACCTTGGAGCCGACGCCGGCCAGGCCCTCCGCAAAGCGGGACGCGCCGCCGAAGACGTCGTTCTTCTCGAGGCAGACCACCTTGACGCCAGCCTGGGCGGCGCGCAGCGTGGCGCACGTGCCCGCGGTGCCCGAACCCACCACGACGACGTCGAACTCCTCGGTGGAAACGGGAGCGTGCTGCTTGGCCTCGCCCTCGTCGGCCCGGGCAAGCTGCGGCGCCGCGCCTGCTGCCCCTGCCACGCCCGCCGTCGCAAGCACCGCCGCCCCCAGGCGGCATGTCGGGAGTCTGTCCGCGTCGCCGCGCCGGGCATGTGCCGCGGCGGCAACGCGTTTTGCGACTCCGACTATAGATGCGGCGCCCCGACGGGCATCAGCATCGGATGGGGCAGGGTTTGCCCAGGTGGAGGAACCTATCCCATTGGGAGAGGGCCCTGCTCGTCAAGACGGGCGGGGCCGGTGGGCGCGCTTTCCTCGCCCGTGCGCTCGTCCAACTCGGCGGCGTAGAGGTCGAGCAGGTCCTGACGCCCCGTAACCCCGCACTTGCGGTAGATGTTCTTGGAGTGGTACTTCACCGTGCTCTCGGACACGACGAGCTGGGCCGCCACGTAGGGGACCGTGCGCCCCTCGATAAAGAACTGGGCCACCTCGGCCTCGCGCGCGGTAAGGCCGTGGCGGGCGGCAAAGCAGTCGTAGGAGCCCTGCGTGCCCCGCGCCTCGACGGAGGAAGGCTGAGGCATGGCGCGCAGCGTGGTCCAGGCATACACGGAGGAACGGCGCTGGAGATGCCCGTAGCCGATACCTGCAACGTACACGGCAAACAGCAGGCTCACAAACGCGAGGGCGAGCAGGCAGGTGTCGTCGCCAACTGCGGACGCCACGGTGCCCACGCCGGCCGCGACCGGGAGCGTGGGCACAAACCGCAGCGTGTACACGATGCCGAACGCAAGGGCATACAGCGCCATGGGAGGGATGCCGTAGAACCGCGTGGCCTGGCTGCAGGCCAGGATGAGGTCGATGGACGCCACGACGAACAGTACGTAGAGCGCAAGCGTGAACGCCGCGCCGTACCCGTCGCCGAAAAACGGCAGCCCCACCGACGCCAGCGCGATGGAGGGCACGGCGACG
>CAVEWV010000243.1:0-2220 GCA_963619535.1 Acutalibacteraceae bacterium | reverse complement strand
GCAGCTGGCCGACTCGATAAGGAAGGACGGACTCACCGACCTGCCGCTGGTGCGGAAGCTCCCCGGCGGGGGCTGGCAGATGATATCCGGGCACCGCCGCAAGGCCGCCTACGCGCTGCTCGCGATGGAGGACCCGGCGTTCTCCAGGCTGCCCTGCCGCGTGATCGAGGGCATCGGCGACGAGCAGGCGGTCACCCTGCTGCACACCGCCAACTACTTCGTGCGCCAGCTCACCGTCACCGAGCGCGCCGCGGCGACCGAGGCGCTGGGCGCCCAGGCCGAGGCGCTCCGCCGCGACTCGCCGGAGTTCCGAGGGGCGCGCCTGGCGGACGTGAAGGCGGCGATCATCGAGCGGCAGACCGGCCGCAAGGTCTCCGGAAAGACCATCCAGCGCGAGGAGCGCGCGGCCCGGCGCATCGCCGAGCGCCTGGTGCCCGAGTGGGCGCGCCCCGCCGACGCCGGGGAGCTGACCGCCGCCGCCATCGACGAGCTGTGCGCCATGGGCGCCGACGAGCAGCGCGAGCTCTACGCGGCGAAGCCGGGCAACTGCGTCTCCAAGCGCGACATGTCCGACTACGTCCGCAGCCGCGGGCGCGACCCGTCGAGGCCCGACCCGCGGCTCGCCCGCGCGCTCAAGTCGCTGCGCTCGTACCTCGCGTCCCCGCCGGACGGGGCCGCCCGGGCCGATTTGGAGGCCCTGCGGGAGATGGCGTCCCTGACGGCCGCGTACGGGGCCTCGGGCGGAGAGGCCGTCGGAGAGGGCAAGAGGGCGCGTGGGAGGAGATCCAGCAAGTAGCCTATGGCGTCCGACAATGCGTCGGCCGTCCAAAGCACTTGGGCACGGGCGCGTCGGAGGCGTATGCCGCGAGCTGCTCGGGGGCTCGCCTGGCGGTGAGCCCGTGCCGTGACGGGAGCCGGCCTTCCGCTCGGCCCCCTGCGGGGGATGCCCCGCGCCCCTGGATGAAACGGGCGCGATTGCGCCCGGGATAGGAGGGACCTATGGACAGCGGAGCCGCCGGCAAGGGCCGGCGCGTGACCTTCCGCATGGACGACGCGGACTACGACGAGCTGCGAGGCCGGTGCGAGCGGGCGGGCCTGAGCATGTCCGCGTACATGCGCATCCTGGTGCGCATCCCCGTCTCCACGGAGGCCAACGCCGAGGAGGAGCACCGCATCCTCTTCGACCGCAAGGCGCTGTGGGCGCTCTCGCGGGAGCTGCGCAAGTGGGGCTACCACTACAACCAGGCAGTGCACGCGCTGAACACCGTCAAGTACCTCGTCGAGCACGGCAAGGCGGGCAGCGACCTGCTGGAGGGCAAGGGCGGGCTGATCGAGTCCGAGCTCGCGCAGGTGAGGGACAACGCCGGCAGGATAGCCGGCGAGCTGGCGAGGATAGGCTCCGAGAGCCTGGCCGAGGCGGACCGATGCCGATCCTGAAGCCCATATCCGGCCACGGCCCGACCGGCGGCATCCGCCGCTACCTCGAGAAGGGCGGCCGCGCGCTCGCCCGCGACCTGTTCAACCTGAGCTACGACGAGCGCCAGGCGGGCTCTCTCGGCCCCGAGGCCAAGGCGCGCTGCGAGTGGGACGCCGAGATGGACGCCACCCGCCGCGCGTTCGGAACCGACAAACCCTGGCGCGGGAGGCCGGCGCGCACGTTCAAGCACTTCGTGCTCTCCCCCGACCCGGGCGACTCTATCGACCTGGACGCGCTGAGGGAGCTCGCCTGCGCATGGGCGCTTCGGCACTTCGGCGACCACGAGGTGGCCATCGTGTACCACGACGACAACCGCCGCGGCATACCGCATGCGCACATCGTCGTGAACAACGCCGACCTGCGCACCGGGCGCCGCATGCAGACGCAGCACCCCGAGGACCTCAACCGCGACCTTCAGGACATGGCCCGCGAGCGCGGGCTGTCGGGGCTGTCCAACGAGATGCCCGGGCGCCGGGGCGCGGACGGGGGCGAGCCGGCGCCGCGCAGCAGGCAGGCCGTCTTCTTCGGGCGCGCCGAGCGCGAGATCATGCGCGCGGGCGGCTACTCGTGGGTCGGCGACATCCGCTCCCGCGTGGCGCTCGCCAAGACCCTGGCGGCGGACGAGGCCGAGTTCATGGGCATCCTCGACGCGCTGGGGGTGCACGTCGCCGACAGCTCCGCCAAGGCGAGGCGCGACGACTGGGTCTTCAGCCTGGCCGACGAGCCCTCCAAGAAGGTCGGCG
>CAVEWV010000242.1:0-2225 GCA_963619535.1 Acutalibacteraceae bacterium | reverse complement strand
CGTTGCGTTGCGTTGCGTTGCGTTGCGTTGCGTTGCGTTGCGTTGCGTTGCGTTGACGTCATAGTGCGCGACCCGCCTTTCAGTGACGAGAACTCGAAGGGCTCATCATTTTTCCAATCGTAGAGAACGCACAGGGGCGTAGTCACCGGCGCGTCGTGGGTTTCGGCTTCCGATGGGGCGAAGTCGGCGAACGCGTCGCCGTCCAAATCGAGGTCGAACAGCATCTCCTGGACGGGGGAGGGTTGCTCGGGGGCGAGCGTCGATGTCACCTCGGCGTCCATGTTGTTCGTGGGCACCGCATCGGTGAAGCCGTTCATCTGCCACAGGTTCCACGACGCGACGGTCGCCGCCTCGGCGATCTCCTCAGACGTCGGCTCTTCGCCCCAGCGCCCCCGCAGGTGCTCGGCGAAGGTCTCCAGCACGTTCACGCGCGCGATCAGCAGGTTGTCGCCCTGGTACTCGTAGGCGTACGTGGCCTTGAGCGCCGCGAGCGCCCACTCGGCCCACTCCTCGCGGGTCGTTGTCTTCTCGGTCACGACGCGAAGCTTGCGATCGAGGAAGCCGACGCGCTCGGCCACGGGCAGCGCAAGGCCGGTCACGGTGTCGTAGCGGCTGCACACGAACGGCGCCTCGCCACAGGTAATCTCGAGCCGGGTGGCCTCCACGTAGGCGTGCCACCCGTGTCCCTCGGTGCGGGGGAACTCGACCGGCTCGGCCGTGGCAGCCCAGCCGCGCGCTCCGTCGTCTCCCACGGTCTCGATGCTGAACGCGTCGCGCCGCCCGAACCAGGCCTCGTCGACGTCGTTGTTCATCTGGTTGCACAGCCACGACGGCGTGAACACCTCGGCGCGGCTCTTGGTGCGCTGGCTCTGCCGCTCGGCCTCCTTGGCGATGCGCGGCTTGATGACTCCGCCGGCCGCGCCGGTTATCTTCTCGACGGTTATCTCGTCGTCGCCCAGGTAGCCTTCGCCCAGGTCCTCATACTCGTTGTCGGCCCAGATGATGTTCTTGCCCGTGGTGCGGTCGCAAAGCAGCGTCTCCAGCACATGCGTGGGATACCGACGGCAGAAGCCCTCGATGAACCCCTCGCTCAAAATCTCGTGCCCTGTCAACTCCACACTACGCACCCTTCTTCGCGAACTCCTCGATCGTGCGGCTGCACACGAGGACACTGAAGCTCATGCCTTGAGGCACCGCTCCTGTCTGGCTGCGTCCTGTGGCGTGTCCAGAATCCGGATGGCCAAGGACGCGTGCGCCATATTAACAGGGGTAGGTCCCCTGTTCACTCGCTCGCGCTGCAGACGAGTCAGATAGCGCTCAGCCCTCATCAAGCTCCATAAGCCTCGTAAGGCACCGGTCCAAAAAGCCGTTTCTGGCAAAACTTCCCAGCAGCCCGTCGCAGAAACGATCCTGTCTCACGCATGTCGTGATTAGCGCCCGCACCAGGGCGATATCGGCATGCTCCACGTCACACGCGGCAAAACCGTCGTAAGACATCTCCACACCGTAGCGCTCGAGTGTGTCCATGTAACCCGTGTCGGTGAAGCCCTCGAGCCCGTAGAAGTCATCGATAAAGTCGCCCATCCCAACCGTCCACCAGGAATCGGGGGCCTCCGTCTTTCTGCCCGCGAGCGTTCCGGCGTACTTGGTCAGCCGCTCGTACATGTGCCCTCCATCCTAGCGCCCTCGCAGCGCGTATCTCCTATGCCCGGCCATTGTATGCATACGTAGGGGTGCCCGACCCGTCGCGGCACAATCGACCCATCCGATATCCCAAAGTGCCACCATGGGGGTCCGAATCGAAACGCATGTATCTCAGCTACGCGTCTTTGAGCAAGCAGCACCCGTCTCGCCCCGCTGTTACGAGTTCCTTTCGACCTTGCCGACCGCCGGCCCAGCCCGCCGACGCGCCTGCCCCACAATGCCGTCAACCAAAATCGGTGTGGATTTTTCTGAGCCGGCAGGCTCTTTTCGCCACGCACTCATCGCGAGTGCGAGGCGTTTTTTGTTTAGGAGGCTTTTGGTGGCGGGCGCTCCCGTCAGCCGTCTGCCCGCTTGCCATTGTCCAAGGCAAAAATAGGGAAGAAGCACGTTCGCGAATCCGCCCCTAAACCCTTAGGCTTCTACGATTTGAGATCAATAGCAGGCTGAGGACTTGACGTGAAAATGCCCTATAAAAAACTGGGGCGGAGCCACTAGGTGGTTCCGCCCCTACAAACCCGAAG
>CAVEWV010000241.1:0-2276 GCA_963619535.1 Acutalibacteraceae bacterium | reverse complement strand
TTCTGGGCCTGGATCGCCCGTCTGATTTCCGCAGGGCGGCTTTGGCGACGTGAATCAACGGTAGGCGAACCCCGAAAATGCGGCGACATCTCGCGATATGGCCGCGCGGCCTTTGCCCGCAAACCCCCAGCTCGCAGGCCTACCACCTCGCGTGGTATGGCCTTGCGGGCACGTGTGCGCGATACTGCATCGCGTCTACGGCCGCCTCATGAGGCGGCCTTCTCGCATCCGTCATAAGGGGGATTCACCATGGCTCAAGGAATTTCGCGCAGGTCGTTCATGCTGGGTGCCGCAGCAGGCGCCGCGATGTCGGCGGCCGGCGTCGCCGTCGCCGCCCCGGCGCAGGACTCCGGCAGCTGGGACGAGACCGCCGACGTCGTGATCGTGGGCGCGGGCGGCGCGGGCCTGGTCGCCGGTCTGGTGGCGGCGCGCGAGGGCGCGAGCGTCATCCTCGTCGACTCGGCCAGCTCCGTGGGCGGCAACACCAACAACTCCTCGGGCGTGATCCAGGCCGCCGGCACCGACCTGCAGAAGAGCTCGGCCGGCGTGGATGACGACACCACCGCCAAGCACGCCGAGTTCTACCTGGCGGCGGGTGAGGGCCAGCTCGACGAGACGCTCGTGCGCTCCATCTGCGACGACGCCCCTGCCTGCGTCGAGTTCATGCAGGAGCTGGGCGTGGTGTACGACACCGTGTACGGCAACGGCGTCATCCCCAACATCGACGCCGACCTGCAGCAGCCCCGCATCCACCTGGCCAGCGGCACCAACGAGGACGGCCTCACCTACGGCGCCTGGCACGTGGCCGCGCTCAAGAAGGCCTGCGACGAGGCCGGTTGCACCTTCGTGCTCGACTGCGAGGTGGCCGACCTCGTGATGGACGCCCAGGGCGCCGTGGCGGGCGTGGTCGATGTGGCCGGCAAGCGCTATCAGGCCACGAAGGGCGTCATCCTCGCCACGTGCAGCTTCGACCGCAGCGAGGAGATGGCTCGGGCGTTCTCGCTGCACATGGTTGCGGCCCTGGCCGACAGCCACGCCGTCACCGTGGGCACCAACACCGGCGCCGGCATCCGCATGGGCATGAGCGTGGGCGCGGGCCTCACGGGCATGGGCGGCTTCATCGGTCTGGGCAACAACGTGGGCGGCACCCCCACCCTCCCCGGCGTGCCCGAGGTGCCCGGCATCATCGTCAACAAGTACGGCCGCCGCTTCGTGAGCGAGTCGGACCACTACGCCTGGGTGCTGCGCGCGGGCTTTGCCCAGGAGGACCACATCATGTGGAGCGTCTTCGACAGCAAGGCCGCCGCTCTGGGCGGTGCCGTGGTGGGCGGCGTGAGCCCCATGAGCGACGACCTCTCCGACGAGGTGGCCGACGGCCGCGTGCTTACGGCCGACACGGTGGAGGGGCTCGCCGAGCAGATGGGCGTGCCGGCCGCCAACCTCAAGGCCGCGCTCGACACCTGGAACGCCGACATGGCCGCCGACGGCAAGGACTCGCAGTTCCCCACGCGCGCCTGCGGCCTTGAGACCATCGACGAGCCCCCGTTCTACGCCACGCGCAACTACGACTACAACCTGGGCGCCGTGGGCGGCCTCACCGTGGACGCGGCCACCTGCCAGGTGCTCGACACCGACGGCGCGCCCATCGCGCACCTCTTCGCCGCCGGCCAGGTGGTGGGCGGCTTCATGGGCAGCTACTATCCCGGCACCGGCACCGGCGTGCTCGCGACCGTCTCCATGGGCCGCACCGCCGGCAAGGCCGTCGTGGCGTAGGGCACAGCCGCTCATTCGCAGGGCGACCTGCGGGTATGGCGCCGCTCCTAGGCGTCTGCCTGCGGGCCTGGCGGGCAGCCTCGCCCTGTGGCGGGTGGAGCGCGGCGAGGAGTAAACGGCCGGGAGGGCGCGTAAGGCTGGCAGCCGGGCGGGCGCGCCCGTCCGGAAGCCCCGCGCCCGCCAGCGGGCTGTCCGCATCGACTGCCTGCGCCAAAACCACCCAGGGGCATAAACGGGGGCGGCCCGGCGAGATGGAAGTCCACCTCGCCGGGCCGCCCCTTTGCGTGCGCTATGCGTTGCCCAGGCGTCGTCGCCTTACGCAGCGAGCAGCTGCGGCTCTTCCTGGTCGGCGTCGAGTGCGTCCGCAGAGAGGGCCGCCTCATCGAACGAGACGTCGAACGAGGCGGTCGAGGCGTCGTCCTGCACGGCGTCGTTTGCGTCGGCCGCATCGGCGCCGTCCGAGACCTCGGCGTCGGTCGTCGATGCCCCCGCGTCGGCCGAGG
>CAVEWV010000240.1:0-2358 GCA_963619535.1 Acutalibacteraceae bacterium | reverse complement strand
GCATTGGTGTCCTGCATGTGCTTATCGCCCTTTCGCTATGGAACAGAGTTCTTCCTCGACCGCGTCAAGGAAGGCTTTTTTAGTGAAGTTCCCCTCGAAGTAATCGCGAGCGCGGTCCCCGCGCTCTCGGCGCTCCCCTGCGTTGCCGGCAAGCCTCACCATTGCACGCGCGAACCCTTCTACATCGCCAGGGTCAACAGCAATGCCGCAGCCGGAGGCATCGACAACAAACCGCGCTCCGCCGCGTACGGCAGCAATAACGGGTTTGCCGGCCGCCATGTAGCCCTGCAACTTCGAAGGGATGGTTGAGCCGATGAGAGTCGAGTCATCCAGCGCCATAACGCAGACGTCGGCCTGGGCATAGAAGCGCCCCATCTCGGATACGGGGTGCCGCCCATGGAACAAGACTCTGCTTTCAAGCCCGTTTTCGGAGACGTATCGCATTGCCTCCGCCTGCGCGACTCCGTCGCCGACGAGGTTGAATTTCATGTTTGCGCATGGGTCTAGCTCCTGCGCGCGCTTGAAAGCCTGCAGCATGAGGGGAATGCACTGGACCGTCCCCATGTTTCCCATGAAGCAGAAGTTCACACCCTCGTGAGGTTCGCTCACAGGCTCTCCGCCGTCGGTGGAAAACTGTGGAATGTAAACAAGCCGGTCAGATCCCACGCCGTGATAGTCAGCGAAGTACTCTTCGAACGAAGGAGACTCCACCGCGATGCGGTCGGCCGAGCGATACATTCTCCCGCACACCTTGCCATAGTGGGAAATCAATGCTGCTCCCTTGTCGCCGAGCATCGCCTTCATGGATTCAGGCCAGAGGTCGCAGCAATACAGAAGGAACGGCACGCCTCGCTTCTCCTTGAGAATACGGGCGGCATCGCACATCATGGCTGGGCTGAGCTGATACGCCAGGCAGACGTCGAAGTCCCCGAGGTCCAAGACCTTGCGGTTGGCGGTTTTCCAGAACGAATAGTAATTCGCAGTGCGCCACATGACGCCGGTGCGGCGGCCGATCTCGAAGGACCGCACCACTCGCACCCCGTTGTGCGTCTGTTCGCGGTTGCGCCCACCCTTGTAGTCGGGCAAAACAAGACCCTCGGTCTCAGGAAGCCCAACATTAGGAAGTCCGCACAAAACGGTTACGTCGTGCCCACGCGCGACGAGCCCCTCACATATATCAGTTACCTGGAATTGCTCAGGCCAGTAACGCTGGCAAACAACAAGTATCCGCACTACCTAGCCCCCTCGCCTGTCTTAACAACGCCGAGAGTCTTCAGGATGATTTTCAAGTCCTGAGCAATGGAGCGCGTCTCGATGTACTTGAGGTCCAGCACGACCTTCTCCCTGGGCAGCAGGTCGTAGCCGCCGGTCACCTGCGCCAGGCCGGAGAGTCCGGGTCGCACGGACGTACGGTAGTGCCAGCCGTGGATGCGCTTCTCGAACTCCTCGCAGAAGGCAGGGCGCTCGGGGCGAGGCCCGATGAGCGACATATCGCCCCTCACGATGTTCCAGAACTGCGGGATCTCGTCCAGGCGCGTCTTGCGCATGACCTTGCCGAACGGCGTGACACGAGGGTCGTCTCCCTGCGCCCACTGGGCGCCGCGGGCCTCGGCGTCAATGTACATGGAGCGAAACTTGTAGACGTTGAAGATCTTGCCGCCCTTGCCCACGCGGCGCTGGGCGTAGATGACGGGTCCGGGGGACTCGGACTTGATCTTGAGTGCGATGATGCCCACCGGGATGGCGAGCACTATCAGTGCGCAGCCGCACGACACAACATCAAAAGCGCGCTTCACAAAGCGGTAGCCAAGGCTCCCTGCGATCACGGGTTCCTCAAGCTCGATGACGTCGTCGCCGGGCAGGAGCTTCTCCAGGACGTCGCGGGGAATCCCGTTCTCGGTGAGGTTCGGCTCATGCTTGCCGGACTCGTGCACAGCGGCCGCCTCGCGGCGCACGCTAAGCGGCTCGCCGGCTACTACCTTTTCGGGGTTCTCAACGACAGCATTGACCTTCCCGACGACAATCTGTCCAGCATTGATCGCTACGTCCTCGGCCGGGAACATTACGCAAGCACCGCCGCGCTACAATGGCCAGTGACAGCGCTAAACACAACGAAACGATTGGCGCCGCCGGAACCGGCTCTTTTTCGTACTGCCTTCGTACCATAGGGCTTCAACACAGCCGTAGGACAAGAGTCTGACCTGCGGAAACGCTCAAAATAAGCCCAAAGGTCGTTACCGGTCTTGCGGTCACAACCCCTCGCAACAAGTCGCAACAAAACGCAACACTAAGCAACGTTTCCACAGGTCATTAGGCGTTTTTCCGGCTTCGCAACAAATCGCAACATCGTTGTCGCAA
>CAVEWV010000239.1:0-2385 GCA_963619535.1 Acutalibacteraceae bacterium | reverse complement strand
CCTGGCTCACGGTCGTGGACCTGATTGACTCCGGGGAGGACCTGAGCCTGGTCGCGAACGTGCTCGCGGACGCGCTCGAAAGGGGCCTTGTCGAAGACGAGGGCGCGCTGAGGGAAATAATCGACGCGAGGGCGGCAAAAGCTGGGATACCGGCGGGGACCAGCCTGTACGATGCGCTAGCTAGGAGGCGTGAAGAGTGACGTACGAGAACGGCGGCCAACTCGACAGGGCCCTGAAGAAGGCCGTGCGCGACAGGGGCGGCGACCCCGGGGACGGCTATCGCCAGGCTTTGCGGGACCGATTCCTATGCAGGGTGTTCAGCGACCCAGACGGCCGGTTCATCCTCAAGAGCGGAAGCGGGCTGCTCGCGCGCATTCCCGACGGCCGCGCCACGCGCGACATCGACTTCGCGACGGCATCGCGGGAGTCGTCCGAGGACGCGCTCGCGGCGCTCGTCGAGCTCGCCGGCAGGGATATGGGGGATTTCCTCTCGTTCAAGCTTGACAAATGGTCCGAATCGCTTGACGACAACGGCTACTCGCGTCTGCTCAAGCTGCGCTTCCAAACCTTCTTGGGCCACGAAGAGAAGGATCCCATCCTCATCGACCTGTCGCTGGACTGCGACATCACGCAGCCAGCAGACCGCATCTCCCCCGCGAACAGGGTTCGCGTCGAGGGGCTCGAGTCGTGCGATTACCTCGTCTATCCGCTTCCCGACCAGCTGGCAGACAAGCTGTGCGCCATAATGGAGACGCAGCCGGGCGGCTGGCCCTCGTCGAGGATGAAGGACCTCGTCGACGTCGTCTACTACGCGATAAACGTCACCCTTGCCCTCAAGGACCTCGCCCGCGCTATCGAATGCGAGTGCCGCAAGCGCGGCATGGGCGTACCGTCGCGCTTCGAGGCGCCGGCTGCCTGGGCGGGGAGCTTCGCGGCGTTCGCAAAGAAGAGCGGCCTGCCCGAAGAGCATGCCTCTTTCGCGGCGGCAACGTCGCTTGCCTCCGCGTTCTTCGACCCCGCCCTCGGTGGAACCCTCGCGCGGGAAAACTCCTTTTGGGATACCGGTTCCCTGCGTTGGGGGCGAAAAGAGCCGGCAGAAACAGAGGAAAGGTAGGTTCGCGCTATGCGGCTTGGGCTCACGGAAACGACCGACGACGGCAAACGGGCCGCCACCCTTCTCGGCGCATGCGCCCTCTGCGCGGCCGTGTACCTCGCTGACATCCTGTGCGCGGGGCTGAGCGACCCGGGTTCCGCGGCGCTTACCGCCAATGTCGCCCTGCCGTTAGACCTCATGGTGGTGGCGCCGCTTGCGTTTTGGATAGCCTATGTCCGACCGCGCGGGAAGTCGCCGATACTCGTGCTCCCCGCCATCTATCTCGGGGGCATTGCGTCTGCGGCGATGTCGGTCGACGGACGGTTCGCGCTTGTTCCTTACCTGCTTGCCGCCGCCGCGGTGGTGGACGTCGCCGTCCTCTGCTCGGAGGTCCCCCGGATCGCCCGCACTGCAAGGGCTTTGAGCAACGAGGCGGGGAGCAAGCGCCTGTCGCCCTCGGAGCGATTCAGGTTTTGCGTCGAGGGCGTAATGGGGAGCTCCGCTCCCGCGAGGATGCTTGCCATGGAGCTCACCATGTGGTGGTACCTCTTTCGCTCTTGGGGCAAGCAGGCCCACTGCCCGGAGGGCTGCGTCGCGTTCAGCTATCACAGGGAGTCGAACGCCGCCGCCTTGACCGCCGTGCTCGTCTTCCTTGCCGCGATTGAGGCCGTCGCGGTGCATGTCGCGCTTTCGAGGGTCTCCGCCGCGCTCGCCATCGCGGCCACCCTCGCTACGGCATACGCGCTTGCCTGGCTGGTGGCCAATGCGAGGGCTATGGCGCTTGCGCCGATCCTCGTGGGCGAGTCGTCCGTCCTGGTTCGCTGGGGTTTTCTCTCCGAGGTGCGCTTGGATCGGTCGAACGTCGAGGGCGTCGTAATCGGCGACCTCGATGCTCCCAGGAGCGAGCGCGTCGACCTGTCTTCCCTGGGAGGGTCGCCTTGCTGGATTGTCCTGAAGGAGCCCATGGAGCACAGGACCTTGACCGGCAAAGTCAGGATGTTTCGCTATGTCAAGATCTCGCCCGATGATGCCGCTGGCTTCAGGCGTGCGCTTCTAGGATAGCGGGACCCTATCGTCGTTCAAGCGGAGTCGCCATGGCATATCACAGCATGGGAGCACTCCGAAAGAGTCGAAAACCGCTAATGCCGAGCTTCATGCATATGATCGCCAAAGCGCATGAATAGGCGAAGAAAAGCCTCCAGCAACGATTCCTTCGTTCATGTACGATTCATATCGCTTCCGACCTGCGGAAGAGCCCCGCGCCCTGCCCCGTCGTCGTCTGACCACCTGTA
>CAVEWV010000238.1:0-2387 GCA_963619535.1 Acutalibacteraceae bacterium | reverse complement strand
AAGCATGGACGCGCACCGCAGGGACATTGTGGAGCTTATCGAGGCGGTCAAGGAAGAGGGCGCCCAGCCGTTCGCTTCTTTTGCCCAGGACAACGACGCATGTGTGAAAAAGGACCCCATCGTCATCTCGATGACCTCCCATCCGGCTCGGATGGAAACCATACGTGAGTGCATCGACACGCTGCTTAACCAGAGCATGCGGGCCGACAAGGTGGTGCTCTGGCTCTCGCAGGACCAGTTCCCGGGCCGGGAGAACGACCTGCCCGAGAGCGTCACCTCTATCGATGACGCCTCTTTTGAGATTCGCTGGGTCGAAGGCGACCTCAAACCGCACAAGAAGTACTTCTATGCCATGCGGGAATTTGCCGACAGTGTCATCATCACGGTTGACGATGACGTCAGGTATGAGCAGGTCCTTGTGGAACGGCTCTATGAGAGCTATCTGCTTCACCCGCATGCCGTCTCGTGCTCTCGAGCCAACCTCATGTTGTTCAGGGGCGACGGTTCGCTCAGGTACTATGACAACTGGGTGTATGACTACAAGGCGATGCGCGATAAGCCGACCTACCAGCTTTTGCCCACGGGTATCGGAGGCGTACTGTATCCTCCGCATTGCATGGGGCCGGACGCTTTTGACAAGGCGGCGATTGAGAGCATCTGCCTGTTCGGCGATGACCTGTGGCTGAAGTTCCAGGCAACGGTGGGGGGATATCCTGCCGTCCTGATTCAGCAACCGTGTTCGACCAACACCGTCGACGGCACCCAAGATGTTGGCCTGTGGCGCATCAACACCGGCGCCGGGCGAAACGACGAGACGATTGCGGCGATTCTGGCCCATCTTGAGGAGCAGGGCGTTGATAGGGATGCCTTGCTTAAGCGCCTGCATGGCATCGGGCGAGACGGGGAGTGGATTGGCCCGGATGTCACCCCGATGACCGCGCTATAGGCCAGCGGGGTATATATCTGGGCGATTTTTGGCTTGTTCGTTGGAGGGCGTCTCTAGAAACAGGATTGCGGCATGGCGTTGGTGATTGAGGATATGCCGGGCACCGTCTCGGTGATCATCCCCGTGCACAACGGGGCCGAGTGGTTGCCTGCGGCGCTCGACGGGGTGCTGGCACAGACACTGGGCGATTTCGAGCTCATCGTGGTGGACGATGCATCCACCGACGCCGTGCCGCGGGTGCTCGCCGCCTATGCTGCCCGCGATGCGCGTGTGCGCGTCCTCACGCAGGATGTGTCGCGTGGCGCGGGCGCTGCCCGCAACGCTGGGCTTGACGCTGCCCGGGGCGAGTACCTGCTCTTCCTCGACGCAGATGACCTCTTCGAACCCATGCTTCTCGAGCGCGCGGTGGGGGAGGCCCGTCGCACGGATGCGGACCTGGTCCTGCTCGGCGCCGACGAGTTCGAGACAGAGGGCGCGTGGCGTGAAAACGGCTTTTACCTCGCCGCCGGGCTTCTTCCTGCCAAGACGCCGTTTTGTCGCGACGACGTGCCCACCCGCCTCTTCCAGATCTGCACCCCTGAGCCGTGGACGAAGCTCTTCCGACGCAGCTTCGTGCTTGGGCATGGTCTGCGTTTCCAGCAGCTGCAAAACACCAACGACCTGCTCTTCACGCTCTCAGGCCTTGCCTTGGCACGGCGTGTGAGCGCGGTGCGCGATGTGCTCGTGCATCATCGCGTGGGGCGTGTGGGCGGCATCCAGGCCTCGCGCTCGCGCAACCCGCTTGCGTTCCTTGAGGCCTTGCGCGCGCTGAGGGCCTGTCTTGCATCGGAAGGGTTGCTTGACCAGCTGGGCGAGAGCTACGCCAACCTCGCGGTGTTCCACTGCCTCTTCAACGACGACGCCCCGGCGGACTGGCCCTGTGTGTTTGCCGAGCTGGGGGTTGCCGCGCTGCAGAGCGGACACTATTGGATTGCGGGCGACTATGCCCGCGTGGTCCGTCTCGTGAGCGAGTCATGGCGCGAGGGCGAAAGCCCTGCCGGCGCCTATGACGCGGATTTCTGGCGGGCTGCGGCGCTTATGTGGCGCGACGACTGCAAGGCGTGCGAGGGGCGTCTGCAGGAGGCCTCCGTGCAGGCAGACGAGGCCCGGGACGAAGTCGAGCGCGTCAAATCTTCCGCCTCGCTTCGCCTCGGCCGTGCGCTGACCGCGCCTCTCCGAAAGCTGCGGGGCGACCAGGACTAGCGGCCGTACGGCCCGCCGATGCCCTACTTCGCCGCCATCTTAATCCCGAGTTCGGCCGCGAGGCGCGCGCGTTCCTGCGGGTCGGCCGCAGCCTTGGCCACATCGTCGACACGACCCTGCTCAAGCAGGGCGCTGATGAGCCTGCCGAGGCTCTCGGTCCCTTCGGCGAACCCTTCTTCGCGGCCCTCCTCGCGACCCT
>CAVEWV010000237.1:0-2457 GCA_963619535.1 Acutalibacteraceae bacterium | reverse complement strand
GCACCCAGTACTACAGCAACCTCGTGCCGAGCGAGGGGCGGGCGTAAGGGGGGGGGTGCCGGCGGGCTGGGGCGGCGCGAGGTCATCGGGGAGAGATGCCGTGCAGGTCGCGCGATACGCCCTCTGGTGGTCGTTGCATGCCGGCGGTAGGATAATGCACCTGTAGAGAGTTCTAAGGAGCCCCGTATGTCCATATTCAGCCGCAAGAAGCGCGACGGTCTTGGCTCGCGCGGCGAAGAGGCACTGTCGGAGCCAGCAGAGGCGTCTCGGGAGCCGCAGGCCGAGCTCATGGCTATCGGCGCGGATGAGCTGGCGCTATTGGAGGCATCCGCCGCGCGCGAGGTTGCGATGCCGGCGGCGGGCAAGGCCGTAGCAGCGCTCGACTCGCTCATACCGCTCGCTGCGAACATCGCCCAGGTGGCCAGTGAATACGGGATGGCCGTGGTCAAGTTCCCCAAAGGCGTTGGGTGGGGTGACCTCAATGTCCGCCAGAGCGACGGGTGGAAACTGCTGTCCAGCAACGGCGCCGACGGCAAGTTCAACAGCATGGCCGCAATCAAGAAGGCAGGCATAACGCCGCAGGCAGCGGCGAACCTCGCGCTCCAGGCGGGCGCCGTCGCCGTGGGCATGGCGTACATGAATAAAATCAGCTCCCAGCTCGAAAGCCTCCAATCGGGCATACAGCAGGTGCTGCGCGAGATGGAGCTCGAGCGCCAGGCGCGCCTCAAGACCGCCTACGAAGAGCTCGCCCGCCTCGCGCTCAGGCGAGAGGAGTACCTGGCCTCGCCTGAGAAGCGCATCGCTGCCCAGGGCATCGTGGGGGACTCCCGCCGTGCCGCGCTCGAGGTGTGGAACTTCCAGATCGGCGCGCTTTCTGACTTCGGCGCCACGCTCACGTCCAAGAAGGGCCTCTCCGAGGACTCGCTGCGCGACGAGATCGCCCGCCTCTCGTCCATAGGGTGCGGTGCGGCGACGGCGTTCTCGCTCCTCACGATCGCTCAGCGCATGGGAATGGGCATTGACAACGACTACACGCCCCGCCGCATTGAGGCGGACAGGCAGGCGGCGGCGAAGATGGCCGACGAGTTCGAGAAGGCCCTCGTCCCCGTGGAAGCGAAGCTTGACAAGCGCATCGAGAGGATGGGCGGATGTCCATTCCTTCTTGCGGATGCATGTGACGATGGCTACGAGCGGCAGAACCTCGTCCTCGATGGCCTGCACGCCGCGGGCGTCGGTCTTGGCAGGGTGAACCCGCTCAGGATGCGGGAGAAGGCCAAGGCGGTCAAATCCACGAGAAAGGTCGAGCTGCGGGGCAAGATGCACGCGGGCGACGCTGTGAGCCGCGTCGCGGAGGGCTACGCGCAGGAGATGGCCGAAGTGCACTTCGCTTTCAACGAGGCAGACGTGCTGCTCATCGGAAACGGCCAGGTGAAGGCCATATCGACGTGCGGAAAGGATGCGAGCGCGGAAGGCGCGGGCGAATGAAAAGATCTGTGGCCGGGCGGATAAGCAGGACTTTGATTTTGCCCATGCCGCCGCGCCCATGCTTGCTGCAGGCTTCGGTCGGGCCGCTCGCGTCGCGGGGCCTGGCGCATGGAGGATGCTATACTCGGGGCAGAGTTGACGCGATTTTGCGGGGGAGGGATTGAAATGACCGACGCACATGCGGTCCTCAGCAACGCAGGACGTTATACGGTATTCTCCTCCGGCGATGAGCGGTTGACATTTGTGGCACCGTACTCCCTCGTTCGATATGAGGACGTGCTCGAGTGGGATAAGGGCTATCTCGTCGTTCTGGCGCGTTACGCGCATGCAGAGGAGCCAGTGGAGGATTATATCGACCTGGTTCCGGTGCTCCGCAACCTTCGCATGGACGAAGCCTCCTTCCTTGAGCCTATTGAGCACGTGGTGGTGTCAAATGACTGATTTAGCTGCTATAGCCGACGAGGCGGAGGTCATCGTTCGCGGATATGCCGTAGACCGATGCGAGGACGGCTCGGCGAAGTTCTTCGTCATGGGAGACGGGCAATCGTCTATACAAAAGCGGGGCATGCTCAACGATCGCGAGATTGCCAAGATTCAGCAGTTTATCGCCGAGCATTATCGTGAGATGTACCTGACATGGGCCGAATACAGCGAGCAAGGATTTTACCGGGGTTGATGGGCGCACAAGCGCTGCCTTCAAATGGGATGATCATCCTGCGCTGCGCGGTGTCAATGTGACGCCGGCCCGCCTCGAGCCCTTGCGCGCGCACCGCTCGCACATGCGACAGGCGGGTTGTCGGCCAGGTTTGAGGCGGCCGTGGCCCGCGTGCTCGACAACAAGGAGTGGAGGCTGGAATACATGATGCTTGAAGTCCGCGACCAGCTCAACTTTGAGAAGGGCGTCACAGTGGTAGCCAAACGAATTTCGGAGTAGCACGAGCACACACGACGGCAGCATGAGCAGTCTCGTGG
>CAVEWV010000236.1:0-2478 GCA_963619535.1 Acutalibacteraceae bacterium | reverse complement strand
GACCTGACGACGGGAGATGGACGTGCCCAGAGCGGTCATGGTGCGATTCATAACGGTTGTCCCTTCTGGTTGTGGACATCTAGCTTCGCGGCGCGCGGCCCTGCTCGCACTGCCCGGCGGGCGCCCCCTTTGCGCCCTTGATTGCCCGGGTGCTGCGCTGCGGTCGCATCGCGTCGCTGGTATCGATAGTGGTCCTGCGGCGGCCCGAATTCATCTCGCAAAAGGGTTATCGGCGAATAAATCGACCTCACACCCGGTTTAACCCTATGGGGTATAGACTGTATCGTCGCAGGTCGGGTATGGTGTCTCGGCTCGCTTGACAGCTTTTGGCTCAAGCGGGGCCATTGGGGGCGACAAGGGGGCGCGGGCTGTTGAAAATTTGGGCGAAGGACACCAACCCCTGGCTGGCCGCCGGGGCAGGCCTGTACTGGGCCTCGTACGCCTTTCGCATCATGAACCCCGACCCCGTCTATTCCGCGGCCATGGGACCGGGCTCCTGCGTCATCGAGGATGTCTTCATGACGCTGTGGGTGGTCGTGGCATACCTGGTGTGCCGCCGCTGGGGCGTGCGCCGGCCGCGCCGGGCGCTCTCGGGCGTCATGGTGGGGTCGGCGGCCCTCGTCTTCGCCTGCGAGGCGTGCTCGGCGCAGCTGCCCTGGGGGGCGGCCCTGGCGCTGTCGTGCGCCGACCTCTTCACGCTCGGCGTGTCGATGATCCTCTGGGGGCTGGCCTTCGCCTCGCTCGAGAAGCACCTGGCCGCGCGCAACGTGGTGGTGGCCGTGCTCATCGCGGCGGCCGTCATCCTGGCGGGCAAGGCCGCAAGCATGGCCGTGCCGCTCTCCTGGCTCATGTGCGCGAGCTCTGCCGCGGGCTCGCTCATCATGCTGAGCGGGCGCGTGAGCCTGGCCAACCACCGCCGCGCGCCCAAGCCCCGGCCGCGCAAGGGCGTCTGCATGCTGCTCCTGCAGCGCGTGGGCTTCGGCTTCTCGCTGGGCTTCTTCCCCACGGCCACGGCCGCCCTGGCGCTTCCCGGGTGCGACTACCTGCTGCTCGCCTTCGCCGTGGCCGTCATCGTGGGCTCCGCCGTGGCGGCGCTGCGCTCCGACGAGCCTCCCTGCACCATGCTGCCGGCCCTCGTGCTCGTGGCGTGCGGCACCCTGTGCCTGCCGTTTTTGGACGGGCGGCTCCCCCTGCTCTTCCCGTCGCTGTTCTGCGGCATCTGGCTCTCCTGGCAGACCCTCTCCTCGGTGCAGCTCTCCGAGCTCAAGGAGCTCTACGGCCTCTCCGAGCTCGACATCACCTTCATCGACAAGATGGCCATCGCGCTCACCATCCTCTCGGGCACGGCCGCCTGCCGGCTCACCGAGGCGGTGAGCGGGACGGCCACGCTGCCGCTGGGCGTGGTGGAGTCGCTTCTGCCCATGGCGTTCTGCGCGCTGGCCATCACGGCGAGCTTCTCGCTGGCACAGCTCGTGAGCGCACGTCAGGAGGACACGTTCCGCGGGCGCGTGGCCCAAGAGGCCGGCGAACGCGCCGATCGGCTCTACGAGGAGCTCGCGGGCCAGTACGGCCTGTCACCGCGCGAGCACGAGGTGTTCGCGCTTCTGGCCCAGGGCCACACGAGCGCCTTCATCGCCGAATCGGCCGGCATCACCCCCGGCACGGCGAAGGCCCACGTGGCGCACATCTACCAGAAGCTCGGCGTGCACAGCAAAGACGAGATGCTCGAGCTGGTGGAGCGCCACGCCCAGGCCCGCGGGTAGGGCGCTGGGGGCGGCGCGCGGCGAAACCCGGCGACGCTCATTCCACGAAGGACACCCGCAGGGGCGTGACGCGGCGCCGCCATGGGCTACAATCCCCCACCGAACGCACGGCATGTGACATCGGCTGACCGGGAGGTTGGGTTCGTGGCAAGGAACATCCATACGCTCTGCTCGGAGCGCCACTACATGGGCTCGGCCGCCTCGGGCAGGTTCGCCACCGAGCGCCCGAACACCCCGCCGCGCCACGACCACAGGCCCAACGCCGAGCAGCGCCTTCAGAACCTCGTGTGCCGCAAGGCCTACCACACCCGTTACCTGCGCGAACAGAACGCCGCACAGCTCTGCCTGACCTGCCACGAGGCCAAGGAGCTGCTCCGTGCCGGGCAACGCAGGCTGGAGCTGCTCGAGGGCGCACTCGCCAAGGCGCAGGCCAAGGGCGACACGCAACGAGTCTCCCAGCTGGAAGAGGCCCGCGCACAGCTCGCGGAGTTCCTCGACGACACGCTGCAGCGCCGCCGCCGCGCCTCGCAACAGCTGCGCGCCCTGGGGATAAGCCCCCAGCAGGAGACCGTCATCGTGGCCGAGGCATCCCGCCGCGCCGCGGAGGCACGCCACTAGCGCAAGGCATGCAGGCCGCGGGGGCGCGTCTCAATCGCCCACGCGCCTAAAGCCCCAGCGTCTCCTGCTCGTAGTCGGTCAGGGGGGCCGAGAAGCC
>CAVEWV010000235.1:0-2500 GCA_963619535.1 Acutalibacteraceae bacterium | reverse complement strand
ATCATTGTAACCCGCGTGCCGTGCGCAGAGGGGAATTCTTTTGGACAGGCGAGGGCGGATTCGGTGCCGAAGGCGGTGAGGCGGGGCTTGGCTCGCGTGGCTGGTTCGGGCGGCCGGCTTGCGTGGCCGCCGTGGGCGCCCCGCCCGCGCGAACCGCAAAGGCCCCCGCCTCCCGCGCCCGCTGAGGTGCGGCGGGCTGGAGGCGAGGGCCTCGCGTGTGCTGTAAGCGCCAGGATTCTCCTGTGCTATAAGCCATCTACCAGGTAAATGACGAAAAGGCTACGTCCCTTTTCGTCATTTTACTGTCCGATGAGTGGCAGCTGCTCGCGCCAGAAGGCCTCGCATGCTTCGTTGTGCGGCCGTCCTTCCAACCTGATGACGTACGTTCCGAATTCCTTGGACCCGGGGAAGTCCAAGCATACGACCGTGCCCTCGCATGGGGCCGGGGAGATGCGCGGGTCGAAGGCGAAGCAGGCCGCTCCGCGCTCCCTGCACAGGCGAAGGACCAGCTCGCCGTCGGTGGAGGCGGCGATGAAATCGGGGTGGATGCCCTGGTCGGCGCAGTGCTGGGCCACGTAGCGCGGAAGGTGGTTCGACGAGCCGGCCGTCACCATGGGTAGGCCGTCGAGCGCCTCGATGCCCACATGGGTCACGCCGCGCTGCGTGCGGGCGCTGGCGAGGGCGACGCCCGGGGGAACGAGCAGCCATACGCCCATTCTGACAACTGCCTTCACCTCGAAGTCTTCGAGCAGGTCGGGATGGCTCCCGACGATGCCCAGGTCGAAGGTGCCTGCTTTTACCTGCGACAACACCTGGTCGGTGCTCATCTCTTCGATGGAGAGCGCCACGTCGGGGCGAGAGAGGGTGAAGCTGTCGAAAAAGCCGTGCGGCAACCCAGCGCTGCCACCCACGACGAGAGCCACCGAGAGGGTGCTCCTGCGCGTGCCCGGTGCTGGGACTCGCGGCGCTGCAAAGGCACGTTCAAACTCGGCGAACTCCTGCGTCAGGCGCAGCGCTTCTTGGGCGAACGCAAGGCAGAATTGCGTGGGCACGAGGGAGTTCCTCTCCCGCGTAAACAGGGGGCGTGCAACCGAGCGACCGATTCTGCGCATTGCCTTGGAAACCGCCTGATGGCTTATGCCAAGCGCATCGGCGGCACGGTTGTAGCTGCCGGCAGCCTTCACGGCCAAGACGACTTTGAGATCGATGATGTCCATCTGTGTGACCGCCTTCCCCTTTGGCGATGCGGAAATTCTACGCGCCGGGCCGCAGGTGATGCAACCTGCGGTTGCAAGCCATGGCAACCAAGCGGCCCTTCTCGGGACTTCTGCGGCGGCGTACAGTCGTGGCAGCGGGGCGCAGGGGGCGCCTCGCCCACAACAAGGAGGATGTCATGAACAAGCTGACTCGTCGCAACTTCCTCACCGGGGCCTCCATGGCTGCCGTCGCTGCCATGGGAGCAAGTGCCGCCCTGGCCGACTCCGTGCCTAGTGACACCGCGATGAGCGACGCGCAAGACCTGGCCCTCACCAACGTTAACGGCATCGCGACCGATCCCGGCTATGTCATCGACATCGCCAACGGCGAGCCTCGCTGGGCTTTTGAGATTGCGCCCGACCCCATTCCGGCCGAGCAGATCGCCCAGACCATCGAGGACGACATCATCGTCGTGGGCGGCGGCATGGCCGGCTTTGTGTGCGCGGCCTCTGCCGCCGAGCAGGGCGCCAGCGTCACCCTCTTTACCGCCTCGGCCACGCCCATCTCCCGCGGCGGCTCCAACTTCTCCGCATACAACAAGGTCATCGAGGAGTACGGCATCGCCAAGCTCGACCCAGTCAACTTCTTCTATAAGGAGATGCGCGCCGCGTCCTACACCATCGACCAGCAGATGTGGATGCGTGCCTACAACAACTCCGAGGAGGCCATGAACTGGCTTATCGACCTGGTGCGCGACAAGGGCGTCGAGGTCTTCTTGGAGCGCGACAATATCAACGATGGCGGCCCCGACTACGCCATTGCGTTCGGTGCGGGCGACGGGGAGGGCTCGGCTTCCACGGGCCAGCAAAACGCCGTTGAGGCCGTTGCGGCGTTTGCCCAGGAAAAGGGCGTCAAAATCACTTACAACGTCGTGGCCAAGCAACTGGTGCAAGACGACTCCGGGGCAGTGGTGGGCGTCGTGGCGCAAAACTCCGACGGCACCTACGTTGAGTATCGGGGCAAGTATGTCGTCATGGCCACGGGCGGCTTCTGCGCCGACAAGAACATGGTGGCCAAGTACATTCCGCAGGTGATTCCGCTTGTGGGTACCGACCCCGTCGATGTTGATTACAACACGGGCTTTGCGCTCACGGGCATTTATGCTGGCGACGGCCACAAGATGGGCCTGTGGGCGGGCGCTGCCTGGCAGAAGTGCTCGGCCGCGCCCATCATGCAGGGCGCATGGACGGGGTCGAACGAGCCCCTTACCTTCCATCAGGGCCTCAACGTCAACCTCAACACC
>CAVEWV010000234.1:0-2526 GCA_963619535.1 Acutalibacteraceae bacterium | reverse complement strand
CCTCGGGGAACGGGATGAGGTTGTGGTGGCTCTTGATGGTGCTCGCCTTGCCGCCGGTCTTGCGCGCGCCCGACTCGATGATATCGGGGTAGATGGTGCCCTGCGCCATGAACTGCACGGGGCGGCCGTCCTGGGCGATGTCCTGCGCCACGGCGAAGAACTCGTTCCAGAACTGCGTGCCGATGATGTGACGCTTTTTCTCGGGGTCGGTCACGCCCTCGAGGAGCTTGAGGTAGCGCTCCTCGGCATGCACGTGCACGAAGTCCACGTCGAACTGCTTGGTGAAGACGGCCTCGACCTGCTCGGGCTCGTCCTTGCGCAGAAGGCCGTGGTTCACGAAGACGCAGGTCAGCTGCTTGCCGATGGCGCGGGCGCACAGGGCCGCGACCACCGAGGAGTCAACGCCGCCCGACAGGCCCAGGATGACGCGCCTGTCGCCCACCTGCTCGCGGATCTCGGCGACCTTCTGCTCCACGATGTTGTCCATGGTCCAAGTGGGCTGGAGCTGGGCGATGTTGAACAGGAAGTTGGAGAGCAGCTCGTTGCCGTGGGGGGTGTGGCGCACCTCGGGGTGGAACTGCGTGGTGTAGATGCGCTTGGCGGCGCACTCCATGGCGGCGACGGGGCACACGTCGGTGGAGGCCGTCACCGTGAAGCCCTCGGGCACCTCGCTCACGGCGTCGCGGTGGCTCATCCACACGCTCTGCTCCTCAGGCGTGCCGGCGAAGAGCTGGGAGTCGCCCTTGCGATGCAGCTCGGCATGGCCGTACTCGCCCACCTCGGAGTGGCCCACGGTGCCGCCCAGGGTGACGGCCGTGATCTGGTGGCCGTAGCAGAAGCCCAGCACCGGCACGCCCAGCTCGAAGATGCCCGGGTCGACCTTGGGGGCGTCCTCGGCATAGACGCTTGCGGGGCCACCGGAGAGGATGAGGGCGGCGGGCTGTTTGGCCGCAAGCTCGTCGGCAGGGATGTCGCACGGGACGATCTCGGAGTAGACCTTGAGGTCGCGGACGCGGCGGGCGATGAGCTGGCCGTACTGCGCGCCGAAGTCGAGAACGTAGACTACCTGGTCGGTGGTCGCCATCTGCATGTGCTCCTTACTCGTGACGAAAATGAGTCCTATTTAAACTTGCAATCGCTTCAACCCACGATAACCGCAGAGGCGCATGGGCGAAACTGCGCCGCAGTGCCGCGGGCCTGTCTCGCGAAGGACTCGCGGGAACGCGGCCGAAGCGATTCCAGACGAGCTACACGTTGAAACGGAAGTGCATGACGTCGCCGTCTTGCACAACGTAATCCTTGCCCTCGACGCGGAGCTTGCCGGCCGCCTTTGCCCCGGCCTCGCCGCCCAGCTCCACGTAGTCGGAGTAAGCGATGGTCTCGGCGCGGATGAAGCCGCGCTCGAAGTCGGTGTGGATGACGCCGGCCGCCTTGGGGGCCGTGTCGCCCACATGGATGGTCCAAGCCTTGACCTCCATCTCGCCGGCCGTGAAGAACGACTGCAGGCCCAGCAGGCTGTACGCGGCCTTGGCCAGACGCGCCAGACCCGACTCCTCAAGCCCGAGTTCCTCCAGGAACATGGCCGCCTCTTCGTCCTCAAGCTCGGCCAACTCGCTCTCAACCTTGGCGCACAGGGGCAGCGGCTTGATGCCGCCGATCTCGGGCAGGTCGGCGGTGACCTGGTCCTCGTCGACGTTGGCCAGCACCATGATGGGCTTCATCGTCATGAGGTGCAGGTCGTAGAGGTGGGCGCGCTGCTCGTCGTCCATCTCCATGTCGCGGGCGGGGTTGCCCTCGTTCATCCAGGCAGCCAGGCGCTTGACCGTCTCGTACTTGGCAAGGGCATCCTTGTCGCGCTTGGAGTCCTTCTCGAGGCGCGGCAGGGCCTTCTCCACCGTGGCGAGGTCGGCCAGCACAAGCTCGGTGCGGATGACCTCGAAGTCGTCCACAGGGTTGGAGCAGCACTCGGAACGCACGATGTCGGGGTCGTCGAAATAGCGCACGACCTCGCAGATGGCGTCGCACTCACGGATGTTGGCAAGGAACTGGTTGCCCAGGCCCTCACCCTGGCTCGCGCCCTTCACCAGGCCTGCGATGTCAACGAACTCGACCGTGGCGGGCACGATACGGCCGGGGTGCACGATGTCGGCCAGCTTCTGCAGGCGCTCGTCGGGCACCGGCACGATGCCCTGGTTGGGCTCGATGGTAGCGAAGGGATAGTTCGCCGCCAGGATGTTCTGCTTGGTCAGAGAGTTGAAGAGCGTGGATTTGCCCACGTTGGGCAAGCCGACGATGCCGATGGAGAGGGACATGTCACTCCTTGCGATTCATGCGCGCCTGTAGGTGGAAGTTGCCATTCGAGGGGGCATTATACGTCCCCGTATACAAAAATGGGCCGCCCCGAGGGACGGCCCATAGAATCGCTTGCCTAAGCGATGACTTACTTGCTGGCCTGCTCCAGGCAGTCCTCGACGGCCGTGAAGATGGCCTTGGAGGTGACGGAGGCGCCGGAGACGGCGTCGACGC
>CAVEWV010000233.1:0-2539 GCA_963619535.1 Acutalibacteraceae bacterium | reverse complement strand
ACGGCGACCGTCTCGGGCAGCGCGGGCGCGCCGCCCACCCACACGGGCTCGGCCGTGGGCGTCTCGGCCGACACCATGGTCGCGGGCTCCACGGTGACCGTGGAGCTCACCGTCTCGCCGGTCGCCTCCACCACGCCGCCCACCTCGAACGTGCCGCCCTCGCGGCTCGCCACGACGGCCTCTTGCTCGGGCGTGAGGGCGTCCCAGGTGACGGGCTCGTCGCTCACCGCGCCGCCCGACCACACGACCTGCGCCGTCGCCGGCAGCTCCACTGCGCCGCCACTCGGCACGCTCACGTCGAAGGCGGCCCCGGCCTGCACGTTCTCGGGCACCGCCACAAGCTCGGTCTGGGCGCTGGCGAGCACCGCGCCCTCGACCACCACCTCGACGGTCGCCTCCCCGCTCGTGAAGCCCTCGTCGGCCTGCAGCACGCCGTCGCGCACCTCGCCCACGACCTGGCCGCCCTGCACCACCTGGACGGTCGCCCCGTCGAGGATGGCCTGGGAGTCGATGGCCACGCCCATGTCCTTGGCCACGGCGTTGCCCGCAAGCGTGGTGGAGGCTCGAAGGCCCAGGGGGACCTCCTGGCCGGCCGTGCAGGTCTCAGGCACGTCGAGCACGAGGCTGAGGTAGTCGCGCCGCACGTTCACGCCCTGGTAGACGGCACTGCCCGTCGTGAGCTCGTAGGTGGTGTCGCCCACCTCCTCGGGCGCCGCGTCGCCGTAGACGCAGACGATGTAGACCTCCTCGTTGGAGAGCATGACGGCCGCCATGCCCACCGCGCGCGCCTCGTTGGACACGGCGTTGGCGTAGTCGCCCGTGGTGTGGTACACGGTGCTGGAGGGGCCGGCCCAATAGGCCTCGGACTCCACGTACCAGGCGTCGAGCGCCCCTTGGACGCTCGTAAGGCTCGTGGTGACGCTCACGCCCACGATGTTGGTCTTCGTGAAGAAGGTGTTGCCCGCGCCTGCCGTGATGCTGCCTGAGCCGTTGAGGCGCTCAAGCGAGCTCGTGTCGCCCCCGCCCAGGGCAATCTCGACCGCAAGCTCCTGGGCCGCATAGGCCAGGGAGTCGCTCCACGTGAGGGCCTCCCCCTGGATGGCCTCGCCCTGCGCGTCCGTCACGCCCCTCTGGGCGGCCTGGGCGCGCCATGCGTTGAGCTGGCGGATCGTGATCTGCGGGTCGACGTTCATCGATGCCGCCCACACCCACAGCGTCACGCTGTCCTGGTCGGCGTCGCACTCCGGGGCTACCTTCACCGCGGCCGCGAGCTCCTCGCCCTCCTGGGCACCGGGCCTCTTCTCAGGCGCGCCCACGCTGTCCATGCCGGGACGGGGGTTGTCGCCCTCGGGCGCGTCGTCGGGCCGGACCGACTCGCTGTCGGCGCTCGACACATCGACGCTGCTGATGTCGGCTATCTGGGTGCCTTGGGCGGCAGCCTGCTCAACCTGCTGCGCCGACTCCCCCGAAGCCGCCGCAGACTCATCGGCGCAGGCAGGAGCGGCGCACGCGAGCGCGCCCGCCGCCAAGACCGCGGCCCCCGCCGCAGCCAAACGTCTGCCAAGCCAGCTGGTGTCCCCATCCATAGCACGACCGCCTTTCTCGAAGCGCCCCGAAGGCCCCTTGCAAGCATCGAGAGCGCGCCTTGTTGTCAGGTGTAGCGCAGACGCAGCAAGTGTACCCCATAGCGCCGGCGGCGGGCCGTACCCCTTCGTACCAAAACCTGCCAACGGGGCACAAAATACCAGCAGGTAGTTCTACGGGCGGCGGACTTTGGTTATCATGGGCGCCAGCCGACTCCCGGCAGGGAACTGAGGGAGAGAAAACACAGGAGAGCAACCATATATGGGTACCATCCACGCCGTGTGCACCAGCGACCGCAAGGGCATCCAGAAGTCGCCCCAGGCCAGCGTCGAGCTCAAGGAGGACTGGGGCATCACCGACGACGCCCATGCCGGCAAGTGGCACCGCCAGGTGAGCCTTTTGGGATATGAGGCCATCGAGGACTTCAAGGACCGCGGCGCCGACGTCGACGACGGCGCCTTCGGTGAGAACCTCATCGTCGAGGGTTTCGACCTCAAGCACCTGCCGCTGGGCACGCGCTTCACCACCTCGGGCGGCGTCGAGCTCGAGCTGACCCAGATCGGCAAGGAGTGCCACACGCACTGCGCCATCTACTACTCCATGGGCGAGTGCATCATGCCCCACGAGGGCGTCTTCACGCGCGTCATCAAGGGCGGCACCGTGCGCCCCGGCGACTCCATCGAGATCAGTCGCAACCCCACCCCCGAGCAGACCGCCGAGGTGGAGGCCTACGCCGCCGCCTGCGTCGCCGCCCAGAAGGGCGCCCCGTTCATCGCGTAAGCCCCGCGTCAAAACCGCACGCCCACCTCAGAAGGCCGAGCCCGCGCACCCCCCGCGCGCCCGGCCTTCTCTCTATATATGACCCCGCGAAACGCAGCGGACGAGGTTCCGCATCACAACTTCCAGGCTGCGATGCCTTGGTAGGTGATGTCTTTGATGCCCAAGAAGCTCTTCA
>CAVEWV010000232.1:0-2540 GCA_963619535.1 Acutalibacteraceae bacterium | reverse complement strand
TCTCCTCGCGCATGCGGTCTTCTGCGCGCTCGCCCACGAGGCGGCCGGTGACGTACGTGGCACCCAGGGTGCATGCGCAGGTGCCTGCCATGAGAGCGAGCTCATAGGACTCCGTGCTCGCAAAGACGCCGATGGATGTCAGTGCTCGGCATATCGCAACCCCTATCACCATGGCGAACGACAAGGCGAGCTTCTCGGTCAAACACAGCGAGAGCTCGGAGGTGCTGCAGCGCTCCTTGAGGTCGGAAAGCTGGAAGGCCGAGAATTCCGCCCATACGAGCCAGGTCAGCCCCACCGAGGCTTCGGCGAAGCTCGTCAGTCCCTCTTCGAAAAACGGCAGGTAGGTGAGCCCCACGGTAAGTAGCAACAGCGTGGGCAGGGCGAAGTAGAGGCGTCCGGCTTGATGCAGGGCGCATGCGAGCGCAGCCAAGGTCACTACGAGGGCCAGGGTGAGCAGTTCAGCCGAGGCGTCGGCTACTATTAGATGTAAGGGCGCCTCGACGCCGAAGCCCAGTACGACACCGAAGGCTAGGCGTGAGGCCAAAAATGTCGCCGTGCGTTTGCGCACGTCGGGTTTTGACTCCGTTGCGCGCCTGACGTTGCAGAAGCGCACACGGCCGCTTAAGAGCACACATGCCGAGACAACCATGAGTGCCCGCACCATGGCCAACATGGGCACAAACATGCTGGTCGCAAGCGTTGCCAGCGCCACGAGTACGGCAAGCAGCATCGTGACGGTGACGTTGACGCCGGCCCTACGCTTGTCCATGGAGGCGAAGGCAAAGCCCCAAAGTACCATGAGCACGGCAACGGCCAATAGATGGCATGTCGAAATGAGTGCCGAAAGTGCGGGGGAGAAAGGAAGCGCGGCCAGCAGGCTTGCTGCAAGGGACGCGCAGACCATGGCCGCAAGCGTCGCACGGCGTCCTCGTTCAGTTGAGGCCAGCCGCGGGGATGCGAATCCTACAGCCACGAACGCCGCAAGCAGCAGGTATTTGAAGAGGGGGTCATCCAGAGGCGTCTGGGGTGAGGAGGCAGTGACGGGAAACAGAAACTGTACGACGATGGCTCCCCAGTACAGGGCTGCGCCTATCACAAGCCAAGGCTCGACAGCCCTCGAACTCTTCATCACCGATTGCTCCCGTTCCGGTATGCAGCCCCTTGTTCGATGCCGCCATGCGTGCATATTGGCAAACATGCAGCTCAAGCGTCAATAAGTCCCCCGGCCTATTGGCGTGAGTAGCGCCTATTGTGCCACAAATAAGTCTGGTGGGTGATGCGTGCGTCGAGTTGGGGCGGACATGATGGGGCCAGCGAGCGAGACACGGCACGCAACCTAAGGTGGCAGATCGCAGGCCGGGTGCCGTGCAAGGGGACGCTCGAGGCGCGGGCCATACGGCCCGCATGACGCAAGGGGGTACCTATGAGCAAGGCAATGTCGACCAGCCGTCGTGCGTTTTTGGCAGGGGCGGCGTGTGTGGCGGGCGCAGGTCTAGCGACTGCGGGCATGGCGTCTTCTGCTCGTGCGGCGGAGGACGGCTACACGTTTGCCGACACTGTGGCGTGGAATGCCGAGTACGACGTCGTGGTCGTGGGCTTCGGCGGCGCCGGCGGCGTGGCCTCCGTCTATGCGGCCGACAACGGCGCGAAGGTCCTGCTGTGCGACGTGGCGCCTGAGGGCGACGAGGGTGGCAACACGCGCTTTGCCGCACAGATGTGCGTCTCGGGCGACGACCCCGACAAGCTCTACCAGTACTACAAGGATGGTCTCTATTGGCACTATGACATCGACGAGGCAACGCTGCGCGCCTACACCGACGGCCTTTGCGACATGGAAAATCTCATGAAGTACATCGACGCCGAGGACCCCATGGTCATGCTGCCCAACGGCACCGTCGTCACGCCGGAGTATCCCGAGTTCACCGACATCGGCGGGGACACCACCGTCGAGTGGTTCGTGCACAAGGGCATGTTCGACTCCGCGCTGTGGAAGACCATCCGCACTGCCGTCGAGAAGCGCGCCGACTCCATCGACGTCTGGCTGGAGTCGCCGGCCACGCACATGGTCCAGGACCCGCAGACCAAGACGGTCGTGGGCGTGGAGATCGAGCGTGCCGGCGAAACGGTGCTCGTGCATGCCAAGAACGGCGTGGTGTTGGCCTGCGGCGGCTTTGAGAACAACCCCGCGATGATTCAGGACTACATCGGTGCCGTGCGCCTCACGCCCTTCGGCACCACGTACAACATGGGCGACGGCATCAAGTTCGGTCGCGAGGTCGGCGCCGACATGTGGCACATGGAGGCCTATGAGTCCATCGGCATCCTCTCGGGCAACGCCTGGGCCACGGATACCGGGCGCCTTGCCTTTGAGAAGAGCACGACCGGCGGCAACCCCCTCTCGCTTGAGAGCGGCGACTACGGCAACGGCTCCATCCTGCTCGTGGGCGATGACGGCAGCCGCTTCATCGATGAGAACGCCAAGAGCCGCCACGGCCATGTGTACAGCTGCGGCGTGTGGCGCATGCCCATCGCCAACTGGG
>CAVEWV010000231.1:0-2581 GCA_963619535.1 Acutalibacteraceae bacterium | reverse complement strand
GGACTGGCGTCCAGCTGTGGTATGTGTTCGGCAGGCTTATCCCGTTGCTGTCTGCCAAGAAGTCGCCCCGACGTGGCAAGTACAACGATCTGCTCAAGAAGCTCTACAAGTTTTTCGACGAGCGCCTTCAGTCCAACCTCTTCAAGGTTGATATGAGCTGCGCCCATATCAACTGTGCGCTGCGAGCACCTGGCTCCCCGGCGAAGATGCACTACCCGACAAGGCTCTTTGTTCTCGGCGGCGAGAAGCGTGAGATGGTCGACCCGCTCGAGCTCTCGCGTTTTCTCGGCGGCAAGCTGCAGTCGCACGACGTCCGCGAATGGGACCAGGAAGAATGGGAGCTTGGCAAGCAGCTTGCGCAGGAGCGTCTTGACGCCGCGCTCGCCGAGCCTGCGACCGAGAAGCAGCTGGCCTATATCAGCAGGCTGCACGACATGCGCTGTTTGCCCGATGAGGTTTTTGAAAATGCGCAGGGGTTTGACAAGAGGCAGGCCGACGCTGCCATCAAGGACGCGGAGACCGAGTTCTCCCGACGCGGGCAGTGGCTCGAGAACGACGGCTACATTAAGACGACTGCGGGCCATGCGGTCGCACGGCGTGTGCGTGCCAGGGGCCTTTACGATTACACGTTGCAGCGAATCTCCAAGGACACTCCGACTGGCACGCGCTATTGGGCATTGTTCGGCCTTGCGGGCCTCGCCTGGAACTGTTGCATCCCGAAAAGCGAGCTTCGCCGGGACATGGAGTCTCTTCTTGGGACTGAATGGGCAAGCAAGGCTTCCAAGGACGGAAAGCCGCTCGAAAAGGATGACGTCAGCGCCGCCCTGCGTGGCTATAACGAGCTCGGCGCCCTAAGATCTCGCGAACTGCTGGAGCGTCACTTGGGGTGGGAGTATGCACCGTCGGCAAAAAGGAACGGTCGCAGCCGCCATGACCACCTCTGGGGCGACTGGTATGTAGAGGATTCCGATGGCGAGCTCGTCCCCGTCGTCAACACCGCGCGCGGCAACCGGGAGCTTGCGCTGAAGACGCAGGCGAAGAAGCGCCGGAGAATCGCGGTCGAGAGGCTGGCCGACTACCTGCGCGAGCATCCATCGGCCTCGAAGCGGCGGGCGTGCGTAGAGCTCGGCATGTCGAGCTCTACTGTGGGGAAGTACTGGGCCGAGGCGTGCGAGACGGCGGGGGTCGCCGACGTGCGGAGCGGCAACCATAACCGCCATGGGGTCTAGGGCTATAGAACCGGAAGGTTATATAGAACGTATATACATTCTATATAACCTTATACAACATGGCATCATTGTTGCATCGCATAGAAATCGGAGCAGGGAGAGCAAGCCGATGATCATCTCAATCCTCAACTTGAAGGGCGGCGTCGGCAAGACGACCAGCGCCATCGCCCTCGCAACGGCCGCTGTCCGTGACGGTCAGAACGTGCGGGTGCTCGACACCGACCCGCAGTCGAGCGCGAGCCTCTGGGCCTTGGCAGCGGCCGACATCGAAGACGACCTGCCTTTCGAAGTCGAGTCGGCTAACATTGCGACCGTGCGAATGGTTGCCAAGAAACTCAAGGGCGTCAAGGACGAGTGGGTGTTCATAGACTGCCCGCCGAACGGCAATGTAGCCGATGAGGCCATGAATGCCGCCGACATGGTTGTGATTCCGAGTACTCCTGCCCCCGCCGACATAGCGAAGACCTTCGAAACCGCCGAGACGGTTTCGAAGAGGGGTATCTTTTATGCAATCCTGCTCAACCGAGTCGTCAAGAACACGCTCACGCTCAAGGGCGCGCTGAGCGACTTCGAGCGGCGTTCGGCAAGCTACTTTGACACGATGATTCCTCGCCGAGAGTTCGTCGCGTCGTACTTCGGTAATTCCTTCGGCGACGACCTTAACGGCTATGAATCGGTGTTCGAGGAGATTAAGGAGGCGCTGAGCGATGGCGACTAAGAAACCCGTCAGATACTCGCCCCCAGTCCCGACCGGGCCTGTGAGCGAGACCCTTATGGGTAACCAAGACTTGCGCTATAAGGGCGATTCGACCAGCACGCGCAAGAAGGGTAAGTGCATCACCTTCTGGGTCACCGACGAGCAGAAGGCTGCAATCTCAGCGTATGCGGCGGAGCACAACACGACCGTCTCGCGCCTCATCGTCGAGGGCCTTGAGATGCGGATGAACCAGGGATAGTGTATATACACTCTATATAGAATGTATATACACTAAAAGCAAATCGAACTTAGACCCTCCCTGTTGACTGCGCCGACGGAATGCTGTCCAGCGAATCCTGCTCGCGCCGGCGTCCTCCGACTCTATCCAAGGGGGGCGCTTCGCGCCCGGCACTGAAGGGATGCATCATGCGGCAGGTCCGGCATGCTCGCTGGCGAGCAGAACAACGAGACGACCCAGAAAACAAAAGACCCCGGGCGCTGCCCAGGGTCGGGGAATCCGGCATCGAGTTGATTTTGGCCGGCTACTTCTTCGCCGCCTTGGTCTGAGCTTGCTGATCAGCCCACGCCTTGCGTGCTTTATCAAGCGAGGCGTTGGCCTGGTCTCGTTGAGCGCGCGCGTCTGCAAGCTGCTTTC
>CAVEWV010000230.1:0-2590 GCA_963619535.1 Acutalibacteraceae bacterium | reverse complement strand
CTTGGTCATCCGCCCGTTCTTCTCCACGCGCCGCCAGCACACCCAGCGCGGCTGCGCCCTCAGCTCCGCCGGGACCTCCGCCCAGCGCCCGCCGGCGCCAACGCCGCCACCAGCGGCGCCGCCCGGAACAACCGCCCCCGCGGCCCCTACGCCAGGCATGCCGCGCCGCCAAGGCCGTCGTCGCCGCCGGAATCGGCATCCCCGCTCCCGCGCCAGCCGTTGCCGCCCGCCGCGCGGCGCTTCAGCTCGGCCGCGCGCCTGCGCGCCAGGCGGGCCGAGGCCTGAGCCACCTCGGCGTCGCGCTCGGCCTTCGCGGCGTCGCGCTCGGCGCGCACCGTCAGCTCCTCCATCACGTTCTCGAACTCGGCGTCGGCGCGCTCGCGGGCGCGCATGTAGTCGATGGAGTTCTTGATCACGAACGCGCCCGGGATCAGCCAGTGGCCGTTCACCTTGTCGCCGGGAATCCTGCCCGCGCCCAGGGCCCTGCGCACGGAGACCGGGTGCATCCCGGTCAGCTCGCAGAACTCGCAGACGGTCACCAGCGGCGGCACCTCCTGCATCATCTTCTTCGGCAGCTTCGCGCCGCCCCTCATCACGTTCCTTGGCATGACATTTCCCTTTCGCTAGAAACTTCCCCTGCGCGGCGCCCTCGCCGCGCAAAGCTATCCCTCCGGCCCTGCCCCCACTAGGCAAGGCTTCGCCGAGGCGCGGGTGAACGAGACCCGTCGCCGCAAACCGCTGTGTATGAATCGAGTGAGACCCGCGCGCCCCATAGCCACCTGGGGCGCGCGCTCCCGTCTGACCACTGGCCCGCCTCAGATGCTGCAAGCAAGGCAGGCCCCGGGATGCGCTCGGCGCCTTCGGCCCCCATGGCTGGGGAGCCTTCCGCGCCTCGGCGGAACCTATGATACCAGGTAATCGCACTAGTTGCGCATATTGCACTGGTTGCGAGGTTGTTATTGAGCGTTCTGTTATGGTTTGCTATGATTTGCTACAAGGCGAACGGCGGTTTCAGGCCGCGAACGGCAGCCCCTCCACCGTTTGCACACATTTGTTCAGCCAACGGAAAGGAGACTGAAACCCATGGCAAGCACCCTGCTTTTGCTCAGGCGCCAGGCGGGCTACAAGAGCTCGCGCGACTTCGCGGAGAAGATCGGCGTGCCGGCCCCCACCTACACCCGCTACGAGTCCAACCCCGACAAGATCCCCCTGCGCAACGCCTGGGCCATCGCCGACGAGCTCGGCTGCTCCATCGACGCGGTCGTCGGCCGCTGCGGCTTCGACGACGTCATGGCCAACCGCGGCCAGGTCCAGATCGAGTACGACGCGCTTTCCGAGGAGGGCCGCGAGCTCATGGACGACATGCGCGAGGTGGTCCAGCTGCGCGAGCAGAAGAAGCGCGACCGCCGCGAGCGCCGCGACGGGGCAAGGTACGCCGCCCTCTGCGTCCACTACGAGGTCGTCATGGCCACCGAGACCGAGCGCGAGGCCCCCTTCGAGGCCTTCGGCGAGCTGGGAGACGGCGAGGGCTACCGCGCAGCCTTCAACGAGTTCCTGGTCAAGCGCGCCGAGGCCAAGCGCAGGCAGGCCGGCGAGCAGGACAGCAAGAAGGCGATCGCGCGCGACGAGAACACCGTGGCGCGCATCATGGAGGCCTTCGACCGCATCCGCGACCCCGCCGGCGCGCTCGAAGAGTAAAGGCAGGGCACCGCGCCCGCAACCGAGGAAAGGAGCAGCTAGATGGACCCCGGAGAAACGAAGAGGGCCCGCGGGAGGTGGCTCCCCCGCAGGCCCAAAGGAAAATGTCCCACCAGAGTGTTATTGAGGAAGGACGTGGCAAAGTATATGCCATACACCGAGATTCGTACCAGCACAGCACATACCGCACAAACCCGCGCCATCAAGAAGCGCGCAGTTCCCAACCACGGGAAGGCGGCGATGTAGCATGAAGATCAACGGAGAGGGCACCATCTGCCAGCTCGAGAAGGGCAAGCCCAAGTCCAAGTGCCGCAAGTGGCAGCTGCGCGTCAGCTGCGGCCTGGACCCGCGCACCGGCAAGTACCGCACCCGCACCCGCCGCTTCACCGGAACCCACACCGAGGCCAAGCGCGCCATGCGCGAGTTCATAGCGGAATTGGAGGCCGACAAGGTCCCGCCCAAGAGCGGCTACACCTTCGAGCAGGAGTGCGAGCGCCTCTGCAAGCAAAGGCGCGAGTCCGGCAACTTCGCCGAGAACCGCAACCGCGGCTTCGAGACGTGCCTCCGCGCCGCGTGCATGCACATCGGCAAGTGCCGCTTCGAGCGCGTCACGCCCGAGATGCTCAACGACATGTACGCCGCCATGGCCAAGGGAGACACCCTGTCCGGCAAGCCCGCCAGCGGAACGTACATCAGGAACGTCCACACCCAGATCGGCCTCGTCTACAAGCAGGCCATCAAGGAGGGCCGCATCCACGAGAACCCCTGCGAGCGCGCCACCCCGCCCCGAAACGACACCAAGCCCAAGCGCGCCATGAGCGCGCGGGACATGAGCAACTTCACCGCCGAGCTCGACGTCGCCGACGAGCACGAGTTCGCCTACTGGCTGGCG
>CAVEWV010000229.1:0-2610 GCA_963619535.1 Acutalibacteraceae bacterium | reverse complement strand
GAGAAACGCCTGGATAGGGGAGAGGGAACGTGAACACCATTCAGATCAACCCGGCGGACAACGTCATCGTCGCGCTGTCGCCGCTGGCCGCGGGCACGGTCGTGGACGTTCCCGGCGTGGGGCCCGTCGCCGCCGCCGAGGACATCCCGCAGGGCCACAAGATGGCCGTCCGCGCCATCGCCGAGGGCGAGGACGTGATTAAGTACGGCCTGCCCATCGGCCACGTGACCGTCGACGTCGCCGCCGGCAGCTGGCTGCATACGCACAACGTGAAGACCAACCTCTCGGGCGAGGTCGAGTACAGCTACCACCCCACGCACCCGGTCGTGGAGAGCGTTGAGCCCGAGTGCTTCGACGGCTTCCGCCGCGCCGACGGCCGCGCCGCCACGCGCAACGAGCTGTGGATTATCCCCACGGTCGGCTGCGTGAACGAGGTCGCCCGCGCCATGTGCGAGGGCGCCCAGGACCTGGTGGGCGGCACGCTCGAGGGCGTCTATTACTTCCCGCACCCCTTCGGTTGCTCCCAGACGGGCGCCGACCACGCCCAGACCCGTCGCCTGCTCGTGGCGCTTTCTCGCCACCCGAACGCCGCCGGCGTGCTCTTCCTGAGCCTCGGCTGCGAGAACTGCACGCACCAGCAGGTGCTCGACGAGCTGGGGGAGTACGACCACGAGCGCGTCCGCTTCCTTACCTGCCAGGACGTTGCCGACGAGCAGGTCGAGGGCCACAAGATCCTCTCCGAGCTCGCTGACCTCGCAAAGAAGTCCGAGCGTGAGCCTATTCCCGCGAGCGAGCTCGTCATCGGCCTCAAGTGCGGTGGCTCCGACGGCCTCTCCGGCATCACGGCCAACCCGACCATTGGCCGCGTGAGCGACATGGTCGTGGCCCGTGGCGGCACCTCCGTGCTCACCGAGGTGCCCGAGATGTTCGGCGCCGAGTCTATCCTGCTCGACCGCTGCGTCGACGAGGACGTGTTCCGCGCGGCCTCCGACATGCTCAACGGCTTCAAGGACTACTTCATCAGCCACGGCGAGGTCGTCTACGAGAACCCGAGCCCCGGCAACAAGGACGGCGGCATCACCACACTCGAGGACAAGAGCTGCGGCTGCGTCCAGAAGGGCGGCTCCGCGCCCATCGTCGACGTGCTCCCGTACGCCGGCCAGGTCAAGAAGCACGGCCTCAACATGCTCTGCGGCCCCGGCAACGACATGGTCTCTACCACGGCCCTCACCGCCGCCGGCTGCCACGTGATCCTCTTCTCCACCGGCCGCGGCACGCCGTTCGGCGCGCCGGCGCCCACGCTGAAGGTCTTTACCAACCAGCGTCTTTGCGACCACAAGGCCAACTGGATGGACTTCAACGCCGGCGTTGCTGCTACCGGTGAGGCCACGATCGACGAGGCTGCCCAGGGTCTTTGGCAGCTCGTGCTCGAGACCGCGAGCGGCAAGCTTACCTCGGCCGAGCGTCGCGGTTGCCACGAGATCAGCATCTGGAAGGACGGCGTCTGCCTGTAGGTTGCATTTTCCTACGTGAGCGGCAGTTGTTTGCGATGTGCATTTGCCCGCCCGCGGCAAGGGTCGAAGAGCCCTGCCGCGGGCGGGTTTTGCGTTCGGGGGCGGGGATTGGTGTCCGGCGGTGGCTGCGCGCCCTGGAACCTCGCTGCCCAGTAACGGATGGCCGCCCTCCAGCCCTAAAACCTCGCTTCGCAGTAATGTGCAGCGCCCTCCAGCCCTGGAACCTCGCCGCGCAGTAATGTGCGCGGGCTTCCAGCCCTGGAGCTGCGCCGCCCAGTAATGCGCGGGGGCTTCCAGCCCTAAAACCTCGCCGCCCAGTAACGGCGGATTACTGGGCGGCGCGTTTACAGGGCGCGAGGGGCTTCTTCGTTACTGCGCGGCGCGCATACAGGGCGCGCACGCCACCCGCGTTACTGCGCGGCGCGCATACGGGGCTCGCGATCCGCTCTCGTTACTGGGCGGCGCGCATACGGGGCGCGACGGGCGCCCGCGCTGCTGGGCGGCGTGTTTTCGGGGAGCCCCTTCTTCGTTAAGATGCCCGAGTGAACGTTCACCGTACATCCACTACCGTTCACAGAGAACCCAAAACGCCCTCTTAACAACGTCCGTGTTGTCCGTATACTTAGGTTAACGTTCACCTTCCAAACGATTAACACGTGGACGTAGGATGCGCCGTGACTTGGCGCCAACAAGGGAGAGGAAGTCTCGATGTTCAAAAAGCTCGGAAAAAAGAGAAAGATCACATTCTGGACCCGCTTGGGCTTCGGTATGGGCGGCATGCTCAACTCCGGCGCGCTGACCTTCACCCACAGCTACATGGTCATGTTCCTGTCCACGGAGTGCGGCCTTTCGGGCGCTGAGGCAGCTGCCGTCGCCGCCGCCGCAGTGTACCTGAACGCGTTCCTCGCCCCGGTCCTCGGCTTCATCGCCGACAACTTCTATTCGACCGCCGTTGGTCGTAAGTTCGGTCGTCGTCGTTTCTGGCTGCTCATCGCTATCCCGATGATGATCGCTGAGCCGCTGATCTTCACGGTCACGCCGTTCGGCTTCCCGTACTACCTGTTCCTCTACATCGTGTACAACATCGCGTACACCT
>CAVEWV010000228.1:0-2647 GCA_963619535.1 Acutalibacteraceae bacterium | reverse complement strand
ATGGGCTGGCGGGCGCTCTGGCAGCCGGCGACGAAGGGCACGCCGAAGGCCTCGTTGCAGAAGCGCTTGCCGTACTTGTTGATCCAGCAACCGGCCGCCGCGCCGAAGAAGCCCATCGGCAGGGCGCTCGTGGCGCCGCCCATGGCAGCGCGCGGGCCGATCTCCATCACGCCGCCGGCCCAGATGCCCATCTTGATGCCGTAGCCGTCGCGACCCGAGCCCACGAGCTGGGTGTAGGGGTTGCACTCCTGGACCTCGGTGCACAGGGCGTTGTACATGTCGGAGTTGGCCGAAAAGTCGCCCATGGCCAGAACCACGCCCAGCTTGGCGTTGAGCTGCTTGTAAGCGCCGGTCTCGTTGTCCTGCACGATAGCGCCGCAGACCTTGCCGTCCTGCTTCACGAGGACCACGGCGCTCGTGCCATAGAGGGCCTGCGAGGAGGGGCTGGCCTCGATGCCCTTCTCCACGGAGGCCGTGCAGAAGGCGCCGGAGGTCTCGAAAGCGCCCGAGCCGAGGTTGATGACGGCCGGGTACGTCCAGAAGTAGCCCTTCTTGTAGTTGTACTCGCGGTCGAGCTGGATGGTGTTGTTGCCGGTGACCGCGGCCAGGTCGGGCTGGAGCTCCATCATCCAGTCCACCATCTCGCCGTTGCGCTTGGCGAACTGCTTGATGAGGTCGGGCTGGGCGCGACCGGCGCTCTGGAGCTGGTAGGAGTCGATGAAGTCCCACGGGTCGAACTCGGTGGTGACGCCGAGAACCTCGCGCTGCCATTGCGAGTTGAAGTGGCCGAGCTGACCGCCGTAGGAGTTGAAGCCGTCCTTGTCCTGGGTGTCGACGCCCACGACGGTCAGGCCCTTCTCGGCCGCCATGCGGAAGCACTGCGAGCCGGAGTAGTTGAGGCCCAGGACCACCACGTCGGCCTCGATGGTCTCGGCGATGTCGGCCTCGGCGACCTGGGGGGCCTCGCCCACCCAGTTGCGGCGCATGGAGTAGTACACGGTGTCGCCGTTGGCGTCGACGCGGGCCACGTCGTCCTCACCGGAGTAGGGCTCGGTGGCGGCGGTGGCGTTGGCGGGGCTGCCGGCCTGGGGGTTGCCGTCGCCCTCGGCGGGAGCGCCCTCGCCCTCGGCGGGAGCCTCGGCCAGGGCGGCGCTCGAGGCCACAGTCATGGCCGCGGCGCCTGCGGCGGCGAGGAAGGAGCGACGGGAAACGCGGGAAGTCTGGGACATGCAGATACCTCCTCATTCAGGGCCCGCTTGGCTGCACGGGCCGCATGGAATGTGCCTGCGCAAAAGGTGCGACGGCGATGCCGCGTGTGCCTTTTGCGCTGGGCAAGAAGGTAGGTTCTGCCTGGCCAGCGGGCCATACCCAATACCGCGTGAGCGCCTGAGCTGGGAAAACGCCCGCCACTCCCCTGGCAATACGCAAGAAGCACGAGGGCGGAAGTCCCCAAGGTTGAGGGAGTGCGGGGGTGCGGACGACGGGCTTTGGAGGATGACGGGCGTTGCAGAAGCCTGGCCCGAGGAGGCGGGGGCACCCCGCCTGGCGGCCTAGTACAATACGCAAGAAGCACGAGGGCGGAAGTCCCCAACGTTGAGGGAGTGCGACCAGGCGGGCGGTGGACTTTGGAGGACGATGGGCGTTGCAGAAGCCCGGCCTGAGGAGGCAAGGGCACCCCCGACGGCCGAGAGAGTGCAGGGCGCACGCCGACGGGCGACCGGAATGCGCCCGGACGCCGCGTGTGGCAGCCTAGTACAGCGGCAGGTCGCCCGTGAGGGGGTCCACCTGCTCGGCGGCGAGGGGCTCCAGGGCCATGCAGGTGTAGGTGGGCTCGCCGTGGAACTCGGTGTGGCCGGCGTCGCGGATGAGGGCGCAGGCGAAGCCCATCTCGCGGGCGCGTCCGGCCAGGCCGAGCAGCTCCTCCTCGGAGTCCACGTACACGCAGATCTTGGCCACGCCGGCGTCGAACCAGTCGGACAGGGGCGTGGGCTGGGCGTCGCCCTCGTCGAGGTAGACCCAGTTCTCGTCGGGCGTCACGCGCACCTGGCCGAGACGGCCCTCGCGGGCAAGCGCCATGAGGGTTGCCTCCACACAAGCATGCCCCGCCTGGGCGGCGATCTTTCCTTTGCGCATCTTCAGGTCGCGGCGCATGACGATGACCTGCTTGGACTTATAGTTTGCCATTTTGAACCTTTCGCGGGTGTGGTAGGGAAAATGAGGCGGCCGGAATTTGCTAGAAGGCCTTGAGCAGCGCCTGGCAACCGGCGTAGACGTCTTCCCAGGTCTTCTCGAAGTCGCCGGTAAACCAGGGGTCGGCCACGTCGCGGGCGCTGTGGACGTCACCGCCCTCGGCATACTCCATGAGCTTGTGCACCTTGCCCTCGGGGTCGTCGCGGAAGGCGCGCATGAGATGCGCGACGTTCTCGTCGTCCATCACCACAAAGACGTCCCAGCTCTTGTACTCCTCGCGCTTCACGCGACGCGCCGTCTTGCCCACGCAGGAGATGTCATGCGCGGCCAGCACGCGCTTGGTGCCGGGGTGGACGGGGTTGCCGATCTCATCGTCGGTGGTGGCCGCCGAGGCGATGCGGAACTCGTTTGCACGCCCGGCCTTCATGGCCAGGTCGCGCATCACGAACTCGGCCAT
>CAVEWV010000227.1:0-2650 GCA_963619535.1 Acutalibacteraceae bacterium | reverse complement strand
CCCCTGTGGCGGGCGGGCAGAAGGCCGCCATGTCGCAGGCCCGGGACTTCGGGGTGCCCCACGTCGACGTGCTCGGGGGCGACGTGCGCATCTGCTGGCGCGTGGGCTCAGACGCCGCCGCGCGGGCGCTTCCCTGCGTGGCGTCCGGCCCGCTCTACCCGGGCGGCGCATGCACGGCGCAGGTGGCCGCAGGCGGCGGCGCACCCGCTGCGCACGATGAGTTCGGTTTGGCGAACCAGATGGCCGAAGAAGCCTATCCGGTTATCGATTCTATCGATAAGGATTGTGAGTAACCATGTTCACAGGAATCGTCGAGGAGCTGGGAACGGTCGTGTCGGTGCCGCCGGCGGGCCGTGCGGGGGCACTCAGGATCTGTGCCTTGAAGGTGCTTGAGGACGCGCACCTGGGCGACTCCATCGCCGTGAACGGGGTGTGCCTCACCGTCACGTCGATGGGGGCGGGCGCGTTCAGCGCCGACGTCATGCCCGAGACGCTCTCGCGCTCGAGCCTGGGCGGGCTGCGTGCCGGCTCCAAGGTCAACCTGGAGCGCGCCATGGCGGCCGGCGGCAGGTTCGGCGGGCATATCGTGAGCGGCCACATCGACGGCACGGGCACGGTGGCCTCCCGCCAGGCCGACCAGAACGCCGTGCGCGTGCGCATCGACTGCCCCGCGCACATCCTGGCGCTCATCGTGGAGAAGGGCTCCATCGCCATCGACGGCATCAGCCTCACGGTGTCGGGCCTGTTCGAGCGCGGGTTCGAGGTGTCGGTCATCCCCCATACGGGCGGTCAGACCACGCTGCTTTCCAGGCAGGTGGGCGACGTGGTGAACCTGGAGAACGACGTGGTGGGCAAGTACGTGCAGCGCCTGCTTGGGACGGCCCTGGGGAAGGGGGCCGCAGGCGGGCAGTCCGGCGAGCAGGCCAACTCGCTGAGCCTGCCCGCGGGCTTCGCCGCCCAGCCGGCAGGGGCCGACCCGCCCCGCGCGCTCAGCATGGCGGATTTGGCGGCATGCGGCTTCTAGCGTGAACGCTTCTGCATAACACCAGTTCAAAGGCTTAATCGAAGAGAAATCCAAGGGATGCTGTACGGCACCCCCAACCCAACTCATACCTATTTCACCTCAGAGGAAAGGAAGCGCACCATGGCAGAGATCGAGATGAACACCATCGAAGAGGCCATCGCCGAGCTGCAGATGGGCCGCTGCATCATGGTGGTTGACGACCCCGACCGCGAGAACGAGGGCGACCTCATCTGCGCGGCGCAGTATGCCACCCAGGCCAACGTCAACCTCATGGCGAGCGTGGCCCGCGGCCTCATCTGCATGCCGATGAGCGCCCAGATCGCGCGTCGCCTGGGCCTTGAGCCCATGGTGGCCAACAACACCGACAACCACGAGACGGCCTTCACCGTGTCCATCGACCACGTGGACACCACCACGGGCATCAGCGCCGCCGAGCGCGGCTACACGGCGCGCAAGGCCGTGGACCAGTCGTCGCGCCCGGAGGATTTCCGCAGGCCCGGGCACATGTTCCCGCTCATCGCCCGCCCCGGCGGCGTGCTCGAGCGCAACGGCCACACCGAGGCCACGGTGGACCTGCTGCGCCACGCCGGCATGGAGCAGTGCGGCCTGTGCTGCGAGATCATGCGCGAGGACGGCACCATGATGCGCACCACCGAGCTGGCCGCGCTCGCCCGCGAGCTGGGCGTGGTGTTCGTGAGCATCAAGCAGCTCCAGGATTACTGCCGCGTACACGACAACCACATGCGCGAGGAGGCCGTGGCCAAGCTCCCCACCGACTACGGCGAGTTCTGCGTGCACGGCTTCGTCAACGACATCACCGGCGAGGAGCATGTGGCCCTGGTGAAGGGCGACATCGGCGACGGCCGCGACGTGCTCGTGCGCGTGCACTCCGAGTGCCTCACGGGCGACGTCTTCGGCTCGCGGCGCTGCGACTGCGGCGACCAGCTGCACCGCGCCATGCAGGTCATCGAGCAGGAGGGCCGCGGCGTCATCCTCTACATGCGCCAGGAAGGCCGCGGCATCGGCCTCATTAACAAGCTCAAGGCTTACAAGCTCCAGGAGCAGGGCCTGGACACCGTGGAGGCCAACGAGGCCCTGGGCTTTGCCCCCGACCTGCGCGAATACTGGAGTGGCGCGCAGATCCTGCGCAACCTGGGCTGCAAGACGGTGCGCCTGCTCACCAACAACCCCTCCAAGCTCTATGGCCTTTCGGGATTCGGCCTTGAGGTGGTGGAGCGCGTGCCGATCGAGATCCACGCCCACGAGTGCGACCGCCACTACCTTGAGGTGAAGGCGGCCAAGATGGGCCACATATTTGAGACGGCGCTGTCGGCATAGCGCACGGGGGCTTTCGGCTTTTGCCCCGTGCTCAAACATTCTCGCCTGGCGCGGCGGGGCCGCGCCAGGCTGCGAAACTGCGCGCGCGGCAAAAGCCGAAAGCCACGAGCGGGATATGCGCGAAGGGCGCGAGGGCGTCTCGCGACTCGGTGGGGGTGTGCGGGACGGCTGGTGGGCGTGTGTTGGTATAGCTCGTTCATTTGTTGGTTTATCAGGTGTTTTGTGATGTGAATACATGTATGAGAGGAGTTCTGCCATGGCGGTCAAGGTTATTGAGGGCAACGTCGT
>CAVEWV010000226.1:0-2663 GCA_963619535.1 Acutalibacteraceae bacterium | reverse complement strand
GTCTCGGGGCACGGCGGCACAGCGCGATAGGCGGCGGCCTGCGGGCAAGCGAGCCTGTGATGCGAAGCGCGTGTGCTGTCGCCCCCGATGCGAGGTGCCGCGCCATCACCCGCGCCGCCCCGACCTTCGGCCAACAAGGCCAGAAGGGGCGGCCTATCCAAGGAGGATCCCATGCAGCACACGCACCACGCCATCACCGCCTCGCGTCGCAGCTTCGTCAAGGGCGCAGGCGCCCTGGCCGCCTCGGCCGCCCTGGCCGCCACGCCCGCCCTGGCCGACGAGCAGGCCTGGGACGAGGAGTTCGAGCTCGTCGTCGTGGGCGGCGGCCTGGCCGGCTTCGCCACCGCCGTCGCAGCCGTCAACGACTGCGGAGCCACGAGCGTCCTGCTCGCCGAGAAGGGCTCCATCCCCGGCGGCTGCAGCCCGTTCTCCGTGTGCCGCTGCGTGTACACCGACGACTACGAGGGCTTCCTGACCTACATGGAGGAGCTTGAGGGCGGCCGCACCAACACCCCCACCGACGTGCTCGAGGCCTTTGCCCAGGGTTCCGTCGAGGTGCTCGACTGGGTCAAGTCGCTCGGCGTGAACGTGGACGAGATGTCCATCGAGGCCCCGGGCACCCCGAGCCCCACCCAGCCCACCACGTACCCCGAGTATCCCGAGCTTGAGGGCGCGCAGTCCGTCGGCAACTTCCGCGTGGGCGCCGCCGAGGGCGCCGAGGGCCCGCGTTCCCTCTACCTCTTCCTGCAGCAGTGGGTCGACGAGCACTCCGACGCCATCGACTACCGCATCGAGTTCCCGGTGAGCGAGCTTGTCCAGGATCAGGACGGCCGCGTGGCGGGCGTTGTGGCAAACGACAAACGCATCCACGCAACCAAGGGCGTCGTGATGTGCTGTGGCGGCTTTGAGAACAACGTCACGATGCTTGAGGACACCTTCGGCATCCTCAACCTCAAGAGCGTCGCGGCCACGCTCAACACGGGCGACGGCCACAAGATGTGCACCAAGATCGGCGCGGACTCCTGGCACATGAACGGCGCGGGCGGCTTCTGGTACTGCCACGTCGACGCCAACGACCTGCCCTGGTACTGCTTCGCCGGCAACATCGTGGTGGGCAAGAGCGGCCGCCGCTTCTACTACGACGGCCAGTCCGTTGCCGAGGGCTACCAGGAGGTGCCGATCGCGACCGCAGTGGGCGACCGCCACGGGCACCAGAACTTCGGCGGCGAGTTCACGCACCTGCCCCTGCCCGAGGCCTACAAGATCCTCGACGCCACCTCTTACGCGGAGTTCGGCTTCAGCTCGCCGGCCGGCATGGCCTACGAGGGCGATCCCGTGGAGAACGGCGACGCCTTCATGGGGCAGACCGTCGAGGAGCTCGCCGAGGCGTGCGGCCTGCCCGCCGATGAGCTGGCCAAGAGCGTGGAGACCTGGAACGGCTTCTGCGAGGGCGGCGCCGACCTCGCCCAGTACCGCCCGGCCGACAGCATGGCCCCGCTCGACACCCCGCCCTTCTACGCCGTCAAGCTCACGCCTTGCTTCCTGAACACCGACGGCGGCCCGCGCCGCTCCGCCAAGGCCGAGATCCTGGACGTGGACGGTAACCCCATCCCCGGCCTGTACAGCGCCGGCGAGTTCGGCTCCATCCACAACTTCATGTACCAGGGCGGCACCAACGTCAGCGAGTGCGCCATCTTCGGCCGCATCGCCGCCAAGAGCGCCTTCGAGGCGTAGGCACCGACGATCGGCGGGCTTGCAGCACACATAAGCCCCGGAAACAGCGAGGGGGCGCGCCGGTACATGCCGGCGCGCCCCTTTTGTCTGCCAAACCAACCCCTAAGTATGCGCTCGTGCGGCTCGCCGGGCATGTACCGAAAAAAGCGGCACCCTATCTACCAGGTATTTTCCTGGGATGGATGTGCTTGCCTACCGCCAGGATGCGCGGGCAAGCGCATACTTACGCCGTCATTTGGACGGAGGGCCAGGCGAGGCCGGCCTCCTTCGAAACGAACCCGTCGGCGGCGGCGAGGCGCTCGTCTTGCCAAATTGACCCGCAAGTATGCGCTTGCAAGCACCGCGGGCGTCTACCCAAAAAAGTGACACTGCGTCTACCAGGTGTTTTTCTAAGAGGGATGCCTTGGCTACCGGCTGGATGCCCGCGCGAGCGCATACTTAAGGCTTCATTTGGCCGAGGCGCCCGGCGGGATGCCCGAAGACCTGGCGGCGGCCGTGGGCGGGGAGGGCCTGACCGTCCACACCGACGGCGGCGCCGTCTACATGGGCGAGAGGTGGAGGGCGGCCTGCGAGCGCCCGGGGGCGACGCGCTCGATGCCGCGCAAGGGCAGGAGCCCCGACAACGCCCGCGCCGAGGGCTTCCTCGGGACGCCCGAGTGCGACTTCTTCGAGGGGCGGGACCGGACGGGCGTCACGTTCGGGGAGTTCCCGCGCGGGCCGGACGCCCACATCGATCGGTACTGGGGCGCGAAGGTCAAGAAGGCGCTGGGATGGAAGACGCCCAGGCAGCGCAGGGAGGAGCCGGGCTACACCGCGTAGCCTGAGCGTCCGGAAAACGTCCGAGGTCCTTTTAGCCTACTTCGCTGGAACGCGACGCGGGGTGCGCTGCTTGAAGAGGCCGTGCTTGTTGCAGTACAGGTAGATGTAGC
>CAVEWV010000225.1:0-2725 GCA_963619535.1 Acutalibacteraceae bacterium | reverse complement strand
TACCTGCACCGCAGGTCAACGGACATGAAAAACCTCCCATTCCTCGGACTTTACTCTCCTTGTCCAAGGAATGGGAGACAGTTCACCCGCGCCCTACGCCCTGCACTCTCGCTGCGGCACGCGCCAGGGCAACCCCTGCCTCTTCCCCCGCGAGGCGCTGCCCCTGTTCGAGACCCTCGCCGGCGACGAGGGGGCACGTCAGCTCTTCCGCTCAGGCACCCTCGCCGCCCTCCCCGCCGACATCCCCCCGACCCCCGGCCACGACGTCTTCTGCGACCTCGACACACCCGAGGAGTTCGCGGGGTTTGTGGAGGGGAGGCGGGCGTGGTGGGGACGGCGATAGGAATGTTTCAGGGCACGGGTGTGTCACAACGAGCCGCAAGGCAGCCTATTCGCACCTGACAGGCAGCGAGACGACCCTCTAGCCAACCCTCATATACGTGAGCTCGAACGCCTTCACGCGGCGCATCTCGGGCATGCGCCCCTCGATGCTGAAGGCGTCGTTGCCGTCGAAGCGCTGCCAGATGTCCAGGCCGCGGTCCAGCAGGATGTCCCAGCGGTCGTCGATCTTGAGGTGCCGCGCGTGCAGGCTGCCGCTCGTGTCGATGTCCCAGGTGAAGTTGAGACCCATGGGCGCCATGGACTCCTGTATCCGCTGCAGGTACTCCACCTGCTTGGAGTCCGGGTACTCGTCGGGCGCGGTCACCAGGTGCACGTTGATCGCGTGGGCGTCGTACTTGAAGTGCCGCACGACGACCTCGAGCAGCTCCATCACGTTGCGGCACTGGTGGAACGTGCGCACGTACGGGTCGATGATCTCCACGTCATGGGCGCCCTCAAGATAGGGGCCAAAGAGCCTCTCGTAAGACACGCCGCGCTGGTTCTCGCGAAACACGATATGCCCGGGCCTGGGTTCGGAAGCCTCCGGCCTTCGCGACGGCTCGGCTGTATCCGAAACAACTGTCTCCCCGTCGGTATTGCCGCGGGCCGTGGCGCCCTCGCCGCAGCCCCCCTATGGCCGCGCCCTCGCCGACCGTTGCACTCTCAAATCCAGAGTCGTCGCCCGTACCCTCTGCCGTCGCGCCGCCCTCCCAGGGCACCTTGTCCAGCAAGTGGTACGTGCGCGGGTAGTCGAGTTCCTCCAGCGTCGCCACCTGCCTCCACTCGCCGCCCTCCTTGGTCCGGTAGGCGAAGTCGACGCGCTCGAACGTCTCGTCGATGCGGATGAGCGTGTCCTTCACGCGCTTGCGCATCTCCAGCGCGAACTCCAAAATCTCGGCAGCCTCCTCGGCGGTCTCGTCGCGCCCGGGGAAGAGGATCTTCATCAGGCCGGCGCAGGTCTTCACCACGCCGTCGCGGTCGCGCGTGGAGATGCTGCTCGACAGCTCAAAGAACCGGTCCACCTCGCCCGAGTAGTCCATGGGCCGCATGGCGCGCAGGGCCTCGGCCAGGTAGTCGACGATGAAGCCGAAGTCCGAGGAGAACATGTCGCCGCGGATGATGTCCATCTCCCAGCCGGGGATGTAGGCGTGCAGGCGGTCGATGAACGCCGGGTCGTGGTAGACGGCCGGCAGGTCCTCGAGAAGGTCGGTCTGGTTAATCATGTAGCTCACATCATGGCTCGTGTTGCCCACGAACACCATGGAGGCCTCGGCCGTCACCTGCTCGATGCCTCGGCTGAAGCTCTTGTTGGCCATGTAGTTCTTCATGATGTCGACGATGTCGGCCTTGGGTTTCTTGTTCTTGCCCGCGAACTCGTCAAACGCCACGCAGTCCCAGTAGCCCACCAGGCCGATCTTGCCCGTCGAGTTGTTGACGAAGAGCTTCGCCGGCGTGACCTCGCCGCCGCTGATCAGGATGCCGTGCGGGCTGAACTCGCTGAAGACGTGGCTCTTGCCGGTGCCCTTGGGGCCGAGCTCCACCAGGTTGTAGTTGCGCTCGCAGTAGGTCACCAGGCGCGTGAGCTGGAAGAGCTTTGCCCGGCGCCCCAGCTGCGCGGGGTCGAGGCCGATCGAGCGGATGAGCACGTCGATCCACTCGTCCTCGGTAAAGTGCGAGCGCCGCTCGACGTAGCCGTCGAAGTCGAACCTGCTCATCTGGATGGGCTTCAGGCTCATCAGGATGTAGGGCGACTCGTCGCGAGACTCGTTGGGCTCATAGGCAAGGTCAGCGATGCACCAGACGCCCGACACCAGAAGGCGCCGGTTCTTCTTCACCGTGTCGGAGCTCACCAGGACCTTGGACACGCCGAGGTTCTCGAAGCTCGCCTCGTAGGCGTCGCGCTTCTCGTTGAGCGTGACGGACACCTTATCGATGATGCGCTTGTACTCCGACTGCTTGATGTCGCTGCGGATGGCGCCCGCCTCGGCGCGCTGCACGTAGTGTTTTGCCAGGATGCTGCGCACGCGCTCCACACCGGCCTCGATCTGGCCCTCGTCGTCGGTGGCGCAGTTCTGCCCCAGCAGGTACTCGAGCACGTAGCTGGGCACGGCGGCGTTGCCCTTCACGAGCTTCACCAGGTCTTTGCGCACCACGTAGCCCGTGAACACGTCGTTGAGCTTTCTGTCTAGTTCGTCCACAAAGTAATCCTTCCCGTGGCCCATGAAAATGGCGTGCAAATAAAACCAACCGAGCATTCGCCGTCTTTACCAGGCGTTTTCTTGAGACCCACCTCGTTCAGCGCCCCATATGAAAATGGCGCGCAAATAGAATCACGCCCAAATCG
>CAVEWV010000224.1:0-2758 GCA_963619535.1 Acutalibacteraceae bacterium | reverse complement strand
TGATCTCGGTGTTGGCACCCTTGCGGGGGCTGCCGCTCAAAACGACAACGTTCATGCTCTCTCCCTCTCCTTTGATGCGCAGCCCATCAGGCCGCGCTTGTCCCATGCATTGTAGTGTGTAATGACGAAAAGGGACGTAGCCTTTTCGTCATTTGCCTGGTAGATGGCTTGCCAGCCGGGCGTTTGGCGTCCGGTCGACAAGCTTCCGGCGACAGGGGAGCAGCCAAGCGAGGCGCGTTTCCCGCCGCCGGACAATCGCTCTGGCCGATGTCCATTTCGAAATAGCGCTCGTTTTTGCGTTCTAACGTGCCAGGGCCAACTAGACCGAAGCCCCGCAAGTCATCTACCAGGTACGATGATTCGCGCGACATGAACGTTGAGAGCCGCTCGGGGATCAGAACGCTAAATCATGCGATTTTTGGGAGCGCGCACCCCCCGTGCATCCTCCATCGCACCCTCCTACGCGCTCATTGCGGGTCCAGCCGATAGGCTCTCCGGCGGCCTTCCAATTGCATGCGCACCAGCCCCAAACGCACCAATGCGGCCAAGTCGGCGTGGGCAGTGGAAGAGACCACGCCGAAGCGCGCGGCGTACCCGGCGGCGTCGAGGACATACCGAGGGTCGCTGACCAGCGAGTGCAAGGCCGCCTTCTGCCGGTCGTTCAGTCGCCAGTCGGTCTCAATCTGTGCGCACAGCCGTTCGTCGCCGGATCGTATCTCCGCCGCGACGCGCTCCACACGCTCCAGTCCTCGCTTCATGAACGCGATCGACTCCCGCAGGCACAGGGTCGAGTCGGTGCCATAAGGACCCACCTCGAATGCCTTGCCGTAAGGACGGCCGTAGAGCTGTGGGTTGACGCCCATTTCCCAGTCGAGTCTGATGGCTGAATAGGGCGCGTAGGCCAAGACGGGCATCCCCAACCTCCGCAGGAAGGTGTGGCGCAGCACGACTTCCATCATGGCGTTGAAGCGCTCGAACGGTCCGTCGTCGAGCATGATGTCGGAGACGAAGATGAGGTCCATGAGTGGGTGAATCTCGCAGTGTCCGGCACCCTGCATACGCTCGGCCACCGAGCCGACGGTGGACGAGAACCCCCGCGGGCAGGGGAGCATCTCGTCCACGGTGATTCGCGCGCGCGGGTGGTCGGCCAGGCCTTCGCAGCCGCGCATGAGACGCGCCCACATCTCGCGCAGCGCCGCCTCGTCGCATGCGCCTTCGAGTATAGACTTGTCTCCCAACAGTTCTAGGGCATTCACCACCAGCACTTCTGCTGGATTTACGGCACTGCGACGCCCAAGGGTCAACTGGTGTAGTTCGCGTTCGCCCAATGGGAGCCCGTCGCGACGCGTGGCGGCGTACAGATCGTCTGACAGCAGCTGGCGAAGCTCGTCGCGCGACTCAAGCCGTTGCACCCGTTCCCACAGCGCCGAGGCTGCGCTGGAGCGGGCCACCATGTCGAACAGGTCGCGGTACATTTCAGGCGAGATGACCCAGAACTCTCTGCCTGCGCTGAGGCCCGCCGGGCTGGCACCCGGACCGTACGTCTCACATGACGAAGGCCCGCCCTCAAAAGCCTCGTTCCGGCTTGTTACTTGCGCCAGGGGAGGCGTCGCGCGCATGCGCCGGGCAAAGCGCACAAGTTCGCAGGCCAGCTCGGGGCTTATCCCCGCCGCTGGTGCCGTGGTCGAGGGCGGCGCTTCTTCGCCACTCTCGCGATAGACGTAGGGTTCCTCCTGTATGAATCGCATGAACGCCTCATCGTGCAGCAGGCGGTATATGCGGGCCTCAAGCTCATCCACGGGCTGCGCCCCCTCATCTTCCGAATATCGGAATTGACACAGCAATACTTCATTTACCAGGCATTTTAATGGTCGAAACGCGGAATATGCAAGCGTGTTGCCCCTGCGTATCCTGCTTGGTCGATGCTATCCGCAAGGGGCGGGTGGCGAGTTCGCCGCAGGGCGGAAAGGGGAATCATATGGCGACCATGAGCAGGCGCGGGTTTATCTCGGGTGCGGGCGTCGCGAGCGTTGTCGCGGCATCGGCTTGCAGGCTGGGTGTCGCGGGCATGGCGAAGGCCGACGAGCCGGCCGTGCTCGACGCGGATTACGAGTGGACCTACGAGGCCGACTTGGTTGTCGTCGGGTCTGGCTCGGCGGCTTACTGCGCGGCCATCGAGGCGGCCCAGGCGGGCAGCTCCGTCTTGGTGCTGGAGAAGAGCGGCATCGTGGGTGGCGACTCCAAGCTTTGCGGCGGCGCCATGATGGGCACCGGCTTTGACGGCCAGCTTGAGCTGACAGGCTACGAGGGCGACACGCCCGAGAAGTTTGCAGACCACATGGTGCGCTGGGCCCAAGGTTTCGGCAACGAGGGAATCATTCGCGAAGCCTGCCTGCGTTCTGGCGAGGCTGTCAACTGGATGATTTCGATGGGCCGCAGCTTCGACACCGTCGACCTCGTTCCGCCCATCTGGGCCCTCGACGAGGGCCACGAGGATGAGGCGCTCGCTCCTCGCGTCATCTTCTCCAACGGCGTGAACGGCGAGGACACCGACACGGGTCTCACCGGTTCGGGCAACGCCCACTTCACCATCCTTGAGAACAAGCTTGCTACCTTCGACACCGTCGCTGTGAAGACATCCAGCGAGGTCACGCACATCCTGTGCAACGGCGCCGGCGAGGTCATCGGCGTCGAGTTCCTCAACGGCGGCGAGAGCTGCTACGCCAAGGCCCACAAGGCGGTTGTCCTTGCCTGTGCC
>CAVEWV010000223.1:0-2780 GCA_963619535.1 Acutalibacteraceae bacterium | reverse complement strand
GGGACGTAGCCTTTTCATCATTTACCTGGTAGATGGCCAAATGACGAAAAGGGACGGGTGCAATTCGTCATTTTTTCTGTTAGAGTTGCCGCCACGAGTGCGCCATGTGCAAGCGCGCATGCGCGCCAAACGCGCCCGCCGCTGGGGGCGGGCCCTACGGCAAGGAGCCGCCATGTCTCGAACAGCGCGCAGGGTCGGTGAGCACGACTGCTACCACGTTATCGTGCGAGGTGCGGGCAAGCAGGTCATCTTCGAGGACGACCACGACAGGCAGGCGTTTCTCGACAGGCTGACCCATCGCATGGGCGAGGGCGGCGCGGACCTGCTCGCGTGGTGCCTGATGAGCAACCATTCCCACCTGCTGATGCGCGCGCCCATCCAGGACATCTCCCGCATCATGCGCGACTTCGAGTCGGGCTATGCCGGGTACTTCAACGTGCGCCACGGCCATGTCGGGCCCGTCTTCCAGGGTCGCTTCCACAGCGTCGCGATCGAGGACGATCGGCAGCTTCTGGCCGCGCTGCGCTACATCCACCGCAACCCGCTCGAGGCGGGCCTCGAGCTCGACAACGAGTGGAGCAGCTATCGCGAGTACGTGGGGGCGGCCGCGCTGCGCCTGTGCGACACCGGGTTTGCGCTCGGCGTGCTCGGCGGCCGCGACGCCTTCGTCGCGCTGCACCAACGCGAGGGCGACGACGTGGAGTACAAGACAGGCGAGCCTCGGAGCCGCCTGAACGACGAGCGTGCTATCTGCGCGGCGCGCGAGGTTCTCGGCGGAATGGACCCGCTTGCGCTCAAGTCGCTGGGCAAGGCGGATCGCAACGCCCAGCTCGCCCGCCTGAGGGCCGCCGGCCTGTCGGCCCGCCAGGTGGCCCGGCTCACGGGCATCGGCGAGAACATCGTCGCCCGCGCCAAATGAGGGCCTGCGTGGCGGGGGAGCCTCAGGGGGCGGGGTGGCCGGTAGGCGAGCCCGGTACGCGTGCGAGCGGGTGGGTCGCGGGCGGGGCGGCCGTGCGTGCGGGTGGGGCGGCTGCGGGCAGGCCAGCCGGGATGGTTACCGGTGGGGCGGCTGCGCGCGCGTGCGGGACGGCTGTGGGCGAGCCCGTGGCGCGTGTGGGCGGAGCGGCTGCCGGCGGGGCGGCCGCGGGCGAGCTATGCGTCGGCTGCGCGCTCGGCCGGGCCGACTTCGACGCCATGGCGGCGATGGAGGCGCGGTTCTATGGCGAGGACCTCATCACGCCGGCACAGGAGGCCTGGCGCTGGTACGAGCGCTACCCGTTCACCACGCTGGCCGGTCGAGACGCCTGCGGGCGCATCGCGGGGTTCATCAACCTCTTCCCGGTGCGCGAGCCGGTGTACGAGGCGCTGATTGCGGGTGTGTTCAACGACGCTGAGCTTTCGGTGGAGGATGTCGAGAGCCCCTGCCCAGCCCGCGCTGACCAGGGCGAATGTGGTGGCGCGGCGGCTTCCGGGGTCGCATCGGGTCCTGCGATCACGCACGCTTCCGGGTTCGCGCCAGGTCCCACAATCGCCCGTGCTCCTGGGGCCGTGCCGGTCCTTGTGGCGGCCCCTGTGCTCAGGGCGACCCCTGCCTCAGGAGCTGCTTTCGCCCCTGGAAGCGCCCTGGTTTGCGCCCCTGCCCCCGCGCTCCACATGCTCCTGAGCTGCGTCGTGGTCGATACCCCCTGGCAGGGCAGTGGCCTCGCATACCGTCTCGCCGTGGCCGCCGCCACCCAGTACGAAGGCGTCGCCCCTCGCATCCAGGACGTCGTGATCGACACCGCCACGCCTGCGGGCGCGAAGTTCGCCCGCAACCTCGGGTTCGTCCCCATCTGCACATCCGACCATGGGACGATGGTTTGGCGTTGCAGTTGGCGGGCCTTCACTGGCCGTTTGGGTTGATGCGCCAGCGAGTGCGTTGTCGGGGCGAGCCCGCAAAGGCCAGCCGAGCGCACCCCCCGGTCGTCTCAAAGCCCGGCCCGCTTGCGCGCAAATGACGAGAAGTCTCTGGCGACCTCGCGCAGCATGTGTCGCCCTCAAATGACGAAAAGTCCCCGTCCCAATTCGTCATTTGGCCATTTACCAGGTAAATGACGAAAAGGCTACGTCCCTTTTCGTCATTTTCAGGAGGCCGCGGCGCGGGTACAATAGCCGCTTGCAGGTTGCCGCCCGCGGGCCGGGCGTTGATGGGAGGTCGAGGAGATGGACGCACAGACGAGGCGCGAAGCCATGTTGGACGCCCTGCGGGGGGCGCAGTCGCCCCTGAGCGGCGCGGCGCTCGCGCAGCGTTTCGGGGTGAGCCGGCAGGTGATCGTGCAGGACGTGGCGCTGCTGCGTTCCTCTGGTGTCAGGATCGTCTCGACCAATCGCGGCTACATGATCGCCGCGCCTGCGGACGAGTCGCAGGTCGCACGGCCCAGCAGGCTCTTCAAGGTGCGGCACGACGCCGACGAGGTGGCCGCCGAGCTCGACGCAATCGTGGATTTGGGCGCCGCGGTGGAGAACGTCATGGTGAACCATCGCACGTACGGCCTGCTCACGGCCCCTTTGGCCATCAGCCCCTTTGGCCATCCGATCGCGCCGCGACGTGCAGCGCTTCCTGGACGACCTGGCCCAAGGCGTGTCCGAGCCGCTCATGGCGCTCACCGACGGCTATCACTTCCACTTGGTGAGCGCCGACTCCGAGGAAGTGCTCGACGAGGTGGCCGCCGCCCTCGACGGCCTGGGCTTCTCGGCCCCCCTGACCGACTACGAGCAGGAGACGCTGGGGCTTTAGGCGC
>CAVEWV010000222.1:0-2819 GCA_963619535.1 Acutalibacteraceae bacterium | reverse complement strand
TGCGACCATCCGTCCGGCCGCCCTGTACGACGCACCTAATGCTAGGGCGCGCCGATGGCGCCGGCCGACATGGGCCGATGGGCTAAGAACGTGAACTGTGCCACGCGCCGCATGTGATACCGTATGTGACCTTGCATGTGATTGACGTGTTTACCAGGTAAATCTCGTTTGCCTGGCAGATACTGGCGCAAATGGGGGGTACGGCATGGGAGACGCGAGCCAAATCGCGCACGAGGGCGCGCCTTGGGCTTCAGGTCAACGTGACGCCGTAGGGTTCGGCATCCTGGTACTGGGACTGTCCTGCTTCTGGTCGCTTTTCCGCCGCGCGGGGATCATGGGTCTCGTCGCAACAACCGGTCTCGACCAGGCCTTGGCGGTCGCCGTCTTCTACGCCCTCTTTGTTGCCTGCACGACGGGCGCGTGCGCCATTGGCTCCTCCGGGCGGCTCTCCTCGCATCTGTCCCCCGTCTACCTTGCGGCAAGCTTGCTGGCCGCAGCCCTTCTTGCCGTGACGGGCGTGGCAGCCCCCTTGTCATGGCTCGCCCTGGCCGCATCCGCCCTCGCGACCTCACTGCTGGCCCTGCTCGGCCTTAGACTTTGCAGCCGGAGCGCTCTTTTTGGCGACGGCACTGCCTTAGCGGCGGCATGCGCCTCCATGCTCGTCAGCATCGTGGTGACGTTTGCGCTCGCTGACGTCCTCCCACTGGGCTCAACCGCCTCGATTGTCTACCTCGTGCTTGCGGCACTCGGCATGTTCTGCGCCAATTCCCTGCTCGCGCCCGGCCCCGCGCACCCTGAAGGCGGCCAAACACAGGCCGGCACGCGCGTTACCGTGCTCTGCGTGGTGCTCGTTGCCGCAACGCTGCTCAAATCGTTTACCGACGCGGCATTCCAAGACGCCGACCTGCGCCTGACGAAGCACCTCGTCGGACTTGTGGGGTTGTCCCTTCCCCTTGGCGTGCTCGCCATATGGCAGCCCGCCACCACGCGCACGGTCGCGCTCTATGCCTGCGTCATCGGCCTTCTCGCAGGTTCGTTCCTTTCGGCTGCTCCGCTGCCTGCGGCGCTGTGCCATATCGGCGCGGCGACCGTCACCACTGCCTGCGCCCTCTCCCAAGCCCTGCTCATGGCGCACGTCTCTCAGATAAAGCGCTCTGCCGCGTATGGGCCGCTGATCTTTGCCGTGCCCAGCGCGCTTGCCGGCTATTTGGGCTGCACCCTGCTCGGCATCGACGGCGCGGGCGACGCCGTGTCCTCTGCCCTGCAAGTCATGGCAATGGCGGTGCTCGCCGGGGCAGGCATAGCCGCACTTGTGGCGCTCTGCGCGCGCGAGCTTGGCGATGAGGGCGGTGAACCCGATGTCCCCGCCCCGACCCAGGCGCAGATAGACGCACATATAGCCCAAGCCCTCGCTGACCGCTATGAGCTGACGGCGCGGGAGGCGACCGTGGCAGGCAGCCTCTACCAGGGGAAAACCGTCAAGGAAATCGCGCAGGCGGAGTGCCTCTCCGTGAGCACGGTGCAGTCCCACAGCAAGAGCATCTACCGCAAGATGGACATCCACTCCAGGCAAGACCTCGTCGCCCTGGCCGACGCGCTGCTCAAAGAGTAGCCCGCGGCGGGACGGGCCGCCGCGCGGCCGTCGCCTGCGCGTGGGCGCAGGGGGGGCGGCACCGCGAAGCACACGCCACGGCCCGTCCCCCCGGGGCGCACGCGATGCCGTGCGCCCCGGCTCGCCCTACCTGATGAAGTTCGTCATCGGCCCCTGCTCGGCGACGGGCGGCTCGATGCCGGCGACGCGGCCCGCCTCGATGCAGCGCAGCATCCAGGCCATGTTGTGCGCGAGGTTGCGCATGGTGCGCAGGCCCTCCTCGTCTTGGGAGGCCTCGCCGGGGGTGCGGCCGTGGACGTTGTTCCAGTAGGTGGACGACACCACAGGCATCTGGTTGATGGTGAAGTGCTTGTTGATGACGTCGAACGACGCCGTGGTACCGGCGCGCCGAGCGACGGCCACCGCCGCGGCCGGCTTGTGGCGGAAGGCCGCCCCGCCCGCATAGAACGCGCGGTCCATGACCGACAGGATGCGGCCCGTGGGGTGCGCGTAGTACACCGGCGTGCCGAACACGAAGCCATCGGCCCGACCGGCCTTGGCGATAAGCTCGTTCACCACGTCGTTGCCGATGATGCAGCGCCCGCCCAGCTCGGCGCACTTGCCGCACGCGATGCAGTCGTTGACGGGCTTGTTCCCCAGCCAGAACACCTCGGCGTCGATGCCGTCGGCCTCAAGCGCCTCGGCCACCTGCGCCAGCGCAACGGACGTGTTGCCGTCTTTGCGGGGGCTTCCGTTCACAAGCAAAACCTTCATGCGAGTCTCCCTCTCCCTCTCCGAGGCCCCAAAATCCGTGACCTGCGAGGCAGAATTGTAGGCCCTTCGCCGGCTTGGGCAGGCAATACACAAAACCCGGACGGCCCGGGTTGGGAACCTCAGGCCTTCCGGGCCTCAGGGCGATGCCGCGATACGGGAGCGGCTCACCGGGCGACGTCTGCCGCACGCCTTGAACCGCCCGCAGGTCATCGAGCAACGTCTGCCGCGCACCACGCCCCCGACCTCGTTACATAATCGCTCTCGTGATTTCGCTTACCAGTTGAAGATGATTATTTAACGAGGTGAAGAGGGCACTTTGGCCTCGAACGCACATGTGGGCCAAACATGCAAGCCTCCCCTCTCGCCCCCCTACCTGCCGCCCTCCACGATCGACAGCAAGTCTTGCTGGGAGTGGATGGCGAGCTTGGTGTAGATGCTCTTGCGGTGGACGTTC
>CAVEWV010000221.1:0-2875 GCA_963619535.1 Acutalibacteraceae bacterium | reverse complement strand
TACCATAATGCCCTCCCCTTTGCCATTCATCCTAACCGATGGAATACGTTCCGAGCACAGTGACACCGTCGGAGGCATACATGGGAACCTCCTTTCGGGAGAATGCCCCTGACTCTTGCATCTCGAGTGCTTCTTCAGGTGATGTTGGAGTTTGGGGAAGAAAATCGGCCTTCAGCACATAGCCTTCGACCCCATCTGAGTTCTGAACGAGTATTAAATCAGGAAGATAGTCGGCAACTTCCCCGCCTGACACCCCTTCCGGCAGGTTCTCATAAGCAACGTCTGACGCCCCATAGGTTTGGCCCTGCGCATTGACCGGGTAGCAAACCGAACCGAGATACCTGCTATCGGCATCTGTACAACCAAATACAAATAAAGATAGCGTCATGGCAATAAGCGACGAAACGATGAGTAAAATCCAGGCATTCGCTTCACGAGCTAAATCCACAGCGCACGTCTGCCTCTTCCGAATCCATTTACCCCCCATGGCAAGCCCCCAATTCATGCAAGCCTCCGCTGAAGATACCTATGGAACCGTCGGTTTAGTAACACTCTAGAAATATTTACCCATCATGTCAATAGGTTTAAAGAGGCCGAGCTTCATTGGACGCGCTGATGCGACCGGCCAGTAGCGAGGTCAGCCCGGCAAACAGGCACGAAAACGCCCGCCACCTGCGCGAATGCAGATGGCGGGCCTTGTATTCATGTCACAGGACGTGATGTCAGCGGGTGCCTTACGCCTGGGCGCCGGCCAGGGCCTCGTTGACGGCGTCGAAGATGGCCTTGGAGGTCACGCTGGCACCGGAGAGGGCCTCGACGCCCTCGGTGCCGTTGGCCTCGACGATCTTCACGGGCAGCTGCTCGATGGCCTTGGAGCCGATGCCCTCGGTCTCGGAGTTGTCGCCGACCTCGACGGAGGCGATCTTGCCGCCCTCGACGGTCACCGTGACCTCGAACTTGCCGCCGATGCCCTTGCCCGTGCCGGTGTAGGTGCCGTCGGCAAGAGCACCTCCCTCGGTGGCCTCGACCACGTCGGACTCGGTCTCGGTGGCGGGCTCGTCGGCCGCCTTCTCGGCGGGGACGGCCTCAGCGGTGAGGTCGCTCGTGTCGGAGAGGATCTGGCCCAGCAGGTAGCCCCAGGTCAGGCAGCGGCCGTTGGAGTTGCCGGCCATGTTGATGGGGTAGTCCACGGCGTACAGGTCGCCCGAGACGTTGCCGGTGGCATAGAGGCCCTCGATGGGCTTGCGGTCGGTGTCGAGCACCTGCAGGCGACGGTTGATGTCCAGGCCGCCCACGATGGCCAGCAGCGCCACGCCCACCTTGCAGGCGTAGAACGGCGGCTCGGTCACAGGGAACAGGAAGTCGGCCTGCTTGTGGAAGTCCTCGTCGACACCGCCCTCTACCAGGGAGTTATAGCGCTCGACGGAGGCCTTCATGGCCTGGGCGTCGATGCCCACGAGCTCGGCCAGCTCCTCGAGGGTGTCGGCCTTGAACGCCGTGCCGTTGTCGGCCTCGATGGCCGCGTCGACGATGGCGGTGACGTCCTCGGGCTTGAAGGGGTCGCCCACCTCGCCGCCCATGGAGTCCCAGAACATGCCGCCGCCCACGCCGTTCTCGAGCGTCTTGACGTTCTGCTCGCCGTAGTTGGCGTCCATGATGGCCCAGGCGATGTGGTCGGTCTGGCGCATGACGTTCATCGACTTGCCCTGGACCCAGGTGCCCTCGTTGCAGAAGCGCTCGCCCTCGAGGTTGAGGAACATGAACGCGCCGTGGAACATGCAGCCGGCCTGGGGGTGCAGCATGAGCGGGAAGGGGCCGTCCTGCATGCCGGCACCTGCCCACAGTCCCATCTTGTGGCCGTCGCCCGTGGAGTAGCCGGCCGGGCCGTTCTGGTTCTCCAGGCAGCCGTGGACGATGGGCTCGCAGTAGTAGTCCACCATCTCCTCGTCCATGTCGATGCCGCCGGTGGCGAGCACGACGCCCTTGGTGCCCTCATAGTACACAAGCGAGCCGTCCTGGGCCGTGGCCACCACGCCGGTCACACGGCCCGCGTCGTCCTTCACGAGCTGCTGGGCGCAGGTGTAGAAGTCATAAGTAGCGCACACGCCGTTGTGCTTGTCGGCGTCCTGGGAGTGTAGAAGTCATAAGTAGCGCACACGCCGTTATGCTTGTCGGCGTCCTGGGAATCCACGTAGAGCACGGCGGTGGGCAGGAAGTAGCCCGTCTCCTCGGGGAACGTCACCGAGTCGTCCACCTTGTGGAACTGGTGGTAGGAGAAGCTCTCGGGAATGATGGCGTTGGGCGCGTAGGCACGGAAGGTGTCGGGCTCCACGCCGTAGCCGGCCGCCTTGTCGATGAACCAGTCGCCGGCCTCGCCGGACTTGTTGAACCACAGCGAGACGAGCGACTCCTTCACACGGCTCGCGCAGGTGCGGATCCAGCGGTGCTGGGCCTCCTCGATGTTCACCATGAGGTCAAGGCCGTGCTCCTCGCCGTAGGACTTGGTGAACTTGGTGTTGCACAGGCCGATGCCGCCGCCGCGGCCCTGGACGCTGCCGAGCTTCTCGATGACGATGACGTTGAGGCCGTTGTCCACGCACGAGCTGGCCGCCGCGCAGCCGGCGTTGCCTGCGCCGATGACGATGACGTCGGCGGTCTTTGTCTGGGCGCAGTCGGCAGGCGCGATGGGGTCGGGCGCGGTCATGAAGGAGGGCTGCGCCTTCTCATAGGCAGGGCCCGCCGTGTTGACGCCGCCCTGCTCGGTGGGCGTGGCGTACTTCATGTCCTCATCGGTGCCGGCACCGCCGGCAAACGCGCTGACCGCAGACCCAGCCACGAGGGCGGCTGCACCTGCACCCGCAATAAACGAACGACG
>CAVEWV010000220.1:0-3052 GCA_963619535.1 Acutalibacteraceae bacterium | reverse complement strand
ACCTTGGAGTCAGCGGTGGAAATCACGCGCGGGTCGTCGGAGCGGATGGCGTTGAGCTCGGGGTCGAGCTTGACGCCCATCCAAGCGAGACGGTCGGCCACGCCCTGGCGCATGGTGGCGGAGTTCTCGCCGATGCCGGCGGTGAAGGCCATGGTGTCGACGCCCTCCATCGAGCACACCATCTCGGCGGTGAGCTGGGCGGTGCGGTAATAGAACATGTCGAGGGCCATCTGGCACTTCTCGTCGCCGGCGTTGGCGCCCTCCTCCACGTCGCGGGAGTCGTTGGACTTGGCAGAGACGGCGAGAAGACCGGACTGCTTGTTCATCATGTTGTCGATCTCGTCGATCGAGTAGCCGCCCTCACGGGAGAGGAAGAAGACGGTGGCGGGGTCGATGGTGCCGCAGCGGGTGCCCATGACCAGGCCGTCGAGCGGGGTGAGGCCCATGGTGGTGTCCATGGAGCGGCCGTCCTGAATGGCGCACAGGGAGGCGCCGGAGCCGAGGTGCAGGCTCACGAGCTTGTGGCACTCGTCGCCCAGGAACTGCTTGGTCGCGCGCCAGATGTAGCGGTGAGAGGTGCCGTGGGCGCCGTACTTGCGGATGTGGAGCTTCTCGACCACGTCGCGGGGAAGGGCGTAGCGCCAGGCGTGCTCGGGCATGTTGTAGTGGAAGGCGGTGTCGGGAACGATGACGTTGCCCAGCTCGGGGAACATGTCGCGGCAAATCTCCACGACGTCGGCCTCGGGGTAGTTGTGCAGCGGGGCGAGAGGGGCGACCTCGCGGATCTTGGCCAGGACGTCGTCGTCGACCACGGCGGACTCGGGGAAGTACCAGCCGCCCTGGACAACACGGTGGCCGATGCCGTCGACCTGCTGGGGGACGTTCTTCAAGATCTCGAAGACGTGGCTGACGGCGGTCTTGTGGTCGGGAAGCGCGACCTCGAGCTTCTGCTTGCCGGAGCCGTTCTCCTCGTGGCCGATGAAGGAGCCGTCGATGCCGATGCGCTCGCAGTTGCCCTTGGCGTAGACCTCGCGGGTGTCGACGTCGAGCAGCTGATACTTCAGCGAAGAGCTGCCGGCATTGATGACCAGGACGTTCATTTCTCTCCTCTCATGCGCAAGGGAACACCCCTTGGCGCCAAAAATTTACAGCTAGACAAGGATAGCCCCAACCGGGGCTATCACAGGTAATTCATTAATCGATTTCATTGAGCTAGAGGCGCCTGCGAGAAGGCCGCGCGACCAGCGGGCGCAAGGCCCTACTTGTCCGCGAAGAGCACTTCCTCGACGAGACGCGCGGCGTTCTCGATGCACTGCGGGCAGCTGCAAAGGACGGCGCCCGTCTCGATGCCCTTGAGGTCGGCGCAGCGCGTGGCGCCCGACATCTCCTCGAAGCGCGAGACCAGCTCGCGGGAGACCTTGTAGGTCTGGGCCTTGCTCGTGGGCGCGTCGAGGTCGGCGCAGCTGCCGGCGAGACCCGCCAGGACGCAGGCGCCGGAAAGCGCGCCGCAGGTGCCCTTCATGCCGCCCATGCCAAGGCCTAAGCCCTCGGTCGCGGCAAAGGCGGTCTTCTCGTCGATGCCCACGAGGTCGGCGTAGGTGCAGGCGATGGCCTGGGCGCAGTTGAAGCCGCGCGCGTGGCGCTCGGCGCAGTCGTTGATGCGAGACTCCATGGCTTAGGCCTCCTTAGGGAGCAGGCCCTCGCCGAGCTTGGTGCCGCCCAGGACATGCATGTGAAGGTGCATGACCGTCTGGCCGGCGTCGGCGCCGGTGTTCATGATGCAGCGGAAGCCCGTCTTGTCGAGGCCGTTGTCCTCGGCGATCTTCTTGGCCGCGAGGCTCATGGACTCGAGGGTCGCGGCGGGCACGCCGTCGATGATGTTGGCGTGGTGCTTCTTGGGGACGACGAGCACGTGGACGGGAGCCTGGGGGCTCAGGTCCTTGAAGGCGACGACGTTGTCGTCCTCATAGACGAAGTCGCTGGGGATCTCGCCGTTGGCGATCTTGCAGAAAATGCAGTCGGACATGGTTTCCTCTCCTTATGTACGACGACAGGCCAAGGTGGCCGGCTAGCGCAGGCGCGCCTTACTCATCAATATAAGCCGTGGAGGGCGCAGAGGTCGTGTCGACGACCACGTTGTTCTCGTCAGCGGCGTCCATGAGGACACGGACCTTCTGCTCGGCGGCCGAGAGGCGCTCGCGCAGGCTCTGGAGCAGCTGCACGCCGCGGCTGTACTTCTCGAGCGACTCCTCGAGCTCCAGGTCGCCGGCCTCGAGCGCGCGCACGATGAGCTCGAGCTCGACGGAGGCCTCCTTGAACGTCATCTGGTCGATAGCCTTGTCTGCCATGATTATCCTTTCGATGAAGGTGGATTAGCGAGAAACGAGAGTCGAAATCAAACGAGCCGCAGCTCCTACGGGGTGGTCGAGACGACCTGCGTGCGCACCGAGCCCTGGCCGAGCTGCACCGTGAGGTCCTGCCCCACCTCGACGTCGGCCGCGGACTTCACGACGTGGCCCGCCTCGTCCTTGGCGATGGCGTAGCCGCGCGAGAGGACCTTCAGGGGGCTCAGCGCGTCGAGCGAGGCCGCGTAGCGCGAGATCTGCGCCTGTCCGCGGTCGGTGAGGTGCGCCCCCAGGTTCTCGAGGCGCGCGGCATGGCGGGCGCAGTCCTCCCGGCGGCGCTCAAGCGTCTTGGGCATCGCGGCCTCGAAGCGTGAGCGCAGCTGCGCCACGTCGGCCTCGCGCGCCTTGAGGCTCGCCGTCGGGTCCTGCAGGCACTTGCGCGAAGCGTATCCGCCAACGAGCACGCCTAAGCGGGACAGCGCGGCCCCCATGCTGGAGTCCTGCCGACGAGAATACCCGTCGAGCTGCACCTCGGCCGCGTCGAGCGTGGCCTGCATGGCCTGGCCCAGGCGCCGCTGGCGCTGGATCATCTGGCGCTGGATGTCGTCGATGCCGGGTGCCACGGACTCCGCGGCCGCCGTGGGCGTCGAGGTCCTGCGGTCGGCCACCATGTCGGCGATCGAGGTGTCGGGCTCGTGGCCGATGCC
>CAVEWV010000219.1:0-3069 GCA_963619535.1 Acutalibacteraceae bacterium | reverse complement strand
GAATATGCCCCGAATGACGCAAAGTGCCGCCATGTGACGTCGAGTGCCGCGCATGCGGCGTACTCCCAAACCCGTCCGGAACGCCCCGATTTCCCTTGGGGAGTACGCGATTGCGGCCCCAGACATGTAAAGAGCCGCCCATGGGACGGCTCTTGAAGGCTCGCATATTCGGCCTGGGCGCCTCAGAAGGACGCTTTCCAGTCGTCGTACTCATCGGGCGAGATCTCGCCGCCTGCGAGCTCCTGGCGCTTCTGGGCCCATGTCTTGAGGGCATGGGCGAGCTTCGGGGAGTGCTCGGCATTGGGGTCTATGGACAGGCCCATGCCGTCGTCGGCGGGCCTCAGGCCGTACTCTCCCTCCATCTGGAGGAAGACGCCGATGAGGTCCGCATAGGATTCAACCCGGTAATCCTTCAAGGCGCTCTCCGAGACCCCGAGCGCCTCGGCGATACGGGGCAGCAGCTCGGGCTTCACCGCTCGGATGCCGCTCTCGTAGTGGCGGATGGCCCCCTCGGTAAGATTGACCTTCTCCGCAAGCTCGCCCTGCGTCATGCGGCGCATCTTGCGGTAGCGCCGGATGCTCTCGCCCGTTGTCATGCCCTGCTCCCTCCTTAGGGTCCATCCGGCACATTCTACCACCGTACAGACTTGTACCTAAAATCCTTGACAGTACATAAATGTACGAATATCGTTTGCATTGCAAACCGTACATGTCCGTACGTTCAAGGAGAAGCCATGCAGAAAAACGACGAGCGCCCGCGCTTCATGCGGGCAGAAGAGGTGGCGGGCCGGCTGGGTGTCCACAAGGCGACGGCCTACGAGATCATCCGCAAGGTGAACCGGAGCGACGAGGCCAAGGGGACCTACGTGATGAAGGGCCGAATCCGCAGCGACATCTTCGAGCGGGTGTTCTTCCCGGGGGTGGACGACGATGCCGACCTATAGGGACGAGAAGTCCGGCAAGTGGTACGTGCAGTGCTACTACAAGGACGCGCGAGGACACAACCGGCACAAGGTGAAGCGAGGGTTCCCCACCGAGCTCGAGGCCAAGATCTGGGAGAACGACTTCCTCTCCGACAAGGGCAGCGCCATGGACATGGAGTTCCGCAAGTTCGTCGAGGTGTACGCCGACGACATAAGGCCGCGCCTGCGGGAGAGCACCTGGCTTTCCAAGGAGCGCATGATCAGCGACAAAATCCTGCCGTTCTTCGGGCTGAAGCTGATGTGCATGGTGCAGCCCGTGGACATCATCAAGTGGCAGAACAGCCTCACCGAGCATGTCGATGCCGCAGGGAACCACTACAAGCCGACGTACCTGCGCACGCTGAACAACCAGCTGAACGCCATCTTCAACCACGCCGAGCGCTACTACGGCCTCAAGGACAACCCCGTGAAGCGCGTCGACAAGATGGGAGGCAAGAACGCCGAGGCGATGAAGTTCTGGACCAAGGACGAGTACCTCCGCTTCAGCGAGGCGATATCCGACAAGCCGATGAGCCTCTACGCCTTCGAGGTGTTGTACTGGACGGGGATCCGCTGCGGCGAGCTCCTGGCGCTGACGCCGAGCGATTTCGATCTGGATGCGTCGACCCTCTCCGTCACGAAGTCGTACCAGCGACTGCAGCGCCGTGACGTGGTGACGCCGCCTAAAACGCCCAACTCGGTGAGGAAGGTGCAGATGCCCAGGTTCCTGTGCGACGAGATCGCCGAGTTCATCGGGATGCGCTCCGATCTGGGGCCCGAGGATCGGCTCTTCGACACGACGAAGTACTACTTGGGGCACGAGTTGAAGCGCGGGTGCGAGGCGGCCGGGGTGAAGCGCATACGTGTCCACGACCTGAGGCACAGCCACGTGAGTCTGCTGATAGACATGGGCTTCAGCGCGCTGGCAATCGCCGAGCGCGTGGGCCACGAGGCCGTCGACATCACGTACCGCTACGCCCACCTGTTCCCGACCAAGCAGCAAGACATGGCAAACGCCCTGAACCGAGAGAAGGAGAACTGAGATGCCCTGCCCGAACGATGCGCGCGTGCGCAACAAGACGATGGCGTTCCGATGCACGCCCGAGGAGTACGAGATGATCGGACGCCTGGCCGGGGCCTGCGGGATGAACAAGCAGGAATACATCATGGCCAGGCTGACCAACAAGGAGATCGTCGTGACGAGCTCCCCGAGGACCCGCAAGGCCATGAGGGAATGGATCGAGTCCTTGAAAGACGAGCTGCATGAAATGCCCCGCAACGAACCTATGGGCGAATCCCTTCAGGAGCAGCTGACGATCGTGTTGAGGTACTTCAACGATCTATGCGCGGCGGAAAGGACGGAATCAGAAGCCGAGCCCGAGTCCGCCCCCGTACAAGCCGAGCCAACCCCGGCGCAATCGGCCGCCGACAGCCTCATCTTCGACATGAAGAGGGGCTGATTGACTGCAGACTAAGACCTCGCCGCCATTCGCGCGGTGAGGTCTTCTGCGAAGCGCTCTGCGGGGTGGCCGTAGCCCTCGTGCGCCAGGCAGCGCGATATGAAACGGTGATTGAGGAACTCCATCTGAAGCCACTGGAGCTTCTCGGTCATGTCTATGTCGTCGGGCCCCAACGCATGGGCAAGCGTCATCATGTTGCCGACCGCGTGGCGCCCGTGCGTCTTGGTGAGCTTGACCTCCCCGGCAAGCGAGAAGTAATCCTCGGGGCTGCACCCGCAGCATCCGACGGCGTCCTCGACAAGCTGATGCGCAACCTCGTCGATATGCTTCCAGTCGGCGGCGGCCATCCTGGTGACAGCGCATGCGCTCGTAGCCGCGTTCGCCATGATCAGCAGTTTCCGGGAGCCGAGATCAATGCGCGCCATGTCCCAGCAGAAGAAGGGGTCGGTGTCCTCCACCGGAGCCGACAGCGGCTGCAGACCGCACATCTTCCTGACCTCATCGGTCAAACCGATTTCCATGATTGGAGCTCCTAGGGCTTGAAGGAAATCTGATTGATTACAGTTTTAATTATTGAGGCTAATCCGCGAACTCTGCAAGTGCAATGGCGCAATGGTTACATGCTCTACGAGAAATAACTTGATTTC
>CAVEWV010000218.1:0-3083 GCA_963619535.1 Acutalibacteraceae bacterium | reverse complement strand
ATCGAGCAGCGCATGAACGGCACCTGCGCCGGCGGCACGGGCGCCTTCATCGACCAGATGGCGAGCCTGCTGCACACCGACGCCGGCGGACTCAACGAGCTCGCCAAGAAGGCCACGCACATCTATCCGATCGCCAGCCGCTGCGGCGTCTTCGCCAAGTCCGATGTTCAGCCGCTGCTCAACGAGGGTGCCTCGCCCGAGGACGTGGCCGCCTCCATCTTCCAGGCCGTGGCCAACCAGACGGTCTCGGGCCTGGCTTGCGGCCACCCCATCCGCGGCTACGTCGCCTTCCTGGGCGGCCCCTTGCAGTACCTCTCCGAGCTGCGCCACCGCTTCTATGAGACGCTTGAGCTCGACGAGGAGCACCGCATCGTTCCTGCGAGCGCCCACCTGTTCGTGGCCACCGGAGCCGCGCTTGCCGGCGAGTCCGACCGCCGCGTCACCTTCGGCGAGGTCATCGAGGCCCTCGAGAACCTGGGTGACATGCAGGGCAGCGAGGTCCAGCGCCTCGATCCGCTCTTCGCCAACGACGAGGAGCTTGCCGAGTTCCACTCCCGCCACGACGCCGAGGTGGTGCCGCGCGGTGACCTCGCGAGCTACACCGGCCGCGTGTTCATCGGCATCGACGCCGGCTCCACCACGATGAAGGCCGCCGTGGTGGGCGAGGACGGAGAGCTGCTCTACACCTGGTACGGCAACAACCGCGGCGACGTCCTGGGCACCGCGCGCTACATCATGAACGACATCTACGACAAGCTGCCGGCAGGCTGCACGGTGGGCCACGTCACCACCACCGGCTACGGCGAGGCGCTGCTCATCGAGGCCCTCGGCGCCGACTCCGGCGAGATCGAGACCGTGGCGCACCTGCGCGGCGCCAAGGCCTTCGTGCCGGACGTCGAGTTCATCCTCGACATCGGCGGCCAGGACATGAAGTGCCTGCGCGTTGCCGACGGTGTCATCGAGCACATCATGCTCAACGAAGCCTGCTCCTCGGGCTGTGGCTCCTTCATCGCGAGCTTCGCCGACTCCATGGGCCTCACCGTCCAGGAGTTCGCCGCCGCGGCCGTGGGCACCGAGAAGCCCGTTGACCTGGGCAGCCGCTGCACCGTCTTCATGAACTCCCGCGTGAAGCAGGCCCAGAAGGAAGGCGCCACGGTGGGCGACATCGCCGCCGGCCTTTCCTACTCGGTCATCAAGAACGCCCTGTTCAAGGTCATCAAGATGCGTGACCCGGAGGAAATCGGCAAGTACGTCGTGGTGCAGGGCGGCACCTTCATGAGCGACGCCACGCTGCGCGCCTTCGAGAAGCTCACCGGCCGCGAGGCGATTCGCCCCGACATCGCCGGTTGCATGGGCAGCTACGGCGCCGCACTGCTCGCCCGCGACCGCGCCGGCGCCGACGGCACCTCCGGCCTGCTCTCCCGCGACGAGATCAACGCCCTCGAGGTGAAGCAGACCAAGGCCCACTGCGGTCGCTGCTCCAACAACTGCCTGCTCACCATCAACAACTTCGGCAATGGCCGCAAGTTCATCACGGGCAACCGCTGTGAGAAGGGCGCCGGCCACAAGCGCACCAAAGCCGCCGCACCCAACCTCTTCGCCTTCAAGAACAAGCTGCTGTTCGAGCGTCCGGTCCTCGACCCCGAGACGGCCCCGCATGGCACCGTGGGCATCCCGCGCGCCCTCAACATGTACGAGAACTACCCCTTCTGGCACGCGTTCTTCACCGAGCTTGGCTTTAGCGTGGTACTCTCCGACCAGTCCAACAAGAAGACCTACGAGGCCGGCATCGAGTCCATGCCCTCCGAGAGCGTCTGCTACCCGGCCAAGCTCAGCCACGGCCACATCATGAACCTGCTGGAGAAGGACCCCGACTTCATCTGGATGCCCTGCATCCGCTGGGAGCGCCCGGAAGACGAGACCGCGGGCAACCACTACAACTGCCCCATCGTCATGAGCTACCCGCAGGCTCTGGGCCTCAACGTTGACGAGCTTGCCCAGCCCGAGGTCCAGTTCATGGACGCCTTCATCCCCTACGACGACAAGAAGGAGCTCAAGCGCCGCCTCTACGAGCTCATCTCCGTCCAGCGTGAGGCCGACGCCGCCAAGGGCAAGGGCCGCTTCAAGGGCGAGCACATCACCCGCACCGAGATTGACCGCGCGGTCAATCTCGCCTGGGAGGCCGACCTCGAGTTCAAGGAGACCATGCAGCGCAAGGGCGACGAGACCCTGGCCTGGATGGAGCAAAACGACGCCCATGGCATCGTGCTCGCCGGCCGTCCCTACCACAATGACCCCGAGATCAACCACGCCATCCCCGAGCTCGTGAACAGCTTTGGCTTCGCCATCTTCACCGAGGATTCCGTCGCCCACAAGATGCGCCCGGAGCGCCCGATCCGTGTCGTCGACCAGTGGATGTACCACAGCCGCCTGTATCGCGCCGCGCGCTTCGTGGCCAGCAGAAACGACCTCGACCTTATCCAGCTCAACAGCTTCGGCTGCGGCCTGGACGCCCTCACCACCGACCAGGTGCAGGAGATTCTCGAGGCCTCCGGCAAGATCTACACCGTCCTCAAGATCGACGAGGTGAGCAACCTCGGCGCCGCCCGCATCCGCATCCGCTCCCTCATGGCGGCCCTGTCCGAGCAGCGCGAGGAACTCGAGCGCAAGAGCGCCGCGGGCGAGCTCGAGAACGTCGGCCCCATCGAGGTGCGCCGTGCCGATGGCACCTTCGAGCGCGCCGTGAGCGAGCCGGGCAAGCTGCCGGTTTGGCGCAAGGCCGCCAGCGCCGCCTTCAACAAGGTGCGCTACACCAAGCAGATGCAGGATGAGGGCTATACCCTGCTGTGCCCGCAGATGTCTCCCATCCACTTTGAGCTGGTGGAGAGGCTGCTCATCAACGCCGGCTACAACGCGGTGCTGCTGCCCTCCGTCGACCACGGCGCGGTCGAGGCCGGCCTCAAGTACGTCAACAACGACATCTGTTATCCCTCCATCCTGGTCACCGGCCAGATCATGGAGGCCATCGAGAGCGGCAAGTACGACCTCACCAAGACGGCCGTCATCATCTCCCAGACGGGCGG
>CAVEWV010000217.1:0-3090 GCA_963619535.1 Acutalibacteraceae bacterium | reverse complement strand
ACATGATGGTTGACGAGTCGGGCGAGCGCTTCTGCGACGAGCACATCCCGTGGTTCCGCATCAACAACCTCATGCGCGACACGATCAAGGCCCACAAGGACGATCCCGAGAACGCGCGCATCTTCAGCATCTTCGACTCCACCTACGTCGAGCAGGCCACCCAGTGGGCCGAGTACGACGCCAACATCACGCCCAAGGAGGTCCCCGCCGACCAGGAGACTCTGGGCGGATATGCCCTCGTGAACAAGGCCGACACGCTCGAGGAGCTCGCCGAGCTCATCGACGTCGACGCCGAGAAGCTCGCGGCTTCCGTCGAGCGCTACAACGAGCTGGTGGACAAGGGCGCCGACGAGGACTTCGGCAAGGACGCCCGCTACCTGGCCAAGATCGAGCAGGGTCCCTTCTACTCGGTGCAGCGCGACTTCAACTGGGGCCTGTCGGCCACGCTGGGCGGCCTGGTCATCGACGAGCAGCAGCACGTGCTGAACGACAACGACGAGCCCATCCCGGGCCTCTTCGCCGCTGGCAACTGTTCCGGCCCGTTCTTCGGCGCCGTGGACTACCCCATGACCTTCGGCGGTCTGTCCATCGGCCGCTGCATCACCGGAGGCTACATCGCGGCTGAGGTTGCGGTAGAGGGTTAGGGTTTAAGGTATACAAGCACGTTGAGGGGGTCCCGGGTTTGCGCTGATAGCAAACCTGGGGGCCCTCTTGAGTTTGCGGGAGCGTTGTGCGGGCGCCGGCGAACAACTCGCCTGACGGGACAACTGCATGGCGCCGACAGCCCATTCGACCCCGCGCCCTAACGCTCGAGCAGCGTCAGCAGCTCTTGCTTGTTGGCGACGCCGGCCTTGGCGTAGATGTGCTGGACGTGGCCTTTCACCGTGCTTTGGCTGATAGACAGCTCGTCGGAGATGTACGGGACGCTCCGACCTCGGGCGAGAAGGACAAGCACCTCCGACTCGCGTGGTGTGAGGACCGCCTCACCCGACAAGCGCATGCATGAGTCAACGAGCGGGTCAATGACCTCGCTGGCTGAGCCGACCCCGCTCGACGGGTTGGAATCTCGCCGAGAGGCGCCCCTTGTCAGCATGGACGCAACGAGCAGGGTGTAAATGAGCATGACGACGAGCGCGGTTACCGAAAGAGTCCCTTGGTCGATTTGAGCGGTCAGCAGCGCCACGAGGGGAGCAACCGCTATCAGACAGACGTTGAGCCCAAACCAGCCTACGGCAAACGTCCTGAAAGAGTCGCGCACTAGCCGTTCGCCCAAATCGAAGAGGACGAGCCAGAGGATGTAATAGAAGAGCGACCAGCACGAGTTCGCGATGCCGTTTGCCACCGCCCGCAGGGTGGGGGAGCTGAAGGGGACAAGTGCCAGCGCAACCGCAACCAGCATGAACAACGGGCTGAACAGGTTCGCCCTGGTGTCTTGGCGACGACCCAGGTACACCCCGAGGAACGCAAGGGCCACCACGCAGACAAGGCAGCGCACCACAGGCGTCACGATGGGCAGCTCGAAGTCGAAGCCTTGCAACGCCCTGAACAGAAAGGCGTAGCACGCCATGAGCAGCAGCAGCTCCCATGGGATGCCCGACGCTCCGAGCCCCTCACCACGGCTGGCGCCCTTGTTCGCGCCGATATCAGGGGAGCAGCGAGCTTTTCCGTGGCGTGGGAGCAAGAGCAGCGAACCCAGCGCGGCCATCGCAAAAATGGCGGCACGCGGCACCGGCGCGCTCAGTTTGTAGACAAGAACGATAAGCGCGGCGCCGATTCCGCCGAGCACGACCATTCGGCCACGGCCTTGCCTCTCCATCCCCGTCAACGCGTGGGCCCAGCCGAGCAAGACGACGGGCTGGCTGAGGCCGACGGCGACCTGCCCCGCGCAGAAGAGGGGCATGGACGCGCAGCCCACAAACGACAGCGCGATGCCGAGCAGGAACGTCAGTCCCAGCACGCAGAGCCGGCCCTTGGTCCTGACAAGGCCGCACACCCCAGCGGGAAACAGCACGGCACTCGCATAGACGCAACATGAGACGACGCGCGCGATCCATTTCGTCATAACCGGCAGACCGTTGGAGGCGGCGGCTATCGACGAGGAGTCCGTATACGACCCCAAAAGCCCCAGGACCGCAAAGGCGCACGCAAGACCGGCCGTCATCCCAAACGTTTCCCCACAACGCCGCCCTTCAGCGCCCCTCGTCTGTTCGACCGACAAAACACCTGGTAGCACGTCAACCATCCTTTTAGTACGGTATCAGGAAAACACCCTGGCCCTTGGCAAGCAAGACCTTTCGAAGGGTTTTCGGGCACAGCGGGCCACCCATCATACAACGTGAACGCGGGCCACGGCCCGCACCAGCCATGAACAAGGAGGGCATTATGCAGGACATCAAGCGTCGCGATTTTGTAAAGGGTGCCGGAGCGATGGCCGGGGCCGCGCTTGCAGTGGGCACCATGACAAGCGTGGCCCAGGCAGCCGAGGCGACAGCCTCCTATAACGGCGAGATCGCCGTGCCGAGCTTCCTCGTCGCGCCCGACCCCATCACCGACATTTCCGAGACGCTTGACTACGACATCGTCGTCATCGGCGCCGGCACGGCCGGCATCCCCGCCGCATGGGTGGCATTTGAGAACGGCGCGAAGGTCGCACTGCTCCAGAAGGAGTCCGTCGCCATCTCGCAGGGCGGCACAGCGACCGGCGTCGACGTCGAGGCCTCCGACCCCGAGGGCCTGGCAGCCATGGTGTCCGTCATCCAGGCCGGCAACGCCTACCGTTCGCCGCGCGAGATAATCGAGGCTTGGGTCCAGAACTCCGGCGAAGCCATGAGCTGGATCATCGACAAGGCCGATAAGCACTGCAGCTTCCACAATGCGAGCAACCCCACGGCCGAGTTCAACGGCAAGACCGTCACCTACGTGCGCAACTCCTTCTCCAACAAGCCCTATGCCAACGGCGAGGCCTTCATCGAACTCGCCGACGCCGCAGCGGCCGAGGGCCTCGAGATCTTCTACGAGACGCCCGGTGTGCAGCTCGTCCAGGACGAGTCGGGCGCCGTGACAGGCGTCATCGCGCAGGACGTCGAGGGC
>CAVEWV010000216.1:0-3100 GCA_963619535.1 Acutalibacteraceae bacterium | reverse complement strand
GCGTGGCGGCGGGCGCGTGGCGGCGGGCGACCCCCGGCCCGCACGACAGACAGCGTGCGGGCCGGGGCCCAAGCGGAGGGTGCAGTGCACGTGTGACGCGGGGTGTTGCCGGGAAGGGCCTGTCTTGCTAGGTCTTACTCAGCCAGCTCCTGCGCCAGGCGCTCGCCCAGGGTCATGCCCAGCGTGAGGGCCATGCCGATGGAGACGCCGTTCATGATGCCGTTGTAGCCGAGCGGGAAGCGGCCACCGGAGTTGTTGCCCGTGGCGTACAGGCCCTTGATGACCTTGAAGCCCTGGCCCTGAACCTGCTGGTCGGCGTTGACGAGCAGGCCCGCGACGGTGCACAGCGCCAGGATGCCGCCGCCGGCGCGGCAGCTCGTCTTGTAGCCGTAGAACGGGGGCTCGAGGATGGCGCACATGGTGGACGTGTCGGAGCCGAACTCGTTGTCCACGCCGGCCTCGATGGCGGCGTTGTACTTCTCGATGGCGGTGAGGGCGCTGTCGAGGGCCTTGCCCTCAAAGCCCAGGTAGCCCAGGAGTTCCTCGACGGTGTCGGCGCACCAGAACGTCTTGGAGTCCGTCCCGCCCTCCTCGCCGGTGCTGTAGCCCTCGGCGCCCGAGCCGGGGGCAGCGTCCATCCACGCGCCGATGGCGTCGACGCTCTCCTGCGCCCAGTTCTTGAGGCCCATGTGGCCGGCGATCTGGTTGAGCAGGTCCTCGCGCCAGCTGGCGTCCCAGATGGAGTAGATGTAGTCGGAATCCAGGCGGGCGGCCGCGGCCAGGGAGAGCAGCGGCATGCCGTAGGACTCGTTGCAGAAGCGACGGCCGGCGTCGTTGAGCCACAGGGTCTCGGTGCACTCGAGCGGGCCCTGGAAGATGGGCGCCTGGGTGGACATGTCGCCGCCGGTGCCGATCTCGAACTTGGCGCCCATGCGCATGGCGAGCTGGATGCCACTGCCGTCGCAGCCCATCATGGCGCCCAGGTCGCGGTACTCGCCCAAGCCGTAGTTCTCGTAGCACAGGGCGTTGTACATCTCGACGTTGCCGCCGAAGTCGCCAGCGGCCAGCACGACCGCCTTGGCGTTCACCTGGATGTAGGAGCCGTCGCCCTTCTGGGCGATGATGCCCGTGACCTCGGTGTTGTCGTCGGAGTGCACGAGCTTGACGCCCTTGGCGTCGAAGATGAACTCGGCGCCGGCCTGGCGGGCGATGTCCTGGGAGCGCAGCACGACCTCCTGCAAGCCCACCAGGGGCGTGGAGGTGGTGCCCACGCCGCCGAAGTTGGGGGTGCCCACGTAGGAATGGAACAGGCCCTTCTTGTACTCGTAGCCGTCGGTGACGGGCCAGTTCAGGCAGGTGACGCTGGCAAGCTCGTCCTCGGTGAGGCTCTCCACCAGCCAGTCGAAGGCCTCGCCGGAGCGGTTGGCGAACTCGCTGACGAGCGTGGGCTGGGCGCGGTTGGCGCAGCAGATCTGGTACTCGGAGATGAACTCGGCGGGGGAGTACTCGGGCACGCCGTGGCGCTCGCACTGCCACTTGGAGTTGATGTGGCCGATGTCGTTGCCCTTCACCATGAAGGCGTCCTCGGCCTGGGACTCGAGCACGATGACGGAGGCGCCGCCCTCGGCGGCCTTGCGCGCGCAGGCGGTGCCGGCGTGGCCTGCGCCCAGCACGACGATGTCGGTGTCGTAGGTCTGCGCGATGTCGCCCTCGGCGATCTCGGGCTCGGTGCCGAGCCAGGTGCCGCCCATGACCTCGCCCATCGTCTTGCCCTCGTTGCCCACGAAGCGCATGCCCTCGCCCGTGGCCGCAGGAGCGGCGGCCGCGTCGGCGGGGGCGCCCTCGGCAGGCGCGTCGGCCAGAGCGGTGCCGGCGGCGGCTGCGGTCAGGGCGGCGGCACCGGCGGCCGCCACGAAGCCGCGGCGGGTCGGCACGGCGATGGCGCCGCGCATCTGTGAGAACTTGTCGAGCATCTGAGCCTTGTTCATGCGACGTTCCTTTCCTTGTGGGGATTGGCCGCACGCCGTTCCCTCAGGCCGGCGCGCATGATGTCGATGCTAGAAGGCCGCGTGCCCCTCTCCTATAGACGCAATGGGTGAGCTGCGTTGAGGGAGCGTTCAGATGGGGCGCACCGCCGTCCCGCAGGCTTCAACGCAATGCAGTATTGCAGGGCTTGAGCTGGGGAAATGCTGAGGTGGGACGTAAACGACTCTTAGGGTCATCCGCGGAATTGCCGACACAGCGTTGCGTCCGGTTCACGTACGCAGGTGCGCTTGCGACCCGCGCACCTTGGGGACCCCGGACAAAATCTCGGACCTCGGATGAGGCCCAGGAGGGAGTCCGATGTACACCAAGGAGGAGCGCGAGGGGATCCTGTGGGAGTTCCACCGCAGCGGGCTGAGCGTCACGGAGGCCTGCGACCGGCTGACCCTGTTCCCCAGCAGGGACGTGCTGTACGATTGGCTGCGGCTTGAGTACAGGGGCGAGCTCGCGCCGGCCGAGATGCCCGACAGGGCCCGGCGCATGCACTGCACGCACGGGCGGGGCGGACCCGCCCGCGCGGCGCGGCAGCTGTTCGTGCGAGCTACACCAGGCCGGTGAGCGCTCCGCGGAGGTGAGAATATTCCTATGAAAAATGACATCGCGACAACGCTTTTCATAGGAACAACGACATCGCCCTTGGTTGTCGCCACAACCGCTCTTGAGGGCCTGGAGCTATGAACGCCATACCGAAGCGTCGAGCCTTCTGCGCCACATCGCCCGATAAGGCCGCTTTGTCCTGGTATGCACATGCTGCTACTGATGTGCGCGAGGCAAGTGAGACTTGCCGGCAAGTTGCCCAAGCGGACCCTACGCGTCCGAGGCTGCGCGTGGCACGCCTCGAAAACGCACTGCCGCATCGCTCGAAAACACCGGATAAGCGGCTTGCCCATCGTTGCCATGGGCAGCCATCAGAAAGAGGCACGGTACATGCCAGCGCGCTCCTTGCTTTGTCATGACCGCGACCTGCCCTCTCACGCGCACGCTTGCCAAATCAACCCGCAAGTATGTGCTCGCAGGCTGTACGGGGCGTCTACCTAGAAAAGTGACACTGCGTCTA
>CAVEWV010000215.1:0-3107 GCA_963619535.1 Acutalibacteraceae bacterium | reverse complement strand
CAGCGCCCTGCGCTCTGGGGCATCCGCGCTTGCGTCATCCGGGTTGCCCGCGCCGCCGCATGGCGTCCCCGGGCAGCCGGCGGGGGCATACCCGCAGGCGCCGGCCAACCGGTCACCGCCTGGCACCGCTTGCCCCAAGCCTTGCCCCAACACCCGCGAGGGGATCCCGGGCAGCAGCAGACGCACCAGCACGCCCACCAGGCGCCGCCGTGCCCTTCACGCACCCGCAACGCCCCGGGGCGGCGCTCACCCCTCGTCGAGCTCCTTGAGTCTCGTGAGGCACCTGTCCAGGAAGCCGCTCTCGGCGTAAAGCCCCAGGGCGCCCCCGATGAAGCGGTCCTCCCGGGCACACGTCGTAACCATCGCCCGCACGAGGGCGAGATCGGCGTGCTCGACGTCTCAGGCCGCGAAGGCCCCACGGGGGTTCTCGACGCCGTAGCGCCTCAGCGTGTCCGGGTAGCTCGTGTCGGCGAAGTCGTCGATGAAGTCGCCCATTCCCTCGGTTCCGCTGAAGGGCTCGGCCCTCGTCTCCCTGTGCGCGAGCGTCCCGGCGTACTTGGTCAGCCTCTCGTATATGCCGGCCTCCTAAGCAAGAAGCCCGTTGTCGCCCAGGTAGTCGACGAACGCTCCGATGATCCGCTCGGTGCGCTCCTCGATGTCGGCCTCGGTGAAGTCGTCCTTCTCGGCGACCAGGCGCCTGAGCTCGGCCACCTGCGTGCCGGGCTTCTCCTTGCCGTCGCCGGCGGTGTAGCCCTCGTAGTACTTGCGCTTGTCGGGGAACTTGTAGTCGGCCGCGCGGATGTTCACGCGCTTCTCCAGAAGCGCCTTGTTGCCCAGCGCCTCCAGGTTGGCGCGGTTGGCGAGTGGGGTCAGGTCGTTGCGCTTCTTGGCGTAGATGTGCTCGATCTCCAGCGTGGTCTCCAGGCTCATCAGCGGCTGGATGTCGTCGGCGTAGGCCCACCAGGTCAGCATCGACTTGGTCACGGGCCTGCCGTTTGTGAACACGTAGGTGCGGAACCGCTCGGTGATGCCGGCGCGGTCGAACAGGCGGCCGGCGAACTCGACGGGCTCGCCGTTCACGATGTTGACCATCTCGGGGTAGACGGGCGTGCGCAGCGCGTTCACGCCCGGGCGCTCGATGGCGTAGGCGAAGATGAACGCGGTGATCTTGTTCAGGAACGCGTACAGCTCGCCCTCGTCGAGTTCGTCTCCGTCCTCGCGGTTGGACAGGAACCAGACGCTCAGCAGGTAGGTCCACATGCCGTTGGGCGCGTAGTTCAGCACGAAGAGGCGCCTCAGCACCCGCTCGCTGAAGCCCTCCTGCGCGTCCACCCTCTGCCAGAAGCCCAGCAGCGCCTCGAGCTCTCCCAAGGTCCGCTCGTCCTTGAGCATCGCGTAGCCGTCGGCGCTGAAGAAGTCGCGCAGCGCGGCCGTGGTGGTGTCGCGGATGCCCTTCTGGGCGCGGCGGAAGTACATGTAGCGGGTGAACAGCTCGTCCATGGGCGTGCCGCGCATGGGGCGGAAGATGTTGTTGGCGCCCTCCTCGAGCTTCTTCCAGCGCCCGATGAACTCGTCCTTGCGGCCCTGGCCGGAGTAGTGCTTGTAGAACTGGCTCTTGAAGATGTCGGCGTCGGAGAGCGGCAGGCCGCGGTCGTTGAGCGTCGAGAAGATGCGCAGCGCCGTGTCCTGCGACTCCGCCTCGATGGGCAGGAGGATCACGTTGTTGATGACCCGCGCCGCCATGAAGCTGGTGTAGCTGGGCCACTCGCTCACCAGCTCCTCGATCTTCTTCTGGAAGAACTTGAAGTTGCGGGCGTAGGAGCTCTTCCAGCCGTCCTCCACGTAGCCCGTACGCAAGATCTCGAGAAACTCGCCCTTGTCGTTGTCCGAGGCCACCTCGGAGTCGATCTTGAGGGCGTCGAAGTCGGGATCGTCGAACTCATCGGCCTTCCACACGCAGCGCTCAATGGCCTTGTACATGCTCTTCGACTGCTTGTCCTTCATGTTCGAGAACTTGTCGTAGAAGGCGCGCAGCAGGAGCATCGTGGTGGTCAGACGCTGCTGGCCGTCGATGATCTCGAGCTGCCCGGCGGGGTTCTTAAAGGTGACGATGGGACCCAGAAAGTACTCGTCGTTGCTGTTGAAGCCGTCGCAGTCGTCGCCGGGGAAGGCGAAGGCGAACAGGTCGTCCCAGAGCGTCGCGCACTCGTCCTCGCCCCAGGCATAGGGGCGTTGGTAGTCGGGGATCAGGAAATCGCTCCTTTTGTCGGTGAGGAGTTCCCTAATCGACTTCTGGTCAATGTTGAGCTTCGACATGCGGACAACCTCCGTGCAGGTGAGAAACGCGGGCACAGCTTTCGCAATTATACGCCGCGTCAAATCGCCGGTAATTAGCCGGCAGCAAACGGGCGCCGGCCAACAACCAGCGCCCGTCGCATCGCTTTCCTTATTGCCGAGAACCGCCTACGAGGCCGCCAGGGGCCCCTTGCCGACGTTCCCGCGCGCCTTATCCTCGCTCTCCCCGTACCAGCGAACGCGGTACTCCCAGGGCTGCATCAAGCCGGCGGCCACCTCCTTCATGTCGCGCGTCTTCTCGGCCTCGGTGTCCTGGATGATGGAGTCATCGAACAGCACGCGCACGTTACCCTCATCCGGCACCCTCTCGCCCATGCCCCTCGCACAGGCGAGAAGCGCCCTCGAAACGTCCGCGATCGGCCCCTGCAAAGCGTTCTCGTGCTTCCGTATGTTCCTCATAAGCGCCGAGTTATCCGACGAGACCTCGGTGGCCGTCTTCACGTACCCCACGTTGTCGAAGTCGAAGTAGTTGATCCCCAGCCCCGTGAGGTCCCCGAGCACCTGCAGCGCCAGCCTCAGCGCCCTGCTCTGCGCCTCCGTGCGCAACGCAGGCGCGAACTCCGTGATAGTGTCCTCGGTGCTCATGACCTTCCTGAACACCGTGCAGTCGCCCTTGCCGAAGGGGATCGGCACCCGCTTGCCGTCGGCCGTCTTCGCCGAGTCGAACATCACGTCCGAGAGAAACACCCTCATCTTCGAGACGTCCACCTCGTTGATAAGCGCGTCGAACGCGAGGTCGACGGATTGAATGG
>CAVEWV010000214.1:0-3151 GCA_963619535.1 Acutalibacteraceae bacterium | reverse complement strand
AGGAAGTTTTGTCGAATAGCATCTTGAAGGTTGACTGAGTTGCCGAACGAATCGCCTCGATCGTAGCCATTCTCGACGGGGACAGTTTCCTCTCGCAAAAGGGGCATTTTCCTGCGCTGTATTGAGGAAGCTTTGTTCCATCTCCAATAAACTTGATATATTTTGAATCCTTTTTCAGAAGAGATTTTGAGGCAGGGGTTGCCTTGGCACCATGCAGCTCTGCTTCAATCTTTCTGGCTCCTGCTTTCTTACCAAGTCGGCCGTCGCTTTCGATTGGCCCGAAGGCCTTCAAGAGGGATTGGATTTTGTCTCTTCGCCCAAGCATATCGCCAAGGTGGCTTCTCAAATCACTAATGGAGTGCTTGTAGTCATCTTCAAGCTTTTTTAGCTTACTTTCGTCACCAACGAGCGCCGAATAGGCGTTTTCGTTCTCAATGGGATTCAGTATCAGACTCGTTACAGAGCCTTCGTTGTAAACACGGACGCTTTCATAGTCAGGCATAGACCCATCTATGGTCGCCACGGGTGTAGTGTTGGGCTTGTCAACAGGAATGTCTCTTTCGTCAATAGCCCTAGACATTGCCTTTATTAGCGAGCTTTTCCCAGTTCCAGAGATTCCGTAGAGGAAACTGACCATTTTGTCGGGTATCTCAAAATCCAGGCTATCAATATTCCTGAAATGTTCGACATGAATTTTCATATACGTTCCTTATAGGTATAGAAATGATGCCAGCACATAGCTCTCTCCGATCTGTCCACACTTTGGAAGGCCCCACAGCTATGAGAGCATCGACTGCTTCTTAGGCCAATGCTCCTCACTTCGCTATGTCTCTTTTGAAATATCGTTAAGTTTCATAGCACTCCTCGCTTGCATTTAATCGGACCGTCAAGACCGCTATTCATTCGCGACATCGCCCGGTCTCGTATAGGGCAGCAGCTCCTTGACCAGCTTGTGTACGTTGGTTCCCGGGTTGCACTCCGCAGGGCTCTTGCCCTCGTTCAGCTTCTCGAGCCTCTCCGCGTTGGTCATAGCGGTCTGTTGGAAGGGTTCGAGCACGTTGTACATGTCCGTGCGGTTCTTGCGGTACTTGCCCAGGCCATGGGCAAGAAGGTGCTCGGTCAGCTTATGTCCGTACGATCCGCGCCCCAACGCCGACTGCAGGAACTCGAAGTGCAGGATAAACCACAGCTCGAACGCCTCGTTGGTCCAGGCTGCGTGGTACTGAACGCCGTCGCCGCTCAGGCCCGCGCAACGTTCGACCACTGCGTTGAAGTCGCCCGTCGGAAAGCTGTCCTTGTCATAGACCACCCAGACCTGGGTGTACCTGCCTTCGCGGTCGGCGATCTCCTGGGCGCGTTCCAGCAGTAAGAGCGTGTTCATACCGAGCCCCTCGACCTCAACCGTCACGTACTCGCCGTGGAACAGGTCGTTCACGCGGCGGCGCATCTCGCCGAAGTAGGCGGGCTCGGTTCCCGTGCCCTCGGACACGATGAGGTAGTGCTCCGGCCTCATGCGGATGAAGGGGACCGAGCGCGGCTTGCCCCAGGAGGATTTCATCTTGGCGGCGGCGGAGAGTTTCCTCTGCTCGCTGTGCTTCGGGGGCTTCCTACTCATCGGCACTCCAGTCCAGCATGCTGCGCAGGTACGGGTCGGCGCCGTACCTGCCGGCGAGGTACTGGCGGTCGTAGGCGTTGCTCGTCCGCACGCGCCGACCGTCAACATCGGCTATGTCGGCCAGCGAGTACAGCGACGACGGGCCCTCCTCCGTGCGCGCGGCGAACCAGATCTCGTCGCGGCGGAAGACCTTGCTGTTGAGGGTCGACATGTCATGTGAGGTGAACACGAGCTGCGCGCCGTTGGGGTTAATCTTCCTGTCTGTGAACATCCTGATAAGGAACCGGAACAGCTTCGGGTGGAGCTTCGCGTCGAGCTCGTCCGAGACCACCAGCGCCCCGTCCCTCAACGCCTCCATGAACGCAGGCACGAGGTTCAACAGCTTCCTGGTGCCGTTCGACTCCTCGTCCAGCTCGAGCTCCCCGCCCTCGCCGGCACTGTGCCTGAGGAAAATCCGGACGCGGTCGTCACCCTCGTGCACGTAGCGCACGTCGGTGATGTCGATGTCCATGGCGTTTAGCACGGCAACGAGGAGATCCCTCTCGGCATCGCTGCGCGGCTCGATGAAGTAGTCCTCGAAGGAGGACTCGGAGTAGTCCAGGAACTGGCAGGAGAGGAACCACTCGAACGCCTCGTCAGCGGAGTCGATGTCGTAGTTGGTCGCGAGGAACGTCAGATATGGCATCGCGGAGTCGACGTCGGTGTTGACCCGCTTGCGCTTGAGGGATGACCCCAGGGCCACGCCGTCGGAGTCGCGCTCGAAGATGGTCGCCTGCGCGCCCTTGCCAGGCTTGCGGCGATGCAGGTACTCCTCCTCGATCTCGCCACCCTTCATGGCGAGGATGTATCGGTACGTGTAGTCGCCCTGCTCGAAGATCACGCAGAAGGTCGTCGGCTCGCCCTTGGCCTCGCTGTCGAAGGCGTACGGCCTGCACGCGACCGAGGGGGCCTTCTTGAGCCCCCTGCGCATGACGAAGTACGGGATGGTCACCAAGCTGCGCAGGGACATGAGCGCCTGGAGCACGCTTGACTTGCCGCCTGCGTTGGGGCCGTAGAGCGCGGCGACGGGGAGCACCCGCCTGCCTCCGAGGCCCTCGGCCAAGGTGTCGGCATGCTCCTCCAGTGCCGCCGCCTCCATCTGGAGCGTGGCCTGGTCCCTATAGCACTTGAAGTTCTCGAAAGTGAACTCTATCAGCATTTCAATCTCCATATTTTGCAATTGGAATACTTACTTCGGTAGATATTTTACCTATTATTGCTTTCAATTGCAATGTTTAGTTGCCGGAGAACGCTGTTTGAGGCTCGTCGCGCATCGCTCGGGTTATGGCGCCCATGCGCAACCCGCAATCATCCAGCGTCGCGGGGAGGGCGCGTTCTGCGATTGGGCTAGGCAGAGGATTTTCTCCGAATGCGACTTTTCCAACCAAAAATCGCGCCAAAAATGGGATCTTTCCAACATTTTATGAAGGAATTCACACCGTTGCTCAGCGAGCGAATGGAATCCTTCCAGAGACTATTGGAGAGGTTGATGTAACT
>CAVEWV010000213.1:0-3204 GCA_963619535.1 Acutalibacteraceae bacterium | reverse complement strand
GGGGCGCCGAGATCGGCTCCCTCATGGGCGGCGACCTCACGGCCCACGGCGGCGACCACTCCGCCGCCGACATGGCCCTCTGCAACCACCTGGCCTTCTGGTGCGCGGGCGACGAGGCCCGCATGGACCGGATCTTCCGCTCGTCGGGCCTCATGCGCGACAAGTGGGACAGCAGGCGGGGCTCCGAGACCTACGGCGCGCAGACCGTGCGCCGCGCGGCCCGGGGCGCGACCGAGTTCTACAGGCCGAGGAGGGGCAACGGGTGCGGCGCCGACGGCGGCATACGGTACCGGCGCGGGGACCTCGCCGCCAAATACACGGACAAATGTTCGACGGACAAGGCGGCCGCCCTCGCCGCGCCCGAGGAAGCGGCGGCCGGGGCCGGGCCCCAGGCGCCCACGGGCGACGTGGCCGCGCCGCCGTCGCTGCCGGGCTGGTCGGTCGACGGGGAGGGCAACCTCTTCGCGTGCGCGGCCGACGGCAGGGTGCGCTACCACGTGACCTCGACGCCGCCCTGGGTGGCCTGCGACCTCGTGGACGTCGACACCGGCGACGTGCGGGCGCTCGTGCGCCTCGTGGACACCGACGGCAACCTCGTGGAGCGCACCATCGACCGCGACGTGCTCATGAACCAGGGCAAGGTAATCGGGGCCCTCGGCCCCATGGGCGCGTGCGTCTCGACCGACAACGCGAAGGACCTGGTTCGCTACCTCACCGACTGCGAGCGCAGGCTGGGAAGGCGACGCCCGCGCCGGCGCAGCGTGACGCACCTGGGCTGGGCCGACCGGCCCCTGGGCGAGTTCATGCCCTACGGCGAGGCCGGCGGGAACATGAGGTTCAACCCGACCGGGGACGGCGCCGTGAAGGCCAAGCCCTTCCTGGAGCCCAAGGGCACGCTCGAGGGCTGGGTGGCCGGCGTCTCTCCCGCCCGCGACGCGTCGATGGCGTTCCGCTGCGTGCTGGCGGCGAGCTTCGCCTCTCCGCTCGTCTCGGTCGTGGACGTCCAGACCTTCATCGTCTACCTGTGGGGGCGCTCCCGCTCCGGCAAGACGCCGACGCTCAAGGCCGCCGGCTCGGTCTGGGGCGACCCGAGCGAGGGCGTGGAGGGCTACTTCCGCACCTTCGCCGACACCCCGAAGTCGATCGTGCGCGCGGCGACGCTTTTGCACGACATCCCGATCCTGATCGACGAGCTGCAGTCCAAGGGCTCGGCCGGCGGCGGGCAGGCGGGCAAGCGTATGGCCGTGGAGGACCTGCTGTACTCGCTCTCCATCGGCCACGAGCGCGGGGCGCTGAACTCGGACCGCTCGATGATGAGGACGGGGTCGTGGCGCTCGCTCACCATCGCCACCGGCGAGATCCCCATCGTGGGCGACGCCACCCAGCAGGGCGCGGCCAACCGCACGCTCGAGCTCAACGCCGAGCCGTTCGGCGACACCGAGGCGGCCAAGGGGATGCACCGCCTGGTGAAGGAGCAGCACGGCACCGCCGGGCGCGCCTTCGTGGAGTCGCTGCGCCGGAACCCGCGCGGGTTCTACGACGAGGGCTTCTCCGCCATGCTCGGCGCCGTGGGGGAGATCGCCGGCGGGCACCCGCAGGCCGACAACGCGGCGCTGCTCGCCTTCGCCGACGCCCTGGCCGAGTACTACGTGTTCCGGCCCGGGCGCGACTGGGGGGAGTGCTTCGCCGGCGGCGTGGAGCTCGCCCGCTGGGCGCTGGGCAACGCGACCGGGCGCGAGGCCGCCGACACCGACCTCAAGGCCATCCAGTTCGTCTCCGAGTGGCTGCTGCGCAACGCCATCCACTTCGACGAGTCGTGCGAGATGGACCGCCTGGAGCGCTACGGCGTCCTGGAGGAGCGGGCGGCCGCGCCCGAGCGGCGCACCTGGTGCGTGTTCTCCTCGGTGCTCGAGCGCGCGCTCGCCGACGCCGGGTTCGACCGCGCCAAGACGCTTCGGCGCATGGCCGACGAGGGGCTGCTGGAGCTGCCGCCGACGGCCAAGGGCTTCACCTGCCAGCGCAGGATCAAGGGCAGCCGCGTCTACTGCGTCTGCGTCGACGGCGCGGCGCTGGCGGCGCTCCTGGAGAGGGGTCCCACGGCGGGCGTCTTGACGGGGGCGGGTGACTCGCCGTGCTGAGGCCGGGTTCGAGACGGGCGTCGAGACGGCCGTATCGGCTGGTCAGGGTGCCCTTCCCCTCCTCCTGTCTCAACGTCTTGACTGGAATGGTAGGGAGAGGGGCTCACGCAGGGGGCCTCCCGCATGCGGGATTGGATATAAGGGCTCTGCGCCGGAAAACGGTCAAGACGGCAAGACGGGCGGCGTATCCGCAGGTAGGAAGGCATATAGGCGCCCCAACCGGGGGTTGGGGCGCGGGGATCGGGGGGAGACGGCGATGAGGTGGACGGCCGAGCAGGACGAGGTGCTGCGCGAGAACGCGCACCTGGGGGCGGCCGCGGCCGCCTCCGCGATCAGGCGGCAGTGCGGGGCGCGGCACACGCCGAAGGCGGTGGAGCTTCGCGCGTCGCGGATCCGCTGCTCGCTGGCGCTTCGCGAGGTGTGCCCGAGGTGCGGCACGATCGGCGTGGGCCTCAACAAGCAGACCGGCATGTGCCGGCTCTGCACGGAGAGGTACCACCTGGAGCGCGAGCGCGCCTTCAACGAGCAGCTGGAGGCCGAGCGGGCCGCCGTCGAGGAGGGCGAGGCCGTGGCCGCGGCGCGGCGCGAGCGCGACCGGCTGCGCCAGCGCAACTCCCGGCTGTGCAGGAAGTACGGCCTTGCCGGGCGCAAGGGGCGCGACCTGGGCGGCGAGTTGCCGGGCGACGGCGGCCGGTAGCTGCGGGGCGACGGCGGCCGGTAGCTGCGGGTTTGTGTCGATATTGTCGATTTGAGGGCAGTTTTGAGAAGCGGGCGTCCCCGGGGCCGGGGGCGCCCGCCTCGCTGTGTGCGGGCCCGTTTGTGACGGGCGCGGACAATGCGGGCAACGAAACCGAGAGGACAGGCGGTGACACACATGCCCAAACCGAAGCTGACGGAAGAGATGGTGGAGCAGGCGATAAGGCTCAAGGCGGACGGCCTCTCCAACGGCGACATCATCTGCGCACTGGGGATCCACGAGTCGACCTTCTACCGCTGGATAGGCGACCCCAAGAACAAGCTGCAGCGCGCGTTGTGCGAGGGACTAAAAAAGGAGGAGGCGGAGTTC
>CAVEWV010000212.1:0-3218 GCA_963619535.1 Acutalibacteraceae bacterium | reverse complement strand
CCGCTCGCCTATTGCCCGGCGGACCTCGCCGCGCCGACGAGGCGGGCGATCGTCTGCATCATCTGGCGGGTGTCGAGCGGCTTGGCGAGGTGCTCGTTCATCCCGGCCTGCCGGGCGGCGAGCCGGTCCTCGGCGAAGGCGCTCGCCGTCAGGGCGATGATGGGCACCCGCGCGGCGTCGGGCCTGCTCATCCGGCGGATCTCACAGGTCGCGTCGTAGCCGTTCAGGCGGGGCATCATCACGTCCATGAGGATGGCGTCGAAATGCCCTGGCTTGCTGTCCGCGAAGGCCTCCACGGCCTGTCTGCCGTCGGCGGCCACGGTCACGTGCGCGCCTTCCTCCTCGAGCAGGAAGCGCGCAATCTCCGCGTTGAGCTCGTTGTCCTCCGCAAGCAGGATGTTCAGCCCGGCAAGGGAGACCTCGGGGGCCGCGTCCTGCGCGTCGCGCGTTTCGGGCTGCGCGACCCCCGTCTCGAAGGGGACGACCACGTTCACGGTGGTGCCCATGCCCTTCTCGCTTACCACCTGTATGGTGCCTCCCATCTTCTCTACCAGGCTCTTCGTGATGGACATCCCCAGGCCCGTGCCGCCGTACTCCGAGCGCGAGCCCCCGTCTTCCTGGGTGAAGGGGTCGAACATGTGCCCCAGGAACTCCGGCTCCATGCCGATGCCGGTGTCGCGGCACTTGAACTCGACGACCGACGTGCCGGCCTCGCAGCGGATCTCCCGGCACGTAACATATATCTTGCCGTTGGGCTTGTTGTACTTGATGGCGTTGCTCAGGATGTTCGTCATGACGCGCTTGAAGTGCAAAGGGCTGCCCACAAGGCTGTGCCCCGGCGCCGTGCACCCCTCCCGCACAAGCTCGATGCCCTGCTCCTCAACCTGGCGCATGACGACGTTATGGACGTCCTTTATGACTTCTGCCAGGTCGAACGGCACGTGCTCAAGCACGATCTCGCCCGATTCCAGCTTGTTCATGTCGAGCACCTCGTTGACGAGCTCCAGGAGCACTTGCGTCGCCCCGCGGATTTTTTGCCGGCAGTCGTCACGGCGGGCGAGGTCGTCGCCGCAGCGCTGCGCGACGTCGAGCATGCCGATGATGCCGTTGAGCGGGGTGCGGATGTCGTGGCTCATGCGCAGCAGGAAGTCGGTCTTGGCGCGGTTCGCGCGCTCTGCCTCCTGCTTGGCCGCGATGAGCTTGCGCTGGTAGGCCTCCTCGCGCTCGCGCTGCCTGCGCTCCTGCGCCAGGTGCTCCTCGATGATGTCGTCGATGAACTGGAAGCCCGCGATCACGTTGCCCGCTTCGTCCATCTTGGCCACGAAGAACTGGTAGTTGTGCATCGAGCCGCCGTCCATGCTGCGGTACGTGCCCGTGTATTCGGTCTTGCTGCCGGCAAGCACCTGCCGCAGGTTCTCCACGCCCAGCTGCACCCGGAGCCGCTCCTTGTCCTCGGGATGCACGCGGTTGTCTATCCAGTACCCAAGCACGCGCTCATAGGGGAAGACCTGTTCCTTGAGCGAGGTGACGTCGATGAAATCGTAGTCCTCGGCCACTTTGAGGATCTTGGCGGTGCCGTCGTTGATGTTTGCGCGGTAGACGTTGCGGTAGTTGCGCGAGAGGATGTCGAAGATGGCGAGCTGGTCTTCCAACTCCTTCTGGCGGGCCCGCTCGGCCTCCTGACGACGCTGCTCGACGGCCACGATCTGGTCGATGTTCTGGAAGCCCGCGACGATGTAGTCGGCCCCCTCCATCCTCGCGTACTTGAACTGGCAGTGGTGCGTCTCGCCTTCCGACACGATGCGGTAGCTGCCGCAGTACTCGGTGGACGCGGCGAGGTGCGACAAGACCTCTCCCAGGTCCATGGCGCGGCGTATCATGTCGCGGTCCTGGGGATGGACGCGCTCGGAGATGTAGCGCCGGCAGGTGAGGCCGTAGTCGTAGACCGCCTGGCTGCCTGGCTGAAGGCCGCTTGTCACGTAGCCGTTGAGCTTGAGGACCCTGGCCTGGCCCGTCTTGGCATAGATCAGGTAGACGTTGGTGTAGGCGTCGGCCAAGGAGCTGAAGATGGCCAGCTGCTCCTCGAGGGTTTGCTCTCGCGTGCGTGTCGTGACATCCATACGATGCGTCCTGACTTCTGCGAATGCCGAGGTTTGGTCGGGCGTGCATACATGCCGGGGATTTTAACGCAAGGCCGCCGCCCCGGGGTGCGGTGGGGCGCGGGGCACATGATTCGGGGGATGGGGGAGCGATGCACGCGCGATGAAATACTAGAGATATTCCCTATTGATAATTTATCGCAATAAGCTATACTGACCACGTCAGCACACGCGGGATAACGGGAGGGCACGGGCATGGCGGAAGTTGACTCGAAGGCGTTCTACAAGCTCAGCTACGGGCTGTACCTGCTGTCGTCGCAGCTCGACGGGCGCGACAACGCCTGCATCGTCGACGCGGTCATCCAGTCGACCGCCGAGCCCAAGCACGTCACCGTCTCGTGCATGGCCGGCAACCTCACGCCCGAGTACATCAGGCAGGTGGGCAGGTTCAACCTCTCGGTTCTGACGACGGACGCGCCCGCCGCGGTGTTCCAGCGCTTCGGTATGCAGTCGGGGCGCGACGCCGAGAAGTTCGCCGACTTGGCGGGCTTTGCCCGCTCGGAGAACGGCCTGCTCTACTACGAGGCCGCCAGCGCATTCATCTCGTGCGAGGTGGTCGAGGTGCTCGAGCTGGGGAGCCACGTGCAGTTCACGGCCAGGGTGGTCCAGGCGTGCTGCCTGAGCGACGCCGAGAGCCTGACGTATGCCGCCTATCGCGAGCGGCTTCGCGCACAGGCTGCGCGGCCTGCGGTTGCGACGGCTGTTGCCGCAGCTGACGAAACGCATCAAAACGTCGGGGCGGCCCAGCCCGCCCCGCAGGGAGAGGAAGGAAGCGCTATGCCTGAGAAGTGGGTCTGCAAGGTCTGCGGTTACATCTACGAGGGCGCCGAGCCCCCGGCGGAGTGCCCGGTGTGCCATGCCCCTGCCAGCATGTTCGAGAAGGTCGAGGGCGAGCTGACCCTGGCCGCCGAGCACGAGTACGGCGTGTACGCCAAGACCGTCAAGAACAACGAGAACATCTCCGACGAGGACAAGAAGTACATCCTCGACCAGCTCAAGGCCAACTTCACCGGCGAGTGCTCCGAGGTCGGCATGTACCTGTGCATGGCCCGCATCGCC
>CAVEWV010000211.1:0-3266 GCA_963619535.1 Acutalibacteraceae bacterium | reverse complement strand
TACCGACGGCCAACCGGTGCCTGCCGAGGAGCTTGTGGCCCGCATGAACCGCGCCGCGACCGCCGGACTTGAGACCGCTGTTGGAAGGACGACATGAGATGGGAATTAAGGGGAATTAAGGGACGTGCCAAAACCAGCCGCCCAACCTCGCCCCAGGCGCATCCCTCCCCTCAGAACACCTCCCCCTGCTCCTTGAGGCGCGCCGCCTCCTGACGCATCAGTTCCACGAATCTGCCCACCACGGGATTGGGGGTATTCCTGGGGTAGAGCAGGTACGTGGGGTAGACCAGCGGCCCCTCGTCGGCAAAATCCACGGCCACAAGGTCGGAGTTTGTCTGCTCGGGCCTAAAGACGTCGGGACGGGCGAACACCACCTCCCCAGGCTGCAACGTGATGAGGAAGTCGGCGATGGTGTCGGCGTCCTTCATGCGAAACTCCGGGGTGCAGCCGTAGCGCTCGCAAGCCGCACGCATGCCCTCGACCCATGTGGTGAACTGCCGGTTCGCCGAGAACACCACCGCTCGCCCGGACAGGTCGGCAAATCGCAACGGCCCCTGGGCAAGCGGATCACCGCGGTGCAGGATGGCGCCGAACGGGTTGTCGAAGAGATGTTCCAGCACAAGGCCTGGATCGAGGTCGGCCGGCTCATGGCAAAGGATGCCCACGTCGGCCAGGCCCGCCTCCACAACCCGTCTGATGGTCATTCCGCGGTTGGCATCAAAGCGGTGTGCGAGCGTGGGAAACTCACCATGCAAAACCGAGAGCGTGTGATACACGGCAGTTGTGGCCAGGTCGTTTGCCACGATCATCGCCACGCCCAGCTTCTGCGGCCCCATCTGGGAAATTGCACGGCACTCGGCGCTCACCTCATCGATGGTCTCGAGGGCCTTGCCCACGCCGGTGAGAAACTTGAGGCCTGCAGGTGTGAGACGCACGGGATTGCGCTCGAGCAGAGCGAAACCCACCTCCCGCTCGAGCGCGGCGATATGGCGTGAGAGGCACGACTGCGTGACGTCAAGCTCACGGGCCGCCGTGGTGAAGTTGAGGTGCGCGGCAAGCGTCTGGAACTCCCTGAAATGTTCGAGCATCTTCCCATCCCCCTTCGGAGTCAGCGCGGGCACAGTATACGTCGAACACGCGCGGCAAATCGGAATGGGGCCATTCCATATACGCATGCCTTAAGATGCAACATGATGCGGCGGCGGCATAATCATCATTTCTACAATGCGGGGAAATGCGCCTAAGCTGGGCCCTGTTCGGGATAAGGGGTCCCGAGACCAAGGGTGAAAAGGGGATACGAGCATGAGTGACACAGTCCTTTCCCGTCGCGCGTTCATCGGTACCGCAAGCGCAGCCGCCGCCGGAGCCGTCCTGTCGCAGGGCATCGCCCAGCCTACCGCGGCCCGCGCCGATGAGGAGCAAATCGCGGGCCTGCCGCACACCGCCAGCCAGTACGTGGCGAGCTATGCGGCCTGCACCACCGACATGGACGAGCCTGAGCCCATCGGTGCCGCCGACGTGGCCGCTTGGCTCGACGAGGCCGACGTGGTCGTGTGCGGCCTGGGCGGAGGTCTGGCCGGCGCGGCCTATGCCGCCCAGCAGGGGCTTTCCGTCATCGGCATCGACAAGGCAGGCTCCTTCGGCGGCACCTCGCAGGAGGCCTGCATGTACTACTTCGCCACCAACACGCGCTGCCAGCAGGAGGCCGGGCTCGACGACCTCACCGACTTCCTCACCCAGGCTGCCCTGACCGGCTACCCTGTGGGTGAGAAGTACGCCAAGCACGTGGTCAACTGCATGCAGGGCATCAAGGACCTCGTGGCCTGGTGTGAGGAGCAGGGCCAGATATGGGAGCCCGGCTGGGTAGACGGCGAAGGGAAGCAAGCCTATGCCGTGGTGCCCGCAGGCACGCAGGAGGGGTGGAACTCCTACCGCATCATGCAGACCGTGGAGAAGTTCTACGACCAGGTGTTCTGCGACAACGGAGGTCGTTACTACTTCAACGCGCCGCTCACCGGCCTGGTGATGCAGGACGGCGCCGTGGTGGGCGTCGAGTGCGAGCACGACGGCGAGAAGGCCTACATCAAGGCGAACAAGGGCGTCATCCTCGCCTGCGGCGGCTTCACCAACAACGTGGCCATGCTCAAGGCATACTGCCCGCGCGGCTTTGCGGGAGTCATGGTGAACACCGCCGGCATCTATGACAACGGCGACGCCATCCGCATCGGCCTGGGGGCGGGCGCCCAGCTCGACGGCTACAACAACAACGGCGTCTTCGACGGCGGCATCGCCGGAGTGGACTGGAACCACCACCTCTACGCTCCCGACATCCAGATCGCCCGCCAGCCCTGGCTGCAGGTGGACACCATGGGCGACCGCCAGGTGTACAACCACTCCGACTACGAGGCCCTGGGCAACCAGATCATCAAGATGCCCGAGCAGCACATCTTCAGCTTCTTCGACGCCAACTGGTACGAGAACTGCAAGGACTGGACGCTGCCCATGTGCCGCAACCTGCCCAAGGAGGACATGCCCGACCAGGAACGTTGGGGCGGCATCCTCACGACCGACTGGAAACCCCAGGTAGACAAGGCCATCGAGGAAGGCCGCATCGCCAGCGCCGACACACCCGAGGAGCTGGCCGAGAAGCTGGGGCTGCCTGCCGAGAAGCTGGCCCAGGCCTTCGCGGACTGGAACGCCATGGTCGAGTCGGGCGACGGTACGGCGTGGGGCTACGACGACCCCGACTGGCTGAAACCGCTGTCGACCCCTCCGTATTACGGCCAGCGCCTGGGCTGCATGATGTACTCAACGCGTTGCGGCCTGTCCATCAACGAGAACCAGCAGGTCATCGACAAGAACGGCGAGCTCATCACGGGCCTGTACGCCGCTGGCATGACCTCCGGCCGACCCGCCAACTGCGTGTGCGGCGATGTGGGCTACGGCGCCACGAGCGCATTCCTCGCCGCCAAGGACATCCTCGCGCAAGCGTAAATTCGCGCTCATCGACCGCTTAAGGCGCCTCCCCCGGAGGGCTTGGCCTCTCCGGGGGAGGCACCCCTGCCAAATCAGGGCGCATGTATGTGCTTGCCAGGAGCTTTCGCTAGTAGCCCAAAAACCTGCATGCAATCTACCAGGTGTTTTGCTGAGCGGGTCAGGCCCGATACTCGCAAGACAGGCCAGCAAGCGCATACTTAAGGCCTCGTTTGGCACGCAGGCGCGAGGAGGCGGCCTTCTTGCGCCCACAAGTACGACGGGGCCACCGC
>CAVEWV010000210.1:0-3311 GCA_963619535.1 Acutalibacteraceae bacterium | reverse complement strand
GCCCTGGCCGGCGGCGCGGCGTTACCGTCGGCTGCCTCGGCGCAGGAGGCTGCATCGGTGGCCCCCGAGGGGTCGGTGCGTCCGGCGGACTCCCCGCAGCGGGATTCCGAGGGGGTGGCCGACGAGATCGCGATGCGCAACGTGGACCTCGGCCCCGTGCCGGACGGCTATTGCGACGCGGCCGACCAGCAGGGCACGCTCGAGGCCTTCACCTATGACACGAAGGACTACATCGGGGACGGCGGCGCCATCCAGAGCAGCGCCACGGTGTACCTGCCGTACGGCTACGACCAGGACGACCCCGACACCCGCTACGACATCCTCTACCTGCAGCACGGCGCCTACGGGGACGAGCGCACCTGGATGTACGAGTACGGCGAGCGCTTCAAGAACATGATCGACCACATGATCGAGGACGGCACGATCCCGCCGTTGATCATCGTCATGCCCTACCTGCCCAGCGGAAACGCCTGGTACCACGACACGACGCCCATCTTCTACTCAGGAGAGCTGCGCTGTGACCTGATGCCGGCCGTGGAGTCGCACTATCGCACGTACGCGGAAGACGTCACCGACGCCGGGTTCGAAGCGTCGCGCGCCCACCGCGCCTTCGGCGGCTTCTCCGCCGGCTCCACGACGACGTGGCGCGTGCTCCTCGAGGGCCTCGACCGCTTCGAGTACTTCATGCCCATGAGCGGCGGCCTGACCCTGGGCGGCGACGGCTCCACCGCCGAGGACGACGCCGCCCAGCTCGCCGAGGCGTCCGTGGCCTCGGGTTACGACAAGCGGCAGTACTTTGTCTTCGCGGCGACCGGCACGCGGGACGTCGCGTATCAGGGCCTGACGGCGCAGGTGGAGAGCATGACGCCGCATACGGAGGCCTTCGACTTCACGCAGGCGGGCTTCGCCGACGGCAACCTGATGTACTACACCGTGGAGGGCAACGGCCACGACTACCCCTACACCTACGAGTACGTGTACAACGGCCTGCGCTGCCTTTTCTCCTGGGACGCGGCGGGCGAGTAGGCGGGCGCCGGGGCCTGCGGGCACGCTGAGGGCGCGCCCGAGCGCCTGAGTAAGACGTCCGAGACAAGGCCGCGCCGCCGGGGGACGCCCGGCGGCGCGGCTGGTTTTGGGACTCGGGGAACCTATGGGCAAGGACCGGGCGGGACGCGCCTCAGGCAAGCTCGCCGATACGGCCGATGGCCCAGAGAGGGATGTTCACCAGCCAGCCCTCGTCGCGAAAGGGCGAGAGCGACGTGCGCGCCGCGCGGCCCAGGCCGAACTTCTCCGACGCCACCTTGAGACTCTTCGACTTGAGGTTCTCCCCCGCCTTTACCTCGATCGGCACGACCGCACCGTGCAGTTCCGCGGCAAAATCCGTCTGTGCGTTGCCGGTGTCCGACGACCAGTATGTTGGGGCTAGGTCCAGCCGTACGAGTTCCTGGGCCACGTACTGCTCTGTAAGCGCCCCCTTGAACTCGGTGAATAGGCGAGAGCCGTCCAAGACGGTCGCCGGGTCGAGCTGCGAGAGAGCGCCGAGCAGGCCGGTGTCTAGGCAGAACAGCTTGAAGGCGGAGAGGTCCTCATAGCCCGAAAGCGGAACCCGCAGGGCGTTCACGCGCGAGACTCGGCTGACGGCGCCATAATCCACCAGCCATTGGAGAGCTTCCTCGAGGTCGCGCGCCCGGGCACCCGGTCTCACTGCGCCGTAAACGAACCGCTTGTTCTCTCGTGCAAGCTGGCCTGGTAGCGACCTCCATACGAGCCGCATGCGTTCGAGGATTCGCGCCGGCGCATGCTTGCTAAAGTCGGCATCGTAGTCATTCAGGATGCCGAGCTGAATTCTCCGCACCTCCCCGTAGCCATCACCCCTGCAAAAGGCGTCGACAACTTCGGGCATCCCGCCCACCACGAGATATTCCTTCAACCGGCGTTCGAGTACATCAGTAACACCGGCAAGTGAATCCATGTCACCACTCAGAAGCGCGTCTGCCAGCGGATCGCCCGAAGTCGCCCGCACAAACTCGGAGAACCCCATGGGCCGCATCACCAGCTGGTCGACCTTGCCAACGGGAAACGACTCCCCCTCGCGCCGCAGGGCCACGCCCATGTATGAGCCGGCCGCAATGACGCAGTACTCAGACGCCTGCTCGCAAAAGTATTTGAGCGCCGTGAGGCCGCGCGGCACCTCCTGGATTTCGTCGAGAATGAGCAGCGTCTTGCCGGGAGTGATTTTGCGCCCTGCGCGAAGCTCGAGCTGGTTGATGATCCTGCGAGGGTCGAGATCTTGCTCGAACACCGATCGCGCAGCCTCGTCGAGCATGAAATCGAACTTGACCGAACTCTCGAACTCTTGGGCCGCGAACTCGTCCATCAACCAAGATTTGCCCGTCTGGCGCGCGCCCTTTAAGATGAGCGGCTTGCGCCTTGGACGACCTTTCCAAGCGATGAGTTCGCGCATTAAATCCCTGCGCATGGCCTTCTCCCCTCGGCGTGGTGTCGCCTCGTTCACTGCAGGGAGTATAGCTGGCAAACCACTCGACAGACGGGCAACAAGCCGCAAATCGACAGGAGTCGCACGTTTTTCCATCGTAAAATGTGGGAGACAGCCACATCTTTCCATCGGAAAATGTGGGAGACACGCACGTTTTTCCATCGGAAAATGTGGGAGTTAGTTCTCCCGAGGGCGAGTGGGTGGGCCGCGTGAACAGGGGACAGTCCCCTGGTCCAAGTCCAATCGCATCGTGAAGTAGCCTACAATGGCCCCACGACATCAAAGTTTCCTTTGGGATACAGATGGGGGGATCCTGATGAAGTGGCTCGTCCTGCCGGCGTTCTGGCTGCTGTACTGGGGGATATGCGTTCTCTGCACGGGGACGGACAAGAGGAACCTCGCGGGTTTGCGGTCGTATCCCGATGAGGTGCAGGCGGTCGTCAGGGAGCGCCTTGGAAAGGAGGCCCCGGGGCGCAAGCCCGTGTTTCAGGCCTTGCTGGGGAACATGATTCTTTTCACGGCCGTGTTTTCGGCCATCGGGGTCGCCCTCAAGGGCGCCCTCGCCTTCGACGACTGGCTTTCGGCGTTTCTGTACTTCCTGCTGCTCGGCGAGGGGCTGGGGCTCTTCGACCTCGTGGTCGTCGACCTGCTGTGGTGGCGCAACACGCGGCGCATCCGCTTCTCGTTTTTGCCGGATAGGGCCGCCTACCAGGACCCGAGCAAGCACATCGGTTCGTTTGCGCGCGGCATCCCGCTGTTCGCCGCCGTCGCCGTTTTGAGCGCGACGGCGGTGACGCTGATCTGAGGGGTGTCG
>CAVEWV010000209.1:0-3318 GCA_963619535.1 Acutalibacteraceae bacterium | reverse complement strand
AAAGGAGGGCGAACTCTTTTTAGGCAGCTTACCCTCCCTTGCCGTCGTACCGAGTAATGAGCCGCTAGCCCGCATGAGAGCTGCGCCGAGCGGCACCGCGGTCTTTAGCCGAACAAAGCTTCCGACAACTTGGGGAAGATGCTGCGAATGGTTTCGTCAGCAAGCAGCCGGCCCTTGATCTGCGACTTTGCGTCTTCATACGTAACGCGCGAACTCAGTGCCATAAACGCGGCGGTGTTTTGCACGGACAAGTCGGCAGGGTCAAGCTCCTGCCCGCGCGACAGGCCGCGGAACACCAGCTCGTACACGCCGCCCGTTGCCTTAATGGAAGCGTCCGCCAGCACCGGGTCGGAGGCGCCGCCCGGCTTGACGAACGGCAGCGTGTATGTGACGTTCGCCTCGATAACCTGGCTTGTGACCTGGCGATTTGCGAACAAGTCAAGCGTCAGCCGCCGCATGTTGGCATCCTTGAGCAAAAACGAGTAGTACACCTGCCCCAGCTGCGTCAGGTACCCATACGGCTGCTCGCTGGCCTGGCCGGTTGCGTCAACCAATTCGGAAACGGCCGCCAACATGCGAAAGACGAAACTGGTGGCAAGGTCTTCCTTCTTGGGAAAGTAATACTGTACCAGCGGCCGGCCCACGCCCGACTCTTCGGCAATGCGCGTGTAGCTGGTCAGGTGATACCCCGACTCGCGAAACAGCCGAAACGCCGCTCGCTCAATTTTCGCCCGCTTGTCTACGTTTCCTCCGCTTTCCGCCATGGTGCCTCGTTTCCTATACGTAGGGTGTTCTCGTATAGTCTACATCCTGCGAGCGGGCCGCGTTCTTACCAAATGGGCTTATTCTTGTAGTTGCCCATGCCCTTTGTTTTCGCGGGCAGCTTCGAGAACCGATACAGGTTGTGCGCGGCCACGATGGTGCACACCACGCCCACCGCGAACCAAATGGGCTGGTTGTAAATCCATGGCGTTGCACTGGTGAACAGGCCAAACGGTGCCGGCAGGAAGTTGAACACTGTGCCTGCGAGCACCATGATGTAAATGAACATGGAGCTGCCCGCGCGGCTTTTGCGCTTGTACAGCACGTAACCCGGCGCGATGGCCATGACAATGTTGGTCAGCGGCAGCCAGCAGAACATGGCGACGTCGTTCATGTTCCAACGTAAGATGTTCACGATGCAGAACATGCAAGCCACCTGAAGCACCAGGTAGATAACGGTTTGTTTGGCCGTGGCGCCTGCGCCGAGAACCTCTTCGCGCTCGTATTTCACGATGGTGCGCATGTTGCAGAATTCCAAGCACGTCCACGTGAGCATGCCAAGGCCGTACACCGTGAACATCCAGAAGAAGTCGTGCTGGACGGCAAGCGTCACGAACACGACGCCGGCCGTGAAGTCGTGCGCGAAGAAAAACGTGTGCGCCCACACGGGAAACGGCGTTTTGTGCTCCTTGACGTTAAGCGCGACGGCCCAGATGTACTCGAGCAGGCCGATTGCATTCGCGATGATGAACGCAATAAGGATGCCCGTGAACTCGGGATTGCTTGGCGAGAACGTGTCGATGATTTGCTGGACCGTGTATAGCTCGTGCATATGCCCCTCCTTTAACTATATGTGTATAGTTCGAACTATACACATATAGTATGTGCTGGACTCGGAGTGTCAATAGGGGATTTTGGTCGCGTGGTTTCGGGGGCGTGGCAAGGCGAGTACTGCAAAGGGCCGCATTGTGCGGCCCTTGTTTCGCTTGCGAGCGATTTAATTGCCTTGGGGCGACCCGAAAGGGGCCGACCATGCCCTATGCGGGCATCGGGCCAGGATAGGGCGCTACCGCCCTTTCAGGTTCTTGATGCTCGCCCAGGAGCGCACCTGCTCCAGGCGGTCGACTTGCCATTGCGGGATCGGGTAAGGGGAGTCGGCCCTCTTCAGCAGCTGCACGGGCAGCACGACGCTCACGGCTGCGATGAGGGCGAAGCATGCGACGGCCAGTACCAAGTCAGTGGCGAGCATCTGGCCGCCTCCGGCGACGGCGGCGATGTAGCATGCCGAGATGGGCAGGAACAGGAACACGCTCGTGGCCATCCCCGGGTTGTACCAGGTGCCCATCTTGACGTTCATCTGCAGGCAGTGCCCCAGCACCTGGTACAGGTTGAAGAGCATCGTGGCCATGCCCAGCCATACCAGCTGCGGAAACGCCAGCGCGAGCACGTAGAAGACGTACGCCGAGAGGTTCACGACCATGATGGAGTTCCAGTTGCCGGGAAAGCGCCGGTAGTTCTCGGGCTCTCCGTAGAAGTAGCGGTTGATGACCACCGGCCCTCCGCCCGGGAGCGCGTACTCCTCGTACTGGTGAAGCGGCAGCGCCATGAGCGACAAGAGCAGAATCCTCTGCGTAGCGTCCATCTCCGGCGAGAAGGCGATGACGGCGATGGCCGCCGCCGCGAACGCCACCAGCCCCATCCTGTACCAGTTGTCCCTGATGAATCCCATGTCTTCCTCCGATCTGCCTGCGTTCTGTCGGGTGTGTGGTCGCGTCTCCGCGCTCTGCCGCGTATAACGCGACGCACTGTCGCTTTACATGTTCGAGCGACCGGGGCCGGAGTACAATGTTCAATCATCAACATTGTGTCGAGTTATGAGAGGGGCGATGTCGTATCGCGCGCACGCGAAAGGCCGACGACGCGCTTATCGGGGCGTTCTGGGGAATCCTCGGGACGAAGCCCATAGGCTCGATAACGGTGCGAGAGCTTGCGGCTTCGGCCGGGGTGCACCGCTCGTCCTTCTACCTCTTCTTCGAGGACGTCTACGACCTGCTCGGCCATGCCGAGGAGCAGATCTTCTCCGATATAGAGTCGAGGCTCGAGGGGCACGGGGAGGCGCCGTTGTCCGAGTGGATGCTGCCTGCGATGGCGGGCTTCTACGAGGCGAGCGCGGCAAGGCTCACGGCGCTGCTCGGCCCCATGGGTGACCCGTCGTTTCCCCGGAAGCTCAAAGGGCATATGGTCCCCGTCCTCTGCTCGAAGCTGGGCGTGAGCGCAGAGGACCCCGATGTGGCCTTGGCGATGGAGCTCGCGCTGACGCTGATACTCTCGTTTCTGGCAGAGCACTACGAGGAGGAAGGCGTCATGCCTTCGATGGAGGAGATGAAGAAGGTAAGCGAAGTCCTGTGGCATGGGATCACGCCCGCAATGGAGCGGCGCTCGGTTTAGCTCGGTCCCGAACTTCCGAGCCAATCCGAGCCCTGCTTCCGTGCCTGCGTCTCCAAAACCCCAGCTCAAGCATGTTAAAAAGCCCGTGACCCGTTCGTGACCCAAAAG
>CAVEWV010000208.1:0-3324 GCA_963619535.1 Acutalibacteraceae bacterium | reverse complement strand
TCATCCGACAGGCCGAATTCCGCGGCCGACTCGCGCAGGGCCCTCGCCTGGCCGGCGCCCGCCTCACCCAGGATGGATGTCGCGGGCGTCCCTGTTATGGCCTACCTCCTGATTCTCTGGGGGAGGAGCTGGTCGGCGCGTGCCCGGCCCAGGTCGGTCTCATAGGGGTCCACGGCGTCTTGCACCCTGTCGAGAATCCCCAGCACGCCGCAGACGTTGAGGACCGTGGCGAAACTCACGGATGAGTCGCCGTTCTCGAGGCGCGATATGGTCTCCCGCGAGACGCCGGCGCGGTCGGCGAGCTCTTGCGACGATATCCCGAGCATGCGCCGCCATCCAGAGAGGCTCTCGCCCACGCGCTGGGCGCAGAGCTTGGTTCGCATGGGTGTGGGGCGCTTCAAGGGTGGGCCTTTCATGACGCGAGTGGTTGGGGTCTATAACGTCGGTAATATACCACGCAAGGCTGTGAACGAGGCAAATTAACGACATAAAACGATAGTGACCGAAGGCTGTCGCGCGTGGCGGGCGACGCAGCCGAATGAGGCGTGCGTCCTGGTTGCCGCGCGGTCCGCCGGACGTGTGTGGCCCGCCAGATGTGCCGCCCGCTACAGCGCGGTGCCGCGCGCCGGCACAAAGAGGCGCGACGTGTCGGCGCGCTCGAGCTCCAGCAGGCGCAGCTTCTTGTCCACCCCGCCGGCGTAGCCGGTGAGGCTGCCGGCCGCGCCCACGACCCGGTGGCAAGGCACGATTACCGAGACGGGGTTGTGCCCCACCGCGCCCCCTACCGCCTGCGCCGACACCCGGCCGGCCCCGTGTCGCTCGCAGAGCCGTTGTGCGATCTGGCCGTAGGTGACGGTGTGCCCGTAGGGGATTTCCAGCAAGATTGCCCAGACTTCCTGGCGAAACGCCGAGCCCACCAGGTGCAGGGGCGGCGTGAAGTCGGGCTGCCTGCCGGCGAAGTAGGCGTCGAGCCAGCGGACCGCCTCGTCGAGGATGGGCGTCGGCTGCTCGAGGCGCTCGGGCGCCAGGCCGCCCGCGAAGTATTTCTGCCCGTCGAACCACGCTCCCACGAGGCCCGCCTCGTCGCAGGCCAGCAGCATGCCGCCGAGCGGCGAGTCGTAATGTTGGACGTATGTCATCGAGGGTTCGTCCTTTCCGGCCTGCGGCCATATCCGTCGCGCCCGTCGCCCGGCCTGCCCGTCACCTGGCCCGCTACCCCTTCGCCTTCTTGGCCGGGGCGTAGTCGCGCATCTCCGGGATGGCGCCGCCTGCCACCGCCCAGAGGTACAGGCTCGCCACGCTGCCGCAGGGGCTGAACCGCCGCCGGTACCTCTCGAAGAGCGCGCGGTCGATGGCGCGGTGGTGGTAGACCATGCGAAGCCCGCGCTGGATGGCCAGGTCGTCGTAGCTGAGGATGTCGGGGCGCTGCAGGCAGAACAGCAAGATCATCTCGGCGGTCCAGGTGCCGATGCCCTTGAGCGAGCTCAGGGCGCAGATCGCGTCCTCGTCGCTCATCCGCTCCACGGCCTGCAGGTCGAAGGAGCCGTCGCGCACCCGCCCGGCGAAGTCGCATATGTACTCGGCCTTGCGAAACGTCGTGCCGAGCGCCTGCAGTCGGTCTACTCCCGCCGCCAGCACGGTCTGCGCGTCCACGGTGCCCAGGGCGTCCTGCATGCGCCGCCACACGGTGGCCTGCGCCTTCGTGGACACCTGCTGGCCTACGATGTGGTGCACCACGGAGGCGAACAGGTCGGTGTCGACGGCGCGCTCGATGTGCCCGACCTGCTCGATGACCGCGCCGAGGCGCTTGTCCTTCCCGCTGAGATAGGCCACCTCGGCCTGCCCGTACTCGAAGTACATGCGCCCTCCCTCGCTGCCGCGCCGACTCAGGCATCTTGCTCGCCGAGAGAAGGATAGGCCAATCGCCCGTGCCGTGTCGATGCGAGGTGACGAGAGCCCGCAGGGAGGCGTGCATCGGAGCGATGCCCGCGGCCGCCGGCTGGACCGGCCGCTCGCCAAAGGCGGCCCCCCACGCCGACTGTCAGCCCACCTCGCGGTGGAAGCTCCAGTTCCCTATGCTCTGGTCGCCTCGGGCCAGCGTCCGCTGCGCGAACTCGCGAAAGCCGTTCTTCGCATAGAACTTCCGGTTCAGCTCCGTGTTGGTGATCAGCGTGAAGTCCCTTCCCCCGTGCTGGCTGATGTAGGGGACCAGGCAGTCGTTGAGCATGGCGCTGCCAAGGCCGCGACCCTTCAGGGAGCTGTCGACGGCGAGCATCTCGAGGTACCACGCCGTGGGATACGTGCGTGCGCAGTCCTGGCAGGCTTCCTCAGAGATGCCGAAGAAGTCGAGTATCCGTGCAGGTCCCACGGGGAAGACGAGGCCGACGCCGCCGGCCCTGACGTAGTCCCAGATGCCGACCCGGTTTTCCCGGGGGTCTTGCAGCAGGGCGACGGAGACGATCTTGCCGTCCAGCATGCCGACGAGGCATTTGTGCCGCCGCATGTTCGCCCGGATATGGACGCGGTGCAGCTTCTCCAGATACGTGAAATACGCCTCCGGCTGCTTGAAGGCGCGCAGGAGGGCAAAGTCGAAGAACGGGTAGTTCCCAAACGACGCGCGGGACAGCTTGGCGAGGTACGGGACCTCCTCCGCGCGGGCCTCTCGGTAGGTAAGCATGCTGCGATTCCCCTCATGGACGTTTGATTTATTGAACAGGTGTCTGCTAATGCGCACCTGCATCGTATAATGCCGAAGCAGGCCGGCCAATATGCAATCCGCAGCGGCCTGCACAGTACTGAACAGGGCGTCGGGATGTGTTCATCGGGGGGTCGCATATGGAAGACCGCAGGGTTCAGAAATCGAGGGCCGCGATCCTGGGCGCCTTCTTCGAGCTTCTGGGGGAGAAGGGTCTGAACAAGATCACCGTCGCCGAGCTCTGCCGCAGGGCAAACGTGGGGCGCGGGACGTTCTACCTGCACTACACGGACGTGTACGACCTGTACGACAAGGTCGAGGGCGAGCTGTACGCCGGGCTGTACCAGCTCTTCGAGGACGCGTTCCCCTCGACGGACCGGCAGAACTCCAAACGGCTCGCCGAGGGCCTCACAGGTTACATCGAGCAGCACAAGGAGACGTTCCTGCTTTTGACCCGCGCCGGCGACGGCCGTTCGCTGCAGAGGCTGAAGGCCGCCTTCAACGAGAAGGTGCTGCTCGAGAGCCGCAGGTTGAATCCTGCGGGAAGCCTGGAGTACGACGCGGTGGAGGCGGTCTTCGTCGTCTGCGGCATGGTGGGCGTCCTGGAGCAGTGGCTGGCCGACGGCATG
>CAVEWV010000207.1:0-3338 GCA_963619535.1 Acutalibacteraceae bacterium | reverse complement strand
TGGTCGCGTCGAGGGAGGACGCCACGCAGCTGCTCGACTTCATCGAGATGCTCCTGCGCTTCTGCTATGAGTTCCCGGCCAGGGTGAGCAGGAAGTAGCGAACGCCCCGCGCGCTCCGGTGCGCGACCTCATACGCGAGGATATGGAACGCCGCCGGTAACGCCCGCTTCTACCTGCGGCGTTGTACAATATACGGCGTTAACGGCGAGGAAAGGGGAGACGTGACGGCAAGGGACTACTTCGAGCAGGCGAGGGCGTGCCAGAGGTCTATCGACCGGCGCCTTGCCGTCATCGACAGCATGCGCGCCCGCGAGCAGGTGCGCGCGCAGCGCTACGACGTCATCGGCCACGGCGGCGGCGCGAGCGACCGCAGCGCCGGCATAGACGCGCGTCTGGACGCCGAGCGCGCCGCCGAGCGCGAGATCGCCACCCTTGCCGCAGCCGTGGAGGACGCCCGCACCGTCTGCCGGGGCGTGAGGTGCGCCAACCCGCACACGCGCTGGGGGGACGTGCTCGAGCTCCGCTTCTGCGAGGACATGCAGTGGAAGCAGGTGGCGCGCGCCCTGGACGTGACCGACCGGCAGGCGCGCGCCGACGTGTCGAGCGCCCTCGAATGGGTCGATCTCGTCGGGCTGGCCGCGGCCCGCGAGGGCATGGGGCAGGCGGCGCTGTTCTAAGCGGCGCAAAACGACAGAGCTTCCAGAGCATTCGCCCCGTGGGCCTCGGCCCGCGGGGCTTTTCTTGTCTCTGTCGACTTCCTGCGACTTCCGCCCATTTCCGCTTTCTTCCGCCCGCTTCCGCTTATTTCCGCCCGCTTCCGTCGACATCGGCGCTATACCTATGGTGGCGAGAGCGCGGGGCTTGGAACCCGCGCCGACACGGCCGGGCGCGCGGCTCCACGGCAAGCGCCCTTCCCTTTACGCGCTACCTCCTGTACAACGGAGCGACACCCTACCGCGCCCGGTCCGCTCGCCCTTCATTCAGCAACCGAATAGATCGGAGCGGCCCATGGTCTCCCGTGACGAGATGCTGCGCATCGCGCGGTGCCACGACACCGTCGTATCGCTCGCGTTCCTCCGCGCCCTCGGGTGCGGCCGCGACGCCAAGCGCCCACGCCGCCGCAAGCGCGGCAGGGACGGGCACAGGGCAGGGGAGCGCGCCAAGTACAAGGGCATGCTCCAGTGCTTCCGCAACCCGACATCGCCGATGGATTGGCACTAGGTGGGTGCTAACCCGCGCACCGCGAACGGCTCGGCCCGCCGCAAGGTGCGCGCCTGGCTCAAGGCCCAGGGGTTGCCGTGCCACATCTGCGGCCGCGCCATCGACTACTCGCTGCCTGCGCGCCATCCCATGAGCTTCGAGGTGGACGAGATAATCCCGGTCAGCAAGGGCGGCTCGCCCATCGACCGCAACAACGTCGCGCCCACCCACCGCATCTGCAACGAGCGGCGCGGCAACAAGCCCCTGCCGAGGCGGCCGCGCGGCATGAGCGCGGCGCAGGCGAACAGGCCGCCTGGCCGGAGCGAGGACGGCGCGATACCGAGCGCCGTGATCGGCGATATCGAGGCCGCGATAGCCGAGGTGCACGGCCCTCGAGCCTTCGACCTCGGGACGGAGGACGCCTCGTCCTTCTGAGGGGTGGGGGTATCCCCTCCCGCCCCCTGGCCGGGCTATCCTGGCCGCATAGCGCCTTTTTTTCAAACAGGTACCCAGCTTACCCAGCCGTAGGAGACGGGAGGTGGTCGAGAGTGGGCAGGAACCGCCCTCTGAGCGCCGCCGAGCGCAGGAGCATCGTGGAGATGTTCCCGCAGCTAGGCGTCACCGAGACGGCCCGTCGAGCCGGCTGCTCCAAGTCGACCGTGCAGCGCGTCTGGAAGCAGGACGGCGGCACCGCCGAGGTTGCCCAGCCCGCTTACCCAACCGCCGAGCCCCAGACCAAGCTGGACCGCCTCATAGAGCTTCGCGGGATGCTCCGTGCGGCAATGAACGACGCGCCCCCGCAGGCCATGTCGAGCCTCGCCAGGGAGTACCGCGAGACCATGGAACAGATAGACAGATTGGAGGGCGGCGCCGATGAGGACTCCGTCTCGGCCGCGCTCGACTCCATCGCCGCGAGGATCGCGGCCAAGATGCCTGCCCCGTAGGCACCTGGCCCAGGAGCGCGGCAAGACCGACCTGCTCGACGAGGTGGTCGACTTCGCCGCTCTCATCGGGTACGGCGTGGGCGAGTGGCAGAAGGTGCCGCTCGCCGACTGGTCGCGCCTGGACGAGCGCGGCAAGTTCGTCCACAGGCGCTGCGGCCTGTCCGTCCCGCGCCAGGCCGGCAAGAGCCACGACGCCATCATATGGGTCGCGTTCCTGGTGCTGCAGCTCGGCTACAGCGTGCTTTGGACGGACCATAATTACAGCACCACGTGCGAGATGCTGTCGCGCTTCCAGAAGATATTCGGCAAACGCAAGGGCGATGTCGACGTCATCCCGGCCATCAACAGACGTATTGCCAGCTCAAAGGCCAAGACGGCCCAGGAGTCCTACGAGTTTACCAACGGCGGGGTGCTGTGCTTCTCGACCCGCACCGAGTCGGCGTCCCTGGGCTACTCCTTCGACGTGATCGTCTACGACGAGGCGCAGCTGCTCACCAGCGCGCAGGCCCAGACACTCAACCCGACCACTACTCATTCGCCGCACAAGAACTCGCAGTTCATATCGGTCGGCACGCCGACGCGCGCCGGGTGTCCTGCGGACAGGTTCGTGAAGATGCGCGCCGAGGCGTGGTCGGATGCGCCGGGAGACGACCTCTGCTGGTTCGAATACGGGGCCGACGAGGTGGGCGACCCGCTGGACGAGTCGCGCTGGCCGCTCGTCAACCCGTCCTTGGCCGAGGGGCTTATCGAGGCTGACGACATTCGTCCGGGCGTGCTCGGCATGGCGGGTGACGACCTGGGCATCGCCCAGGAGTACCTGGGCTACTGGGTGCCCGAGACCGAGCAGTACGACCCGCCCCTCATCGGCGAGACGCTGTGGGCCGAGTCACGTGTGGCCACCCGCCCCGAGCTGGGGCCCGGCGCGGAGGTCGCGTACGGCGTCAAGTTCAGCCCCGACGGCTCGTACGTCGCCCTCGCCGTGGCGACCGACTATTGCAACGGGGACAAGGTCATGCTCTCCCTGCCCTACTGCAGGCGCACGGCCGAGGGGACGGACTGGCTCACATGGTGGCTGGCGGCGCGCCCGTCGCGCGCCAAGGCCGCCTGCATCGACGGGCGGTCGGGAGCGGGCGCCGTGTGCGACGCGCTGGCCGCCATGGGCATGCCGCGCGGCTACGTGATGCCCCCCACGGC
>CAVEWV010000206.1:0-3340 GCA_963619535.1 Acutalibacteraceae bacterium | reverse complement strand
TCCTCGACCAGGGCTATGACCTCCTGCTTTGAGTGGACGTCGAGCTTGCGGTAGAGGCCCTTGGTGTGGGTGCGCACGGTGTTCTCGGACACGCCGCGCTCCTGGGCCATGCGCGCCACGGTGTAGCCCAGCGACACAAGCTCGAGCACGACGGTCTCGCGCTCGGTCAGGCAGGCCTCTTGGGCGATGGCGCGGCAGGCCTGCTGGCGCAGGGCCTTCTCGGCCGCGGCCGCGTCGGCGGGGGAGAGCGGGGCGCTTGCGGCCTGGGCCTGGTCGAGCGCGGCCTGGTCGGAGCTGGCACGGCGGCCCACTACGAGCGCCATGATGGCAAACGAGCACACAAGGCTCACCAAGGCCACCGCCAGCGTGGCGGTGTGCAGGGTGTTGCCTGCGAGCGCGGTGTCGAGCCCCGAGAGGCGCAGGGTGTCGATCACGATGCGCGAGAGCGCATAGAGGGCCACGTAGGCAAGCGAGCACATGGCCGCCGCCCCGGGCCGGGCCACGGTGTAGGCGCGCCCGGCGAGCAGCAGCCACAGCAGCACGAGCAGGCTGCGCCGACCGGCGGTGAGCACGTTGAGCCCCGTGGCGAAAAGCTCGCCCGAAAAGCCCATGACGAGCAGGGCGCTCATGATGACGGGCGTGAGCGCCACGGCCCACACCCAGGCGGTGAAGCGCGCGTTGTTGCGGTTGATGGCCACAAACACCGCCAGCAGCGCCGCGAGGACCACCGACAGCGCGTTGCTGTGCACGGGCACGGTCGCGTAGAGGCCCGCCAGCACGCCCGACACCACGAACACGGCCGCCACGAGCGCGATGAGGCCCAGGGGAGTGGGAGACGAGCCCGACGTGCCCGTCCCCTGCTCGGGGAGGGGCGCGAGGCCACCCTGGGAGGCGTGCTCGCAGGCCAGCCAGCATGTGCCGCTCAGGGCCGGGAACAGCGCGAGGGTGTAGGCGGCCGCGTCGCCGGGCAGGGCGTTTGCCGGCAGCTCGACGACGAAGCTCGCCAGGTATGACACGACGAGGGCGCACGCCACCGTGCCGTCGGTGAACCCGTCCCAGGCCGTGTCGTAGCGGCCCACGAGCCTCAGCGACGTGCACATCCACGCGTAGGCGAGCACGGCAAATCCCACGGCTGCCGCGATGGCGCCGACGACGATGGCCGGCACGGCGAGGGGGCCGTCGCCCAAGGCCGGCTGTGACGCCAGCAGAAGGCTTGCTGTCGCGCCTGCCGCGACGACGGCAGCCTGTCGCGTCGCCCTGTCTCGTCGCGCCTGCGCGGCGCTCTTGCCGGCAGGCCCCGCCGGCTTGGCCGACGGCCCGTCTGTCCCGAGGGGGTGTGGTTCGCCTGCCCGTTGGGTATCCTCGACATTGGTCTGGTCGGTGAGCCTGCCGCGCGCCCCCCGGATGCGCGCCACGTTGGCGAGCACGGCGCACGCCGCGATGGCGGCGAGGTTGAGCGCGTAGGGCGCCCAAGGGTATGCGGCGTTGTCGATGGTGAAGAAGTGCCCGAAGTAGGGCCCCTTGATGAAGGGCCAGAAGAAGGCCATGCCCAGGACGGCCCACATAAAACCCCTCACGCAGCCCCTCGTCTCTCTGTTTGCCCGGCTGGCCACCTCACGTAATCGAAAAGCAATTTTACACGGTTTGCGCTGGTAGGTGCCCTTTCACACAAAGTATGTGAAGACATGTCCGCCGCTTGGTGGTCATATTGCAACCGTTCGGCGATGCGACGTGCAGGCAAAGGGGCACGCGCCGTGGGCACTTCGCCCGCAGCGCAACGTCGCATACGTCAGGGCGGCGGCAAAAGGCCGTCGCCAAGCCACGATGTATGGAGGTATACAAATGGCAGACATCAAGATGAACCGTCGTTCCTTCCTGGCCGCCGGCGCTGCCGCCACGGCCGTGTGCGCTATGGGCGCAGGCGTCGCCCTGGCCGACGAGGCTCCTGCGGGCGGCGACTACGACATCGTCGTCGTGGGCATGGGTGGCGCCGGCATGTGCGCCGCTCTGGCCGCCAAGGAGGCCGGCGTCGAGAAGATCGTCATCCTCGAGAAGAACGCCATGGAGGGCGGCAACACCATCTTCTCCTCCTCGGGCATGAACGCCTCCGAGACGACCTACCAGAAGGAACAGGGCATCGAGGACTCCACCGACCTGTTCATCTCCGAGACCATCTCCGGCGGCCACAACTGGAATAACGTCGAGCTCGTGACCCAGATGTGCGAGGGCTCCGCCGCCGCCATCGACTGGCTTGCCGAGCACGGCCTGGTGCTTGACAACATCACCACCACCGGCGGCATGAGCGTGCCCCGCTGCCACCGTCCCACCGACGGCTCCGCTGTGGGCGCCGCCTACGTGCCCGCCATCGCCGCCGCCGTGGTCGACGCCGGCATCGACGTCGTCTACAACTGCCGCGCCAGCGAGCTCGTCGTCGACGAGACCGGCGCCGTGACGGGCGTCAAGTGCGAGGACGGCACCGAGTACAGCGCCAAGGCCGTCATCATCGCCTCCGGCGGCTTCGGCTCCAACAAGGACCTCGTCAAGATGTACCGCCCCGACCTGGAGACCTTCGTCTCCACCAACGCCGCCTCCATCACCGGTGACGGCATGATCATGGCCCAGCACGCCGGCGCCAACCTCATCCAGATGAGCCAGATTCAGATCCACCCCACGGTCTTCGCCGACGGCTCCCTCGTCGCCGAGGGCATCCGTGGCGGTGGCGGCATCCTCGTCAACAACTCCGGCGACCGCTTCACCAACGAGATGGGAACCCGCGACGTCGTGTCCTCCGCCGAGCTCGAGCAGGCCGACGGCCAGATCTGGGTCGTTTACGACCAGACCGTCTACGACAACAACAAGGCCTGCGCCAAGTATGAGAGCAAGGAGATGAGCGTCAAGGGCGACGACCTGGCCGCTCTCGCCGATACTCTGGGCATCCCCGCCGACGAGCTCCAGGCCACCGTCGACACCTACAACCAGTCGGTCGACGGTGCCGAGGATCCCTTCGGCCGCACCACTGGCTTCGTTGCCAAGCTCGAGACCGCTCCCTTCTACGCCATCGCCGTCTACCCCGGCATCCACCACTGCATGGGCGGCATCTACGTTGACGGCGACTCCCAGGCCCTGACCATCGAGGGCAACAAGATCGCCGGCCTGTATGCCGCCGGCGAGGTCACGGGCGGCATCCACGGCTCCAACCGTATCGGCGGCAACGCTGTGTGCGATATCACGGTTATGGGCATCAACGCCGGCCAGAAGGCAGCTGCGGCAATCGCTTAAGGAGTTGCGGAACCTGGCCTGCTGCGTTCTCGGGAGGCTTACGCGCGGTGCGCATCTTTGA
>CAVEWV010000205.1:0-3351 GCA_963619535.1 Acutalibacteraceae bacterium | reverse complement strand
GTCCCTTTTCGTCATTTGGCCATCTACCAGGTAAATGATGAAAAGGCTACGTCCCGGGTTCCCACCATCCATCCAGGCCATCCTAACACCCGCGCCAGACGCCCCAAACACGCCAAGCCAGTACAATGAGTTCCCAACGGCGCGGCAATGCCGTGGGGACGCGGAGGCATGGGGGATGGTCGCGATGGGGGATCGTGTGGGGACGCCTTGGTCGAAATGGCCATGGCTTGTCGTCTTGGGGCTGGGGTATGGCTGCTATCTGTCGTTCTTCCCCATTGGGCCCCTCGGCACTGTCTTTCTGACGCAGCTTGCCTCAGGCTGGGACGAAATCCTGCTATCGCGCGTTTTGTTTGAGCTGTCAACCGTGGCGGTCATCCTTGCATGGCGCCACGGCGCCGTCGAGTGGGTCAGTCGGCATCCGGCGGCGGTGCGTGCCTCGCTGGCCATTGCCATTGCGGCAACGTGCCTGGAGGGCACCCTGCCCGGCCTGCTTTCTGCAACTCAGCTCGAGGCCCCTTTGTTCTGGGCTTTGCTGGGGGCTCTCACCGCAGCGCCCAAATTGGTGTGGTACGAGTCGTTTCTCAGGCTCTACCAAGTACAAGGGCGCTCACACCTGCTAGTTTGCCTGGCATTGTGCTTCTTCGTGGCCGCAGCGGCCATGCCCGCCTCCTCTCTGCTGGCCTCCAACATCGGCACGGCGTTTTCCGTCGCAGTCAGCATCGCGCTGTCATGGGTCTGCATCGAGCTGCTTGGAGCGCGCAAACCCGCACCTGCGCAGGTAAAACCTCCCCTTTCGACCTCATATTCATCGTCGACCTACATGAAAATCGTCACGGCCAGCTTCGGCGTCTCCTGGGCCTTTTCCTACACCGTCGCCGTGGGAAACGGCTTCGACGGGCCAGCCAAATCCTCCCCCGGCTCCGCAGTAATGCTTGCAGGGATAGTCCTCTGCTCGCTTCTCATGCTTCTCTTTTCGCGAAGCAAGGTATCGGACACGTTGCGCTTCAATGAGATGCTGCGTTGGGTGATTGTTTGCGTGGCCGCAATATGGGCGGTCATGCCGCTTGCCAGCGACGCCGCGCCCGCTCTAGCTTGCTTTCTTTGCTCGGCAGCATACATCTTCCAGAGCGTTTTGATGATTCTGCTCATCGTGGAGATATGCGATGACTATCGCGTGTCCCTCACCAGCGTCACCGCCTCGCATTATGGGCGCTTCATCATCTTTGCAAGTCTCGCCTCGCTTGTGTACTGGATACTATCGACAACATGCAAAACGAGAATCGCCCTGGAAGCCGTGACCGCAATCTGCATCGTGGCCACCGTGGCATGCGTCCCCATCCTGCCCAGCCGAAAGAGCCGCGCCATGGTTTTGGCGATGGACTCCCTACCCGAAGAAAAGGGGCGCGAGGAGCTCTTGCGCGACGGCATAGAAACGCTTGCCCGCACCCATGCGCTGACAGCCCGCGAAGTCGAGGTCATGTCGATGCTCATTGGTGGAGCAAGCCGCATCGAAATGGCCGAGACGCTGCACCTGAGCACATGGACCGTCAAAAACCATGTTGCCAGCATCTATGCAAAAACCGGCGTGCACTCGGTCCCAGAGCTCACCTCGTTGATTGAACGAGGCTCCCGTTAACGATAAAAATCGCCACTCTACCTGCGACTTTCAATGCAATAGCCCACGTGGACCATATAGCGCACGGAAGCAGAATAGCCCCCAACAGCCATTCGCCCACGCACCGGAAGAACCTACACTCGGCCTTGAAGCGCCGCGCACGCGCCCTCGAAATGCAAGCAAAGTCGAGGCCAGCACGGCACCTCATGCAAGGGGAAAGGGAGAGGGAGGACAGGCAATGGAACTGACCCGTAGGAATTTCCTGGCAGGCGCCGCCACACTTGCCGTGGCGGCCGAGAACCTCGTCGTCGACGTCGACTCGGCAATGGCAGCCGAGGCACCGGCGGGGTTTGACGACTATGCCGCAAGCATTTCGGCCCGAGGCGGCTCCACCATGTCGATTGAGGAGCTCAACGCCCACAGGCGCGCGGTTCTCGAAGCCGCCACAGAGTATACCGACCCCGAAACGGGAGAGGTCGTCCCCGAGATCTACGTCAAGCTGCGCGCCCTCGTGGCGACCTACTCCTTCGGCCTGGGCGAGGTAGAAAGCGCACGTTCCTTTGACTTCTTCAGGTACAAGTTCACCGAGGAAGAGGCTCGGGCCTGGATCGACATGCCCATGGGCGTCCTCTTCACTGCCCAGGACTGGGCCCAGGAGTCGGGCCGAAGCGAGGCCGAATGCCTCAAGATGTGCGACCGCCTCGCCGAGCGCGGCGCTCTATGGCGTGCCATCCGTGGCGGCATGCACTACTTCCACCAAATCCCGGTCATGCACGGCATGGCCGAGTACAGCCAAAACGAGTACGACGACCCGGAGTTCTGGACCAACTATGCCCCGCTCAAAGGCCAGGACTTCAAGGCCGCGCTCATGACGTCAGGCACGCCGTTCTATCGGCCGCTGCCACCCGACGCATCCGTCGTCAAGGGCGACGACGCCATCTTGCCGCTCGACGACTGGCGGGCCATCATCGAACGCAACGACATTATCGCCGTGTGCCCCTGTCAGTGCCGCCGCGGCCGCATACTCCTAGGCGTATACGGCGAAATGGAAAACCCTCCAGCTTCTTGCGACTCGGCCGCCGCAGATTACGAGACTCCCGACGGGCACCCCTACGAGACCTGCACGGCCTTTGGCGAAGAGGCCGAATACTACATCTCGCTGGGCATCGCCCGGCAGATTACCAAAGAGGAGGCAGTCGCCATCTTCGAGCGCTCGGTGGACGCCGGCATGGTCATCGAATCCATGTTCACCCGCGACTCCGAGATCATCTGCCACTGCCACGGAGACTGCTGCACCATCCTGAGCTCCTACAAGGCACTGGGGGCGGATTTTGCCGCCACAGCGAGCTGCTTTGACAATCTGACCGACTATCAGCTCGAATACGACCCCTCTGACTGCGTGAAGTGCGGAGCTTGCGCGCAGCGCTGCCCCATGGAGGCCATCACCATGGACGGCGAAGACGGTACACCCCAGACCAACGCCCTGTGCGTCTCCTGCGGCCAGTGCGGTCTGGCATGTCCCGTCGGAGCACGCAAGCTCGCGCTGAAACCTGCCGATGAGCGCCCCATCATTCCCGCCACGGCGCTGGACGACTATAACCAGCTCGCCGCCTACCGCATCGACCACGACATGCTGTAGGCGATATGCCAATGCCGGCTGACAGCAGGGGTTCTTCGCCCGCGCCGTCAGCCGGCAGCACGGCTTTCAAGACTTTCTGCCCTCGCCCGTCATATGG
>CAVEWV010000204.1:0-3342 GCA_963619535.1 Acutalibacteraceae bacterium | reverse complement strand
CCATGGCGATGACCTACGGCTACCTCACCGGCAAGCTCCTGGCCGGGAAGTAAGGCAAGCCGCGAGCAAGGATAGCGAGCGCTTCGCGCAAGGCGGCGCTGGCAACCCCGGCGCCGCCTTTTTGCGTGCGGGGCGCAGGCACGTCAGGGTGACGGCACGCGCGACAACGCCGCGCTTTCTTGCCCGCCGCTCGTCGGCCGCCTCGTCCGCAGGTCACCACAGCTCGCCCCCGAATCCCCCGCGCAGAAACCTCCCCGCCCCCGCCTCGCCACCTCGCGGCAACCAAGGCGGTCGCAGACCGTAACCTGCAGGCAACGGCCGCGACTCCCCCGCGCGCGAAGATGTGCCCCGCTTTGCAAGACGCATCGAGACACAGGGAGGCACACCATGGGCAAGGAGATTCTGCAGGGGGCGGCCCTCACCCGCCGAGGCTTCATCGGGACGGGCGCGGCCATCGCAGGCGCGGCAGCGGGCCTGGCCGCTGCGGGCGCAGGGTCGGCCGCCGGTGGCGTGACGTTCGCGCATGCCGAACAGGTGAGCGCCTCCGGCTCCGAGGCAGCCTACGACCTGCTCATCAAGGGCGGCAATGTCTACGGTGCCGACGGCGCGTGCGACCTCGCCGTCAAGGACGGCCTCATCGCCGCCGTGGGCGAGGTCGACGCCGCAGACGCCGCGCAGGTCATAGACGCCACAGGCAAGCTCGTCTCCCCCAGCTTTTGCGACACGCACACCCACCTGGACAAGGCGTTCCAGATGGAGTACGAGGAGTACCGCGACAAGGTGCGCGAGCTGGAAGCCGAGTACTACGCCGGCGACGAGGTGGACTACGGCTACCCCGTGTGCGGCGGTGCGGAGAGCTACCTCATGGGCCTTCTCAAGGAGCAGAACGACGAGGACGGCCTCAAGGAGGTCATCCGCTCGCGCATCAGCCGCGCCCTGGACATGGCCGTCGCCAACGGGTCGGGCCTCATCAAGACGAACAACACCTGGGGCCCGCTGTCCGTGGAGGTGGTGGAGTCGCTCAAGCAGGAATACGCCGGCATGATCGACCTCAAGAACATCGTCATCTACACCTCCAACACCGAGGAGGGCGACGCCTGCACCATGACGGCCGACAAGCTCGACGAGCTCTGCGCGGCCGGGGCGGTGGACTTTTTGGGCGGCTACTTCGACGGTGATTACGGTTACGACGACATCGACGGCCTCTTTGAGCTGGCGTCTAAGTACGACCTGCCCATCGACGTGCACGTGCTCGAGACCGACGTGCCCCTGCTCAAGCCCTTCGACTACTTCCTCGACAAGACGCTGGAGTACGGCATGGAGGGCAAGGTGACGTTCGGCCACCTCACCGCCCTGGACGCGCCGGGCATCGACGAGGACGAGCTGGCAGCCGTCATCGAGAAGGCGGCCAAGGCGCAGGCCAACGTGACCTCGCTGGTGTCGTGCAACATGTACCTCATGGGGCGCAAGGCCACCAACCCCGTGCGCCGCGGCCCCACCAGGCTCAAGCAGCTCATGGCGGCCGGCGTGAACTGCTGCTATGCCAGCGACAACATCCGCGACGCCTGGCGGCCCTACGGCAACGCCGACATGATGCAGGAGGCCATGGTGGCGGCACACTGCATGCAGTACGCCTTCCCCGATGAGCTCGACACCATCTGGCAGATGGGCACCTACAACCCGGCAAAGAACGCCCTGGTAGAGGGTTATGGCGTGGAGGCAGGCTGTCGCGCCGACCTCGTGGTGCTCGACGCTCTCAGCGCCGATGCCGCCCTTATCGACCAGGCCAAGAAACTCTACGTGGTGAAGGCCGGCAAGATCGTGGCCGCAGACGGCGTGCTGGCGTAAGGGGTCAGGCAGGGGCGGAAGTCGGGCAAAGTCCAGCCGCCCCTGCCCGACTTCCGCCCCAAGCAGGCGTCGATTGGGTTGCGCGGCCATTCCGCGGTCTGCCGCCCCTGCCTGCCCGACGCCCTAGGCGGACGCTGATCGAGTCGAAACCTCCCCGCCCACGCACGGCCTTTATCTGCGGCGTTGTCGCTGCGGTGCATCGGCGAGGGGGGCCGGCGCTCGCCGCCCTCCTAAAACCCGGCGGCAATCTGCGGCGTGAGGCGACTGGCGGTCTCCACGGCCAGGCGGGCGGCGTTCTCCACGTCGTCCAGGGCGCAGATGGCGCACCCGGCGTGGATGTAGCGTGAGGGGACGCCGGCCACCACGCAGGGGATTCCCTCGTCCATAAGGTGCGCCACGCCACCGTCGGTGCCGCCGTCGGCGCGCACGGCCCCCTGCACGGGGATGCCCGCCTGCGCCCCCGCGGCCAGCACGAAACGCTGCCAGCGGGGGTTGGTGATCATGGAGCAGTCGGCATAGCGCAGCATGGGGCCTTGCTTCAGGCAGGTCTGCATGTCCTCGGGGTTGCCGAAGGTGTCGTCGGCCGGGCAGCCCTCGAACATAAAGCACAGCTGCGGGGCAAAGTGCCGCACGCTCGCCGCCACGCCGCGCTCGCCCACCTCCTCCTGGGCGCTCACGGCGGCCACCACGTCGAAGGGCAGGTCCATCCCCGACAGCTCGCGCAGGGCCAGCAGCATCGCGCACACGCCGGCGCGGCAGTCGAAGGCCTTGCCGAAGGCCACGCGCCGCACGGGGTCGTAGGACATGCGCGTGGCCGGCACCACGGGCTCGCCCACGCCCACATGGAAGTTCTCGATCGCGTCTTGGCGCGAGGTGGCGCCCACGTCGATGGTCATCTCGGGCTCGGCCCCGCCGGCCTTCTCGGCCGCGCTCATGAAATGCGGGGGCTTCACGCCCACCACGCCGTGGATCCAGTCGCCGTCGGTGGTGCGCACGAGCACCTCCTGGCCGCCCAGGCAGCCCTTGGTGTAGCGCCCGAGCTGGATGAAGCTGAGGCAGCCGTTGGCGCGGACCGACTTGGTCATGAGGCCCACCTCGTCGCCGTGGGCGTCGAGCATAAGGACCGGCTTGCGGCCCGAGAAGTTCTTGGGCGTGAGCAGGCCGCAGCGCAAGGGGTTGGTCTGGAAGTCGGCGAAGGGCTCGCAGAACTCACGCGCCACCTCGATGACCTCGTCCTCGAAGCCCGAGCACCCCCGCGCGTTGGAGAGGCTCTCCAGAAGCGACACGACCTCGGAATCGTTGAACTCCATGCCGACACATCCCCCTTTTGGGTCGCCTGCCCACGCGCACGCCGCACGCGGGCCCATCTGAGCTGGGGGCATTGTAGGCCCCCGCGGTTGCCGGACGATGTCGGCGCGAGCAGCCAGCGCCCGAAGCGCACGACGGGGGCGGCAGCGAGTCGCGATGCGCGAGGCGAGGCGGGGCAGGCTGGCG
>CAVEWV010000203.1:0-3360 GCA_963619535.1 Acutalibacteraceae bacterium | reverse complement strand
GTCATCCTGGGGCAGGACCCCTACCACGAGCCGGGCCAGGCCATGGGCCTCTCCTTCTCGGTGCCCGCGGGCCAAAAGCTCCCGCCGAGCCTGCGCAACATATATAAGGAGATGGCCGCCGACCTGGGGTGCGAGCCGCCCGCGTCGGGCGACCTCACCGGTTGGGCGCGCCAGGGGGTGCTGCTGCTCAACACCACGCTCACCGTGCGCGAGCACGCCGCCAACTCCCACAGCAAGCTCGGCTGGCAGGTGCTCACGAACTACCTGGTACGCTGCTGCTTCGAGCTGCCGCAGCCCGTGGTGTTCCTGGGCTGGGGGCGCTTCGCGATCAACCTGATAGAAGAGGCGCGCACCTGCTGCACGGCCGACACACTCGCCAACAAGTTCGTGCTCGCCTCCACGCACCCCAGCCCGCTTTCGGCCAGCAGGGCCGCAGGCGAGGTGCCGGCCTTCTTGGGGTCACGGCCCTTCTCGGGGGCAAACGCGCTGCTCGTGCAGGCAGGGGCCAAGCCCATCGACTGGGCCATGACCGGCGCGTAAGGTCCGCTAGCCCAGCACGTCCCTCTTGAGCTGGGCGGGCACGATGCAGTCGTAACGCACGGCCTTGCCCTCCAGCACGTTGCTCGGCTTGACGCCGGCCAGGCACGACGCCTTGGGCGGGCGCTTCACCACCACTTTGCGCGGGCGCACGCCCAGGGCCGCGCGCATGAGGTCGTCCTCGTTGGCGCAGGGCCGCTCAAGATGGTGGAGCAGCTGGAACTTCTTCTTCACGGCCGCCGACTTCTGCCGGGCGGGAAACATCGGGTCGAGGTAGACCACATCGGGCAGCGCCGTCTCGCAAGACGCCAGCTCGAGAAGCACCGAGATGCTGTCGGCGTGCAGGGGGCGCATCCGGGCGACGATGGGGGCGAGCCGCTCGTCCAAGGCCGCCCGCGCGAGGGCGTCGCACAGAAGCGCGCAGATGACGGGGTTGGCCTCGCACAGCGTGACCTCGCAGCCCGCAGCCGCGAGCAGGAAGGAGTCCTCCCCCAGGCCCGCCGTGGCGTCGAACACGCGCGGGGCGGGCAGGCCCTTCATGCGCGCCGCCCGCACGAGCAGCTCGCCGGAGAGCCTGTCGGGACGCACGCGCGGCAGGAGCTGGGCGAAGTCGGCACGCAGCTCCATGTCGCCGTCGGTGAGCACGAGGCCTTCGGGGCTCTCAAGCAGCTCAAGGCCGCCCGCCTGCGCGGCGGCACGCGCCTCGTCGAGCATGCCGCAGGCCTCAGCGCCCTCAGGCATCGAGCGCCCCCGCCTCCAGCAGCTCGCGCACCTCGAGCAGGCTCGCGCAGACGCGCGTCGCAAGCGCGCGGATCTCGTCTGTGGGTTGGTGCAGGTCGGGCACCATAACGGTGACAAAGCCGCCCGCGGCCCCCGCGCGCACCCCGGCGAAGCTGTCCTCAAGCACGAGGGCGTGCTCGGGCTGAACCCCCAGGCGGCGGGCAGCCTCCAGGAAGATGTCGGGCGCGGGCTTGGAATGCTCCACGAACTGGCCCGACACCACCTGGGCGAAGCACCCCTCGACGCCGCCCGCGCGCAGGTTGTTCTCGATCATGGCAAGCGGGCTTGAGGAGGCCACGGCCATGGGGACGCCCCGCTCGCCCAGGTAGGAGAGCAGCTCGTCCAAGCCGGGCTTCTTGGGCACGCCCTGGGCAAAGCGCAGGGCAGCCAGGCGATAGAACTCCTCGAACACCGCCCGGGCGTCGATGTCGGGGCCGCAGAAGCGCTCGATGACCGCGACGGCGTAATCGCCCGTGGTGCCGCAGGCCGCCTCGGGCAGGCCCTCGGGCACCTCGCGGCCAAACGCGGCCAGGGCCGGCTCCCACAGCGTCTTCCACACGCACTCGCTGTCGAACATCAGGCCGTCCATGTCGAAGACGACCGCCTCTATCTGATGAGCCACCGCAACTCCCTGCTGCCTGGTTCCGCTGGATGTGCGTCGCACGCGCGCCCTATCCTGCGTTTTTCTTGCACTTCAGCGTGCTTTGAGCACATGGCGGTAATCTACCACACGTTTGTGCGGCACAAAAAACCAGCGGCAACGCCCACATCCGGCACATCCGGCCCGCGACGCTGCCGCCCGAAAGGAGCCTCATGCGTTTCAACAACCTCCTGTCCCTGTCGCGCACCCACGCGCGCCTGGCCGCGCTGCTCGTGGCCGGCGCCCTGGTGGTCCCCATGCTCTACGGCTGCGACAGCCAGCAGGCGTCCACCGACGAGGGCACCACGGCCCAGGAAAGCACCGAGTCCGCCGCCAGCGACGCGTCCTCGACCGACTCCGCCTCCTCCGACTCCGACACCGAGGAGGAGACCATCGAGTTCAACTACAGCGACGGCATCGACGAGGACGGCCGTTGGAGCGGCGTCACGGCCCTGGACTACGTGACCCTGCCGGCCGACTACGCCTCCATCCAGGCGCCCGCCTCCACCGTGGTGCCCACCGACGAGGAGGTCCAGACCCAGATCGACAGCATCCTGTCTGACAACAGCACCACCGAGCAGGTCACCGACCAGGAGGTGGCCGACGGCGACACCATCAACATCGACTACGTGGGCAAGATCGACGGCGTGGAGTTCGACGGCGGCAGCACATCGGGCAACGGCACCACGGTCACCATCGGCACCACGCAGTACATCGACGACTTCCTGGAGCAGCTCATCGGCCACAAGCCCGGCGAGACCTTCGACATCGAGGTCACCTTCCCCGACGACTACGGCGTGGACGACCTCAACGGCAAGGACGCCACCTTCACCGTGACCATCAACTACATCCAGAAGACCACGACCCCCGAGCTCACCGACGACTGGGTGGCCCAGACGCTCAAGGACACGTACGGCTGGTCCACCGTGGAGGAGATGCGCGCAGGCGTGAAGGAGAACCTGCAGTACTCCAACCTGGCCACCTACGTGCAGGACTACGTGCTGAACAACTCCACCGTCACCGAGGTGCCCCAGGCCATCGTGGACTACCAGGGCCAGCAGTACCTCTTCCAGTACCAGACCTACGCGCAGATGTACGGCACCACGCTCTCGGCCCTGCTGCAGATGTACACGGGTGCCAGCACCTCCGAGGAGTTCCTCACCAACAACGCCGAGGCGCTTGAGAACGCCGCACGCTCCTACCTCGTGTTCCAGGCCATCATCGAGGACGCCGGCCTCACCGAGACCGATGAGGAGCTTGAGGCCTACATCGCCTCGGTCAGCAGCACCACCGACCTCGCCACCGCCGAGGCCACCTACGGCAAGGGCTACCTCGTGATGCGCGCACTTCTGCAGAAGGCCGGCGACTACCTCATCGACCACACCACCATCGTTGAGGACGAG
>CAVEWV010000202.1:0-3432 GCA_963619535.1 Acutalibacteraceae bacterium | reverse complement strand
GGCCGTGAAGATGGCCTTGGAGGTGACGGAGGCGCCGGAGACGGCGTCGACGCCGTCGGTGCCGTTGGCCTCGACGATGAGAGCGGGCAGCTGCTCGATGGCGTTGGTGCCAATGCCCTGGGTCTCGGCGTTGTCGCCCACGGTGACGTCGGAGATCTTGCCGTCCTTGATGGTGACGGTCACAGGCACGTCGCCGCCGATGCCCTTGGAGCTGGCGGTGTACTCGCCGTCGGTGTAGGTGGCGTCGGAAGCGGCAGCCTCGGAGTCAGCGGACTCCTCGGTGGCCTCGGCCTCGTCGGCGGACTCGTCCTCGGCAGCCTCGGCAGTCCAGCCCTCGGGCAGGTTGTCAGAGGTGAAGACGTCGACGTGGCAGGTGGCGCAGGCGGCCACGGAGTTGTCGGCGTGGCAGGTCTGGCAGCCGAAACCCTCGACGAAGCCCTCGTGCATGGAGGTCACGTCGTCGGACATGTTGTGGAAGTCGAAGGCCGCGCCGTTCCAGGTGTACTGGTACTGCTCGACAGCCGTCTCCTTGGAGGGAGCGATGGTGTCGTTGTGGCAGGTGACGCACTTGTCAGTGGACACGGCGTCGGTGTGGTTGGCCATGACGTTCACGCTGACCTCGGGGGTAGTCCAACCCTCGGGGACCTCGACCATGCCGTCGTGGCACTGGGCGCAGGCCATGGTAGAGGTCTTGTGCACGCTGTGGCAGTCGCCGCAGGTGATGTTGGCGGCCTGGTGGGCAGCGATGTCGGGGATGTTGTGGGGGTCGAGAATCTGACCCTCGGTGGCCTGCTCCTTGGTCTGAGCGTGGTTGGCCTCCTCGAGGTTGCCGTCATGGCAGGTGCCGCAGAACGCGTCGGAGACGAACTCCGTGTGGTCGGTCAGCGGGTCGGTGTAGCCGTCGCTGACGTAGAGCACGACCTCGTGCACGAGGTCCATCATCTTGGCCTGGCTCCAGTGGCAGCCGAGGCAGGTGACGCCGGCCTGGGCGTGCTCGGAGACGAGCAGCGAGTCGTCCTCGCTGTAGTAGCCGTCGACGTACTTGGTCATGTTGTTGTGGCACATGGTGCTACAGAACGACGGCTGCTCATGCCAATGCAGGAAAGCAACGAAAAACGCGATGACGGCGACGAAGATCACAGACAGCACGATGGGCCAAATCTTACCCTTGGGGGCCTTGGTCCTCTTCAGCGTCTCCGATTCTTGTGTCACCTTCTCCTCTTCGGACATAGGTAACTCCTCCTCTTCCTGGCACGAGCGACATCGCTCGCGGCCCCAAACCTAACTAACCCAGTCGATGATAGTTTTCGTGCCGAAACAGGGCAACAGGCAAGTTTCAGCAAAAGCGCCACTTACGGCGAAAACTGCCTAACCGCCACAAATTGTTGCCATTCAACAACATTTGTAGAGCGCCGATGATGCGGGCATGCGGCGCGGCGCGGCGGCGCTAGTCGAGTTTCTCGCCGCGCGCCTCGGCCTCGTCGGCCTCGCGCTCCAGCATGTCGATCATCTTCTGGCCGTACTTCTTGGCCTTCTCGCGGTTCTCCTCCTGCTGCTTCTTGGCCTTCTCGTCGGCCTCGACCTTCTTCTTGGTCTCGGGGTCGTCGACGATGAGGCGGTTGCCGTCCACCTCCACGAACTCGATGGCGCCCTGGGGGCAGACGTCGGAGCACAGCGCGCAGGCGACACAGTGCGTGGTGAGGACGTGGATGCCGCCCTCGACGATGTCGATGGCGCTCATGGGGCAGGCGTCGGCGCACTCGCCGCAGCAGTCGCACTTGTCGGTGGACTGGGGGGCGTCGAGCAGGATGGCCGAGGCGGTGTCGGGGTGGTTGGCCAGGGCCACGAGCATGAGCTGGCGGGTGTTGGTGAGCACGCGCTTCTTGTTCACGCTCGACTTCGCGCCGGCGAGCCTGTCGAGCGACTTCTGCAGCTCGGTGATCTGTTTGGAGTGCTTGGCGATCTTCTCGGCGCCGCGGGCGAGCTTGGCCGTGAGCGGGTTGACCTTGGAGGCAGTCATGCCCAGCGACTTGAGCGAGCCGTTGACGAAGGCCTTGCGCTCGGCCTGGTGGTCGACCTCGAGCACCATGTCGCGCTCGCGCTCCACAAGGTCGACGTTCTCGCCGCTCCACTGCTCGCCGATGGTGATGGCGTCGGTGTAGCACTCCTCGCCGGTGGTGGTGCGGCACTTGTCGCAGATGCCGCGGGGCAGGTAGATGCCCACGTTTCCGTACTCGCACAGGATGGAGTACCACACCTCGGCCGACACGGCGCCCACGCAGGGAAGCACCACCTGGGCCGCCTCGGGGACATGGCCCAGGGCGCGCGTGCAGGTGACGTACACCATCTCGTTGGCCTCGGCGGCCTTGCAGATCTTGTCGTAGATCATCTTGGGGGCATGCAGGCTCGACACGAGGGCGTCGGTGGGGCAGGCCGCCACGCACAGGCCGCACTTGCGGCAGTCGCCCTTGATCTCGAGCGCCCCGTCGTCGTCGAAGAAGATGGAGTCGGTGGGGCACACCTGCAGGCACAGATCGCAGCTGGCGTCCTCCTTCTTGCAGCGAACGCACATGGCCGAGTTGCCCTTGGGCACGACCTTGTAGTCCGACGGGGTCCACACCGGCTCGGAGCTCTCGTCGGTGGTGGCGCCGCGCACGAAGGCGGTCTCCTCGGAGATTTCGCCCGTTATAGCCTGGAACTCCTTCTGCAGGCCGATGAGTTCGTCAAGGAAGTCCGCCATTGCCCGTGCCTTTCCCTCTTCTTGCGGTCATATGTCCCATAGAAAGCGGCCCGCAGGCGCAAGACCTGCGGGCCGGATGCAGCTTACCCAGATTATGGACGCGCCGCTCAAATTACGCTAGTACAGCTTTGCGCCTGCGGGGATGGCGTCGCTGACCATGAGCAGGTTGAGGCGCTCCTCCTCGCCGGCCTTGTGCACGGCCGACAGCAGCATGCCGCACGAGTCGATGCCCATCATCTTGCGCGGGGGCAGGTTCGTGATGGCGATGAGCGTCTTGCCCACGAGCTGCTCGGGCTCGTAGTAGGCGTGGATGCCCGACAGGATGGTGCGGTCGGCGCCCGTGCCGTCGTCGAGCGTGAACTGCAGGAGCTTCTTGGACTTGGGCACGGCGCAGCAGGCCTTGACCTTCACCGCGCGGAAGTCCGACTTGGAGAAGGTGTCGAAGTCCACGGCGTCGGCGAAGAGCGGCTCGACCACGACGTCGGAGAAGTCGATGGCGGCCGGGGGCTCTTCGGCCGCAGGGGCCTGCTCGGCCTGCTGGGCGGCGGCCTGCTCGGCGGCCTTGGCCGCGGCGGCGCCGGACTTGCTGCCAGCCTCGGGCTTCATGTGCGGGAAGAGCAGCACGTCGCGGATGGAGGCGGAGTCGGTGAGCAGCATGACCACGCGGTCGATGCCGATGCCGATGCCGCCGG
>CAVEWV010000201.1:0-3467 GCA_963619535.1 Acutalibacteraceae bacterium | reverse complement strand
AAAAGAAGCGAACGGCTGGGCGCCCTCTTCCTTGACCGCCTCGATAAGCTCCACGATGTCCCTGCGGTGCGCGTCCATGCTTGCATGGCGCTCATACATCTCGCGGGACTTCGAGCCCATGACCGCAAACTTATCGGCAGAATCAATCATGCGCATCATCGCATCGCGCAGCGACTCGACGCTGCCCGACTCGCAGACAATGCCGTTGTCGGGGCTGACGACGTACTTCGCGCCCACGTTCTCGGTAACAATGAGCGGCTTTGCGAGCATGGCACCCTCGAGGGCAACCAGAGAGCACGACTCGTCGCGCGAGGCAACGACGACGACGTCAGCCTGAGACAGGGCCTCCGTCTTGTTCTGCGCACCCTTGATGGTTCCCTCAAAACGAATGCCCGGCTCGTCGGAAATCTCGTTGAAGATATAGGAGGCAAAAGAGGCGCCGCTGCCGATGAACCCGCCCGCAAAGACAATCTCACTGCGCGCCTTGTATGCCGCGGGGAGGGTCTTGTACGCCGCCACAAGCAAATCATAGCCTTTGCGGTACTCAATGGTGCCGAGCTGGATAAAGCGCACCACGCCCGTCCGCGCGTATTGGCCGGGCAACGCCCATTGAGAGGTATCCTCGACCGCGTTGTGCACAACCCTAATGGGCCTGTCGGTGAACTTCGCGATTGCACGGGCAGCGTAATCGCTCACACAGGTGATGCCGTTTGCCGTCTTCAGGGTGTGGTAACGCTCGCTGTTGCCAGCGCAGAAATCCGGGATGTTGGTAGCTTCCCTGATATACCAGACCACGGGGACCTTACCCTCGCATGCGCGCACATAGGCATCGGTCACGATTGTGTTGCAGACAACAACATCAAAGTCGGCGAGCTGAGCGCTGCGTCGCGAATCAGAGAGCTCCCACTCGGGAACAACCTCGACGTCTATGCCGCGTTGCGTGAACTCGGCTGCAAAGGGGCCGGGCTTAGCGCTCCAGACGGCAACGCGATACCCGGCCTCCCGGGCAACCAGGCAGATGCGCAGCATACTCTGAGGTGTCCCCGTATAAGTAAGCTCCGGCGAGACGAACAGGACGTTGCCCTTGCTTGAGCTGTCGGCAACCGGCAGTCCCAGCTGTTCGACAGCAGCCGGCTCATCTGCGGGGAACAAGTCAGCAAACTTGCGCAGCCCGGTCACATCCATCTTGACCGCCGAGACGGCATCGTAAAGGAAGTCACCGTAAACTGCCTTGCTGTATGCCCTGTTGCCGATCGCTTCACGCAACGGGCACGAGGCGAGATAGGGGCTAACGTTGATGTGCGTGCTCTTAAGATCATCCAGGTAGGAACGATAGTCGCTGCAGAACGCCAGGATGCCCGACTGCATCTCCTCGATAATGTCGACCGTGGCGGGCGCATATACGGTCCGCTCAAGCACGACCTGTCCGGATTCGTCCAGGGCATACCGCACCAAGGAAGACTCGGCAGACGTAAACAGGTATTCAAGCGGCATATGGATAAGGTCGAGCTCGACCTCGCTTTGTCTGCCACCCGGCATGAAGAAGCGGGTCAGGTCCATGTTCTCAAAGGGACCGTAGAGATACGAGTCGAACGAGCCGCCCGAGACGAGCCCGGTCACCACGTCGTTTCGGCTCGACGCCATCAAGGTACCCACGACGTCAAGCTCCTTTTCGGGGAACTGCGTCTGAAGGAAATACTTGAGGGCGGAGATACATGTTCCGCTCCATCCGATATCGGCAATTAGGATGCGCTTGTGGTCGCCGATGATCTCTTGGAAATACGCGCGAGCCGCCTCAACCTCAGACGCGTTGTGCTCAAGAATCGCCTCCCTGTTGTCGAAGAAGAACGCCTCCAGGTTGGCCCACTTGATGTGCTGGGGAAACAGGTATGAATCGATGTCGTATGCGTCCAGTCTGTCAACTAGATAACCGAATCCAGACTCTTCCAACACCGCGCCAATCGTCTTAGACGACGCGCAGCGCTTGGCGTGCTTCAGCACAGAACGGCCGATGTAGTCATAGAAGTAACGGTCCGCCGTCGCCCCCATGATTGCAAAGCGCGAAATGGCAACGTATGCGCTATCGATCGACGCAAAGTGAGCGTTGTACACTTCGTTCAAAATGTAGCAATCGCGGGCACAGAAGAGCACGAGGTCCCTGTTTGTGCGGGCAATCTGCCTCTCGATGTAATTGCAGTACCCATAGGCAAGGATGCCGCCGACGCGATAGCCGTGGTCGAAGTAAATCCGGCCCTCATGCAGGCCGTTATTCATTGTATTGTTGATGAGAGCGTGGTACACGCTGCCCGACAGATCCCCGTCGGGGTTGTCGTAGGCACGACTCATGCGCCTCTGGTCCGGGTTGTAGATGGCGTCAATCCCGGCTTCGAGCGTTCGCTCGTAGTCGGAAGAGCGGTTATCGCCTATATGGACGATACTCATACCCTCAAACTGGGCCTTTACCAGCGCCTGCAACTCACCGTTGCCCTTGTTGGCCTTCTCCTCGTTTGAGATGAACAGCCTGGAGTACCCCACGTAGCCGGCCTGGGCAAGCAGCTGCTCCAAAGCCTGGCGCGGCAGATACATATCGGTGGTGAAAATCACCTGCTTGCCCGCGCGAACCAACCTGTCGTACAGCGCCTTGATATAGGGGTTTGCAACCGAAGCCGCCAGCTCAAGCTCAATCTCACGCTGCTGCCACTCCCGTGCAATGCCATAGCGGCTGCCAAGGACGTCATAGATGTCATCCAGCGTGATTTCGCGGCTGCCCGTCTTGAGGTTGTTAGAGGTACGCGCAAAGGCCTCGGCGGCCTTCCTCACGCGCCTGAAATCCTCAAAGCCCATCTGTGCCGCCATGATGCGGAAGATGTCATCCGCGAACTTTACCTTCCGATACAGTGACGTGTCGAATATGTCGAAGGAAATGACGTCATAGCGACTCGTAAATGCAAAAAGCTCGTCAACGGTGGGGCGCTCAAACAAGGAATGCCAGTAGTCCGCGCACGAAGGCGCGCCATACTGAAACACACTGTCGGTCACGTCAATCGGGCCTTCGGTACCGTCGGTCAAAACGGCAACAGAAAACCCGCGGCGAGGTTCCGGTGCCTCCTCGAGAACCTGGTCGAGAACCTGGGTGTCTTCATAGCCCTTGGGAGGCTCGACATCGTCCAGATTCCTCCGGCGATACTGAGCCCAGTTCAGGCGCGCAATATACCCTGCGGTTGCAAAGGGCTTCGTGCGCCAAGGGTACTCCTCGTGCGCCGCACGAAACTTGCGATATGCCTGATACGCCGCTTCGTCGATAAAAGCGTTCTTGACAAGAAACTCTTTAATCGGCTCATTTGCCATAAGAAAGCATGCTCCCTAGGAGTCAAAAGCGGACAGATCAGTGTCGTTGTGTTGCGGCAAACGCTAGTCCCTCTTGAAGAGGTCGCGCGTGTAGACCTTGGCGGACACGTCGGCCAGGT
>CAVEWV010000200.1:0-3525 GCA_963619535.1 Acutalibacteraceae bacterium | reverse complement strand
GGGCTACACGAACGGCTACTACCGCGAGGTGGTCGACTTTCTCAAGGGCTGGCTGACGGGCGCCCTCAAGGGCGGCGGCGACTTCCTCGCCTTCTCCTGCCTGACCGGCGTGCAGCGCATCTCCAAGGAATCCATCTTCTCGGACCTGAACAACCTGCGGGTTTCGACGGCGCTCGAGGACAAGTTCGACGAGCGCTATGGATTCTCCGAGGCCGAGGTGGCGGCCCTGGCCTCATACCTCGGCTACGACCTGTCATGCATGGAAGAGGTGCGCCTGTGGTATGACGGCTACCGGTTCGGCAATGCCGACATCTACAACCCATGGAGCATCCTCAACTATTTAAGGCTGGACTGCACCCCCGACGTGTACTGGGGCAACACCTCGGGCAACTCGGTCATCGGCCAGCTCATGCACGCAAGCGACGAGGGCACCATGCAGAAGGTGTACGCCCTCTTCGAGCCGGGCGGCTACGTCTCGGCCCCCCTTGACCTGCGCGCGGTGTTCCCCGACGACGCGCGCCCGATCGCCCCGGGGATGCTGTGGTCGATGCTGTACCTCGCCGGCTACCTCACCTCGCCCGACACGATGCTGCCCAACAACATCACGATGCGCCGGCGCCTGCGCATCCCGAACAGGGAGATTGCCAGCGTCTACCGCTCGGAGCTCATCGAGCGCTACGCACGGGCAGCCGGCGGAGGCGACAGGCTCGGCGCCTTCCACGACGCGCTCGTGACCGGCGACGCGCAGACGGTGCGCGCCCAGCTCGACGTCATCCTGCGCGACGACGCGAGCTGCTACGACATCACGTCGGAGAACTCCGCCCACATGCTCATGCTGGGCCTGTGCTTCGGGCTGCCGTGGTGCGCCGACCCCCGCCCCAGCAAGGAGGCCGGCTATGGTCGCTTCGACATCCAGGTGGAGCCGCCCGCCAAACGAAGCCTTATGTATGCGCTTGCGGCCCCACTCCGTCTGCAGGCAAGAATGGGCAGCTCACAAAACACCTGGTAGATTGCCTGCCAGTTTTCGGGCTACTTGGCCAATCGCCGTGCAAGCGCATACTTGCGGGTTGATTTGGCGCCCTGCCGCCGACTTGGGCGGGCAATACACAAAACTCGGGCGGCCCAGTCCCCTCAGACCAGACCACCCGAGAATCGGGGGGATGTCGCAATAGAGCGGGGGGCTCGTCGGGCAGCATCTACCGCACGCCCCGAGCCGCCCGCAGATTATCGAGCGGGCGCCTACGCCCCCAGCAGCTCGATAACCTTGTTGGCGGCGATGTAGCCGCTGGACAGAGAGTAGCCCTGGGTGAGGGCGTTGGTGTGCTCGGTCTGGTAGTACAAGTTGCCCCAGAATCCGCCGGCGTCGTAGCCGCCCATGAACAGGCCGTCGATGGCCTTGAGGTTTGCATCAAGCGCCTGCATGTACTGGTTCACGCGGATGCCGTTGAGCGTGCCGTCCATGGCGCAGCAGATACGCACCGCATAGAAGGGACCCTCGGAGAGCGGGTAGAGCATCTCGGGGCGCTTGTGGAACAGCGTGTCCTCGCCCTGCTCCACGCAGGCCAGGTACGAGTCGAGCGTCTCCGCCCACACGTCAGCGTCGAAGCCGATCTGCGCACCGAGGTCCTCGAGGGTGTCAGCCTTCCAGCCCTCGCCGGCATCGATCGCCTTCTGCATCTCGTCGGGCAGTGTATAGAAGGGGACGCACGCACGGGCGCGGTAGTTCTTCATCGCGGCCTGCGTCTCCTCCGACAGCAACCCCGCGCAGCCAGACTCGACCATCTTGTCCATGTCCGCCTGGCAGAAGACGGCGTAGGCGTGGTCCATCTCGAAGAGGGCCGAGGTGCCCACGGCGAGAGGGTCGGAGGCGCCCAGCTCCTCGTTGTAGAACCTGCGGCCCTCGGGGTTCACCTGCAGAAGACCCGAGTAGTTGATGAACTTCATGTAGCCGGCGTAGAAGTCGACGTTGCGGTTGGAGCAGAACTCGGCCAGGTGCGGGGCGATCTCGTGGGTCAGCGAGGCTCCTGCGCCCAGGCCCATCCTCAGGCCGTCGCCGGTGTTGGTGGCCAGGCCGTACAGGTAGAAGTTGTCGGTGTGCAGGTACTCGCGCAGCATCTCGCGGTTGCCTCCAAAGCCGCCGCAGGCCAGCAGGGTCTGCTTGGCGTTCACGGTGACCTGCGTGCCGTCCTGGCGGTGCGCCTTCACGCCGCGCACGGCGCCGTCCTCGGTCACGATGAGCTCCTCGGCCGTTGTCTCAAGCAGCAGCGTACCACCTTGGGGCAGGATGTAGTTGTCGTAAAGCACCTGGTACTTGAGGGTGCCCTTGCCAGTATCCAGGCCAGTGTTCAAGGGCGCGGCCTTGAAGCCGGAGAACTCCGTACCCTGCCAGTGCTGCTGCAGGAAGTCGGCCACCGGGCCACAGTTGTCGAGAAACGCCATGACGATGCCGGCGTCGGCACGATAGTTGGCGAAGTCGATGAGCTCGGTGAACAGGGTGTCCCTGTCGGGCAGCTCCTCACCCTCGTGCTGGCTGTTCAGGAACTCGGAGCCCCATGCCATGATGCCGGTGGAGCAGGCGCTCTCGCCGCCGACCTTGCCGCACTTCTCCACAACGACGACCGACAGACCCTCCTCAACGGCACGCAGGGCGGCGACACTGCCCGAACCGCCCGCCGAGACCACGCAGAAGTCGCAGTCGTACTCCTCGCTTGCGCTGGAGCGGGCGGGCGCAGCCCTGAAGCCGGACATGTCGGCGCCGGCCTGCGTCAAGGCCTGCTCAATGCCTGACAAGATGGCCTGGCTCGTCATGGTGGCACCGGTGACACAGTCAACGTTCACCGACTGAGCCGCCACCACGGCCGCCGGGATGCGCTCGATGCAGGGCTCGATGAAACCGGGCGTGTCGTCGCACGACTCGACGCTCACCGACAGGATGGACGTCTCATCGACCTCGACGGCGACGCGGGTCGACGAGATGACGGCGGGCGACCCAAAACGCTCGCCCTCAATCGTCCCTTCGGCCCACTTACCATAGGCCTCACCGTAGTACGTCCCCGGCACCATGTGTTGTTCGACGGGGGCAGCCTCAACCTCCGCCAGGGTGACACCGCTCTGAGCCAGGGCATCGGCCGCCGCCTGGAGAATGGCGTTGCTCGTTATCGTGGCACCGGAAACCCCGTCGACCACCACGGTGTTGTGGGCAAGCATTTCCCCGGGCATAATCTCCAGGGCGCGCGTTCCAATACCGTCCGTCTCACCCGGGCCCTCGGCGAGCACCTCAACCAGCGCGTCATCCTCGATGACAAGCGTGACGGTAACGTCTCCGCCCATGCCCTGGGCAATCGCGCTGAACGTGCCGCCCGCAGAATCGGACGTCGCCACGGCATCAGCCGGCGCCGCTACCCCGCTTGCACCGTCGGCATATGCGGCGACTGCGCCGGCGCCCGCCAGCGCACCCGTCGCCACAAGGCCCGTTGCCGCACCCTTGAGAAACGCCCTGCGTGTGAAGCCCATGTTGTACCCCCT
>CAVEWV010000199.1:0-3537 GCA_963619535.1 Acutalibacteraceae bacterium | reverse complement strand
TTGCTTGCATTGTGTGTTTTCGCCCTGTTTGTTGCTTGGGGCCGGTTTACGGTTGCCTGGCAAGGCTTGAGCTCGCGAATTGAACTGCCGGCTTCGTCCTGCCTCGATACGCATTCTGCCACCGCGCGTTCAAATGCCCTTGCGGCAAAACGCGCCCGCCGCGATCAGCGACAGGCGCGCCTTCGGTTAACGACCCTTATTCGTAGCCGAGCTCTTTGGCGTTGGTCGCGTTGGGGCCCCAGTCCTGGTCATTGGGGCGCGGCATCCAACCGCCGCCCAGCAGATGCACATGGAAGTGCTGCACGCTCTGGCTGGCGTCTTCGCCGGTGTTCACCATCAACCGGTAGCCGTTGGTGAGGCCCTTGATGGCGGCCACTTCCTTCACCGCGGCGAAAACATGGCCCAAGGTTTCCTCGGGCACGTCGTCGCCGATGTTGGCGTAGTGGTCCTTGGGGATGATGAGGGTGTGCACGGGCATGAGCGGCTCCATGTCGTCGAAGGCGATGACGTGCTCGTCCTCGTAGACCTTGTTGGTGGGGATCTCGCCGGCGCCGATCTTGCAGAAGATGCAGTTCTCGTCCTTCATGGGGGGCTCCAATCGTGAGGTGGGTGGCTGAACGGTGCAAGGATAGAGCTTAACACTCTCCGGGCCGCGTGGGCGCAAAAGCCGCTCAGAGGCGCCCGCCGGACGAAGACCGCGCCGCACAACGGGCGGGGCGTGTGCGACAATAGGGGCCCCGCAGGCCCGTGCGACGCGCCTGCGGCGACCTTGCCCGGCGCGGCCGCAGAGAGGTGGAATCGCATGAGGGACAGACTTGCCGGCATCATCGTTGAGAAGAGGCGGCTGGTCCTGGCCGTCATGCTCGCGCTCACCTGCGTGGCCGTCCTGCTCATACCGGGCGTGCGCGTCAACACCGACATGACCAAGTACCTGCCCGACGGCTCCTCCATGAGCGCGGGCGTGGCCCTCATGGAGCAGGAGCTGCCCCAGGCCGCCTCGACCCACACCCTGCGCGTCATGGCGAGCGGCCTTTCGGGCGAGGAGCGTTTGGCGCTCGCGGCGCAGCTGGCAGGCCTGGAGGGCGTGGACGCCGTGACGTACGTGGCCGACGACCCCCTGTACAACCAGGGCGACCAGGCCCTCTTCACCGTGGCTATGACCTGGGACTACCGCAGCGCCGAGCAGCATGCCCTCGAGGACTCCATCGAGGCCCTCATCGGGCCTACGTACCCCCAAAGCGAGGTGGTCATAGCCGACGACGACCCCAACTCAAGCGACATACCCTTCGAGACCCTGTGCATCGCGCTGGGGCTGCTCTTCGCCATCCTGCTCGCCATGTGCCCCTCCTGGCTCGAGGCCGTGCTGTTCCTGCTCGCCATCGGCTGCGCCGTGGGCATCAACCTGGGCAGCAACATCGTGATGGGCGAGGTCTCCTCCATCACCATGTGCATCGCCGCGCTGCTGCAGCTCGTGCTGTCGATGGACTACTCCATCATCCTCATGAACCGCTACCGCCAGGAGCTGGCAGCCGAGAAGGTCCCGGAAGGCCAGACGCGACCGGCCGGCCCGCAGCGCCAGGCCGCGATGCGCCGCGCCGTGTCCGGGGCGTTCTCGGCCATCGCGGCAAGCTCGCTCACCACCTTCGTGGGGCTGCTTGCCCTCGTGTTCATGAGCTTCAAGATAGGCGCCGACCTGGGGGTGGTCCTCGCCAAGGGCGTCCTGTGCAGCCTGCTGTGCGTGTTCACGGTGCTTCCCGCCCTCATCCTGGCCTGCGACAAGGCCATTCGCGCCTGCGAGAAGCCCACGCTGCACCCCGAGCGCCTCATGGGGCCGCTCGCGCGGCTCTCCTTCAAGGCGCGCCACGCGATGTGCGCGCTGTTCGCGCTGGCCTTCGTGGCCGCCTGGCTGGGCCAGGCAAGCGCCGGCGTGTCCTACACCCTCGACAAGCAGGACCCCATCACGCAGGTCTTCGAGCGCACGAGCTCGGTGGTGGTGCTCTACAGCAACGACGACGAGCAGACCGTCGCCGCGCACATCGACGAGATCGAGCAGGCGCCGGGCGTCTGCGCGGTCAACGCCTGGGGCAACACCCTGGGCCGGGCCTGGAGCGCAAGCGAGCTGGCGGGCCTCATGGAGGGCTACGACACCGAAGGGCTCGACTTCGACGCGAGCATGGTCAACGCCGTGTACGCCCTGTACGCCTCGGGCCAGGACATCGACTCCATGAGCAAGCTCGCCCTGCTCAAGCTGACGGCAGGCGGGGCCGTGGACGAGGACGTGCGCCTCACCATCCCGCAGTTCCTGAGCTATGTGCAGGACAGCCTGCTTCCCAGCGAGACGTTCGCGACGATGGCAAGCGAGGAGCAGAGGGCCGCCGTGCAGGAGATGGCCGCCCAGGTGCAGGCGGGCCAGGCCAAGCTGCGCGGGGAGAGCTACTCCCTCATGGCGGTCACCTTCAAGGGCACGGCCGGAAGCGCGGAGATGTTCGCCTTCCTCGACGGGCTCGACGCCTGGTGCGCCCAGAGCCTCACGGGCGAGTACCACCTCATCGGCGACGGCCCGATGGCCTGGGAGATGAGCCATGGCTTCGCCGACGAGCTCGCGCTCATAACGGCCATCACGGCCGCGGCCATCTTCTGCGTGGTCGCACTCACCTTCCGCAACCTGCTCATCCCCGCCGTGCTCGTGCTCATCGTGCAATGCGGCGTCTACCTCACCGTCGTGGCCACCTCGCTTCAGGGCTACAGCATCTACTACCTGGCCCTCATCATCGTGCAGTGCATCCTCATGGGCGCCACGGTGGACTACGGCATCCTCTTCACGAGCAACTACCGCGAGGCGCGGGCGCAGATGGGCGTGCCCGACGCCCTGCGGCTCGCCTACGAGCGCTCCATCCACACCGTCATGACGAGCGGCCTCATCATCGTGCTCGTGACGGGGGCCGTCGCGCTGTTCGGCAGCGACCCCACCATCGGGCAGATCTGCCAGACCATCTCCATCGGCGCGGCCTGCACCATCCTGCTCATCCTCATCTTCCTGCCGGGAATCCTCGCCGCATGCGACCGCTGGGTCGCTGGGAAGGGCAGGTTGGTGGAGGGGGCCCAAAGCGCGTGACTGGACACGGCGAAATTTGTGCAAACCGCGAAGACGCGAGATTCTCCTTGCACAAGATGCCGTAGACGAGTACAGTACTTCCTCGCGTTGCGCCGTTAGCTCAGCTGGCCAGAGCAGGGGACTCTTAATCCCAAGGTCCAGGGTTCGAATCCCTGACGGCGCACCAGTTCGAATTTCCAAGCCCGGAAGGCCTCGCCTCCCGGGCTTTTTTCGTTTGCCTGCCCCGTTGCGACAAGCCAGGTTCCGGCCTCTAAAACGCGGGTTCGCGGCGGCAAGGCGCTGGAAGGCGATGTGTACTGGACATACGCCAAAGGTGCGCACCGCGCGTGAGGCCCTGCGGAACGCAGCGCGCCAGGTTCCGCCCTTATAAACGCGGGTTCTGGCCTGCAAGGCGTCGGGAGGCGCAGCGTACTGGACGTACG
>CAVEWV010000198.1:0-3580 GCA_963619535.1 Acutalibacteraceae bacterium | reverse complement strand
GTCCCTTTTCGTCATTTGGCCATCTACCAGGTAAATGATGAAAAGGCTACGTCCCTTTTCGTCATTTTGCGTAGAGGCTGATGAGGTCCTGTTTGCTGGAGACGCCGGCTTTGCGGTAGATGTGCAGGGCGTGGGTCTTCACGGTGCCGGGCGTCACGAAGAGCTGCTCGGCGATGTAGGGCAGGCTGCGGCCCTGCACGAGGTAGCGGCAGACCTCCTGCTCGCGCGGGGTGAGGCCAAGCCGGCTGGCGAAGGCATCCAGGCGGGCGTCGGCCGCCTCAGCGGGGGCCAGTGCGTCGGACTCGTCCGCGCACGGCGGGACCTCCACGTCCCAACGAAGACCCTGCTCGGCCAGACGCTCGGCCATACCGTCGGTCACCATCACGAGCATGTAGAACAGCACGAACACGCCCGACGCGCACACGAGGGGCAGCCAGGTGTCGGCCGCGGCCGCACCCGCGCTGCCCACGCGTCCCCCGACGTTGCCGACGAACACCACGGCCCCCACCACGCCCTGCCCCGCGCTGAACGACAGCAGGGGCGAGATGCCCGACTCCTGCGTGGCCTGGGTCACCACGAGCACCACAAGTACCTGCAGAAACAGGCTCGCCCCCACCACGAGCGCCCCGGGGAATGACTCATGCCCCGCCGGCACCACGAGCAACATGAGCATGCCGAGCACCGAGAAGGGCAGGCAGTAGCGGAAGAGCCGCTCGGCGGAAAGCGCACCGCCCTTCCGCGAGGCCGCGAGGCCCAGGGCCGCCGCCGCGATGACCGCGCACACGAAAAAGCCCGCGGGGAAGATGACCGCCGCGCCCTGGTAGGTGGCGCCCATGAGAAACGACGACACGAAGTTGCCCACAAGCGCGCACACCGCGAAGAGCCCCATGGCGCGCCAGGGCAGCAGCCCCGGCTCCACCGCGCCCGCCGACGCCTCGCCGAGCGCCCCTGCGCCCTCGCCCGCCCTCTCGGGCCACACCTCGCCGCCGAGCCGGTGGCGCCGCCATGAGTCGAGCAGCCACAAAAGCGCGCTGCCCAGGGGCAACGCGCACGCCAGCACACAGGACACGCCGGCCGGTGCCGCGTTGGACGCCAGATAGATGGCATAGGCAAGCAGGAACGACAGGATCACGAGCCGGGAGGCCCCTGCCGCCCCCAGGGTGAATCGCGCGCCCCACGCCACCGTGAGCACAAGACCGCAGACGCCGTAGACGACGCCGCACGCCACCACGGCGGCACCGGGGGCGGCAGGCATCCTCATGAGGCAGGCGACGGCGATGCTCGCCAGGCTCAGGGCCGCGCCCGACCACACCACATGCGAGGGGCGCAGGGCGGGCTGGCGGCGGCGCAGCACCAGGCCGACGAGCAGGGCGCACAGCACGAGCATGCACTGCGAGGTGTAGTAGGCGAACTCGATGCCGATGGAGTCCACCACGCCCGGCTCGGGGAAGAGCGCAGCGCTCAAGTTGGCGACGTAACCCCACGCCCACAGGCAGGCCGCGCCCAGCACCGTGCACGCCGCCGAGGCGCGGCGCCCCCAGGCGGGGCCGCCTCCCAGACCAGCTTTCTCGCTCAACCCCGCACCCCCTGTCGATTGCCCTCAATGCGCGTCTCGCACATGCACACCATACTATACCAGCGCGTTTGTTCATCTCTACCATTTGGGGAGATGTCATTTTTGCCGCGCCGGGCGCACTATGGGGAGCTGTCGGGCGGCCAAGTCGGTCGCCCCAACGCAAACCTACCAAGGGGGTTTCACATGTCCAAGACCTATCCCGAGCTCGCCCGCGACGCCATGGGCCGCCGCACGTTCATCACCGCCGCCGGCGCCACGGCCGCCTTCGCCGCCGCCGCGAGCATGGCCGGCGTGGCCCTGGCCGACTCGGCCGACACCAACGACGACGCCAGCAAGCCCCACGCCGAGGGCTCGCTTGCCGCCGACAACCAGGCCGCGGGCACCGCAGGCGCCAACTACCCCACGAACGACCCGAACCTCTTCGCCCCCTGCGCCGCCGGCGAAGGCGAGATCGCCTTCGTGGCCGAGCCCATCTCCGACGACCAGATCGTGGCCACCCATGACGTGGACGTCGTGGTGTGCGGCCTGGGCCCGGCCGGCGACGCGGCGGCCCTGTCCTGCGCCGACCACGGTCTCAAGACCGTCGCCGTGGAGAAGCGCGCCTTCGCCAACTACTGCTCGGCCACCCTGGGCGGCACCGACTCCAAGATCCACAAGCACTGGGGCGTGGAGTTCGACCGCTCCGAGTGGCTGCACGACGCCATGGTGGACAACGGCTTCCGCGGCAACTTCGACCTGTACAACCGCTACCTCGACTGCAACGGCGAGGCCGTGGACTGGTACGTCGACCACCTCATGGCCGCCGGCGACAAGACCGAGGACGACTTCCCCCTCACCTTCAACGCCACGGGCGACTTCGCCGACTTCCGCGACCAGTACGACGCCACGGGCCTTTCGCGCTCCTGGAACACGAGCTTCAACCTGCCCTACACCGCCGCTGAGCTGGCCGAGCTGCTGCCCAAGCTCATCGTCGAGGCCGGCGCCGAGGTGCGCTACGAGTGCCCCGCCTGCCAGCTCGTGTGCGACCAGGACGGCGCGGTGACGGGCGTCATCGTGAAGAGCGCCGAGGGCTACGAGAAGTACAACTGCGCCAAGGGCGTCGTGCTCGCCACCGGCGGCTACGGCTTCAACCTCGAGAAGCTCCAGCGCTGCTGCCGTCCGCGCGACCTGGCCCTGTGCGGCTGGATGAGCCCCTCCACCGGCAACACCGGTGACGGCCACGAGATGGCGGTCGCCATCGGCGGCATCGAGGACGAGTATCCCCACCCCCTCATGCTCGACCCCATGCAGCTCATGCCCTACCTGCGCGTAAACACCCTGGGCAAGCGCTTCACCTGCGAGTATGAGCCCTACAACCACCTCGCCTGCGCCATCCAGGCCCAGCCCGGCGCGCGCGACTACTACATCGTCGACGGCGACATCGCCAACAAGATCGACGCCATCTGGACGCCCTCCAGCTCCTGCTACGGCCCCAAGGAGGTCTGGGTGGGCGCCGCCACCGGCGACAACGCCCTCAAGGCCGACACGCTCGAGGAGCTCGCCGAGCTCATGGGCGTCGACGCCGAGACGTTCGCGGCCACCATCGAGCACTGGAACGAGATGTGCGACGCCGGGCAGGACTCCGACTTCCACTTCCCGGCCGGCATGATGGCCAAGATCGACACGCCGCCCTTCTACGCCAACCTCGAGGGCGCCGAGGCCCTCTCCACCGCCGGCGGCCTGCAGGTGGACATCCACTCCCGCGTGCTCAACGTCGACTTCCAGCCCATCCAGGGCCTGTTCGCCGTGGGCCTCACCTCGGGCGGCATGTTCAACAACACCTACCCGCACAACCTGAACTGCCTGTCGCACACGCGCAACTGCACCTTCGGCTACCTCGTGGGCAAGTTCCTCTCCGGCGACGAGGCATAGGGACGCACGACCCCCCGGGCAATCCCGCCGACAAACGCAGCAATATGGGGCCCGCAGGCGCGCTTGGACGTGCGCCTGCGGGCCCTTTTCTTG
>CAVEWV010000197.1:0-3777 GCA_963619535.1 Acutalibacteraceae bacterium | reverse complement strand
TCGGTGTACTCCCTGTCCCACTCATGTAAAGGACGTTTCTCACATGCACTCAGCCCATGCCATCAGGCGAGACTTCATGCTCAGCGGAAAAGGGATAGACGAGCTGGTGGGGGAGGTTGCGGGCTACCTTGACGGGCAGTATGCCGACAAGGCCGAGAGGTTGCGCATCCGCCTGTCCGTCGAGGAGCAGCTGCTCGACTGGCAGGGTTTTTTGGGGCCGGATGCCACTGTGACGCTTGATTGCCGCCGACGCCTGGGGCGGCCGTCGGTGCGCCTGTCGGCCGAGGGCCCGCGCTGGTGCAAGAGCGCCGATGCCGAGCCGTCCCTTGCCGATAGGCTCATGGCCGAGATGGCGCTCTGCCCGCGCAGCCGCTATACGGCTGGGGCGAACGTTACCACGTTCTACCTGCCGCGCCGTCCCATCGGTACAGGCGTGCGCGTGCTTGTGGCCGCCGTGCTGGCCGCCGTCTTCGCCCTTGCGGCCAAGGCCACGCTTCCGGCCCAGACGTGCGCGGGCATCTCCGCAGACATCCTGGGTCCCGTCTTCGATGCGCTCCTCGGCGTCATCTCGCTGTTGGCGGGGCCGCTCATCTTCCTGTGCATCTTCTGCGGCATCAGCGGCAGCGCCAACATCGAGGCGTTCCGACGGGTTGGCAAAATGTCGCTTTTGGGCAATTTTGGCTGGGGCCTGTTGGCGCTTGCCACCTCGTTTGCCGTGTCGGTGCCGCTCTTTGGGATGGGCGTCGCCGGGTCGGGCGGGTCGGGCGGCGGGTCGGGCGAGGTGCTCTCGCTGTTGCTGGGCATCCTGCCCGGCAACTTGGTTGAGCCGTTCTCGCAGGGCAACACGTTGCAGATCATCGTGCTGGCGGTGGCGTTCGGCATAGCGGCCCTCAAGCTCGGCGACGCCGCCTCACGCATTGTGGCGCTGGCCAACGAGGCCAAGCAGCTTGTGAGTGCACTGATGGGCTGGGCCGTCGTTCTTCTGCCTGCTCTGGTGTTTCTCACCGTGGCGCAGAACATCCTGGACGACACCATGGCGCCCTTGATGGGATGTTGGCTTCCCTTTGTCGTGATTGTCGCACTGTCGCTGCTTTTGGCATGCATGCGTGTCGTTGTCTCGGCGCGACGGATGCGCCGGCCGCTTGCCGAGGTCGTGCAGGCTGTGGCCCCGACCACCCTCACGGCCTTCACCACCGCCTCCACAGCGTCGGTCTTTGCCGATATGCTGCGGGTCTGCAAGAGCCGGCTGGGGGTGCCGACCGAGGTGGCCGACATCTGCGTGCCTCTGGGGGTCATTCTCTCGCGCTACACGACGGTGGTGGAGTTCGTCGTCGTCCCCAGTTACTTCGCCATGCACTGCGGGATCGAGACATCCCTCGCCTGGTACATCGTGTTTGCGGTCTCGGCGTTCGTCATGTCGTTCTCGCTGCCGCCCATTCCCGGCGGGGCGCTTGCCGTGGTGAACGCCTTGTTCCTGCAGCTCGGGCTCCCGGCTGAGGCCATCGCCATGGCCCTGGTGCTTGATGTGGCGTTCGACTTCGTGGCCACGGCCACCGGCGTCGTGGCCACGCAGGTGCATGTCGGCGAGATCGCGGCGCGCCGCGCTCGGTCCGATGAACGGGCGGCTTAAGGCCCGCTGATGTCCTCGCTGAGGCCACAAGAACATTTTTCCTGCTATTACCCCATGTCTACCAGGCAAAACAGCGGTGTAGCCCCAGTGGGGTAATGTCACTCACCCCGCTTCGGGGCGTAGGGTTGCCGTGTCTCGCAGGGCCTGCGACGCCGTTTAGGGGACGCGGCGGGCCCTGAAGCCTGGCCTCGTGCGCAAGGGCGCACGGGCCGCAACCTATGTGAGGGGTATCGCATGACCGAATCCATGAACCGCCGCACCTTCGTGGCCGCCAGCGCTGCCGTCGCGGCCGGCACGGCGCTTGCCGGCACGGCTCTGGCCGACGCTGCCGCCGGGTACACCGCCGGCACCTACGAGGGCACGGGCGAGGGCGTGGGCACCATCACCGCCGCCGTCACCGTCGACGACTCCGCCATCACCGAGGTCGTGCTCGACCTCTCCGGCGAGACCTCCTTCGTGGGCGGCCAGCTCGCCGCCACCCTCGAGCCCGCCTTCGTCGAGGCCAACTCCGACCAGATCGACGTCATCGCCGGCTGCACTATGACCTGCTACGGCGCCATGCATGCCGTGAAGGAGGCCCTGGCCCAGGCCAAGGGTGAGACCCTGCCCGAGGTTCCCACCTTCGACGCCGGTTCCGACACCGACTGGCTGGGCGCCGAGCCCGAGGTCTCCGACGACCAGATCGCCCAGACCTGGGACACCGACATCCTCATCGTGGGCGCGGGCAACGCCGGCATGGCCGCCTCGCTCTTCGCCGCCCAGAACGGCCTGAACTTCCGCACCATCGACACCTTCAACTCCCCGCAGGACACCCGCCACTGGTTCGGCGCCGTGGACAGCAAGCTCGCCGAGGCCGCCGGCTGCGAGCCCATGGACCGCAAGAAGCTCCTCTCCGAGATCAGCCGCTACGCCTGCGGCAAGTGCAACCAGGGCGTCGTGAAGATGTGGATCAACGAGTCGGCTGAGCTGTACGACTTCGTGGCCAGCTACATGGAGGCCGACCCCTACAACTACGAGTGCAAGTTCACGAGCGGCGAGGCCGCCCATTGGCCCGACGCCTGCAACGAGGAGAACACCGTCTACTTCTTCCCCGAGCAGGAGCACACCTACAACGGCGCCGAGAAGGCCCGCAACGTCGTGTTCAACGAGTGCCTTGAGAACCTGGGCTACTCCATCGACTACAACACCACGCTCGTCAAGCTCATCGCCGCTGACGGCAAGGTGAGCGGCGCCATCGCCCAGAACATCCTGACCGGCGAGCTCATCCAGATCAACGCGGCCAAGGGCGTGCTGCTGGCATGCGGCGGCTACGGCGGCAACCCCTACATGATGAGCCAGCTCGATCCCGAGTCCACCTCGGTCATCACCTGCACCAACGCCTCTCCGCGCGACCGCGGTCAGGGCATCCGCGCCGCCGTGTGGGCCGGTGCCGCCATGGACAAGGAGCCCGCGAGCATGCTGTTCGACCGTGGCCTCGTCGCCAACGGCGTCGACGCGGGTTACGCGGTGAACGAGAAGGCCTTCGGCGGCCGTGAGTTCCCGGGCACCCTCAAGCAGTACAACCCCGGCACCCAGCCCTTCCTCAAGGTCAACCGCAACGGCGAGCGCTTTGCCAACGAGTCCAGCCCCTACAACGACATCCTGTACGCGGCCGGCAACCAGCCCGGCGGCGTGTACGCCCAGATCCTCGACGCCAGCTACTTCGAGGATATCACCCGCTTCCACACCATCGGCTGCTCGGCGATGTCGCAGGTGGAGGGCATGGTTGAGAACCTGCTGGCCCAGTACGAGGAGCAGGGCCTGATCCAGAAGGCCGACACCCTCGACGAGCTGGCCGACAAGCTGGGCTTCGAGGGCGAGGCCAAGGAGACCTTCCTGGCCACCTGCGAGCGCTACAACGAGATCTTCGACGCCCAGGACGACGAGGACTTCGGCAAGCCCTCCGTGCGCCTCTCCGAGCTGCGCACCGCGCCCTTCTACGGCGGCTGGCTGGGCGGGTCGCTCCTGTGCACCATGCAGGGCGTGTCCATCAACGCCGATGCCCAGGCCGTGAAGGCCGACCACTCCGGCGTCATCGAGGGCCTCTACGCCGCCGGTGACAACGCCGGCAGCATGTTCGCCGGCAACTACCCCTGCCTGATGCCCGG
>CAVEWV010000196.1:0-3804 GCA_963619535.1 Acutalibacteraceae bacterium | reverse complement strand
ATACCATCCCATGCATAGACCTCCTGTGGAGCATTTGCTGTCAACAGGGGGCAGGGACACATCAATGGGCTGGAGGCGCTTTGCGAAAGATAACCACGCTTGCCATGACTTTGAGGCCTTCGGGTCCTTTTGAGGCTACAGCATCTAAGGTGAGTGCGCTTGCGCCCTATCTCCAGGGCGCGCTTCTCGAGCGCGTCGATGCCCAGTATGCCGGCCTGCTTCATCAGCTCCCCTTCAATCCATACAGCCAGTATTGCATCCTTGCCAATGACGGCAGTATCGTCTGGAAGGTTGCCGCCCTGTCCGACGAGGCCGCGCAGTTCCTGATTGAGCCCTTGCGGTCGCTGGAGCAGGTGCATCTGCGCGCTGTCGGGACTTCTTTCAATGTGTCGTCCACCACACTGGAGTCGCTTGATATCAAGTGCCTGCTCGACTCTATCTATGAGGATGGCCCGTCGAAGGTCAAGCTGCAGTTCCTTACGCCCACAGCGTTCAAAAGCCGTGGGTCGTATGTGATCATGCCCGCGCCGCGCCTCATCTTCCAAAACCTGTTGATGCACTACAGCCAGGTCTATGAGGGGAGCAAGGAGATAGACGCTGACACGGTCGATTTCATTGAGCAGAATGTTCATGTCTGCTCATATAACCTGCAATCACGCTATTTCGAGCATGTCGCACCACATGGCAAGAAGATCCCGGCCTTCATCGGGGCGATGACGCTGTCGATAGGCGGCCCGCAGAGCATGGCGGGTTTGGCGCGCATGTTGCTTAAATTCGGTACATACGCCGGGATGGGAATCAAGACTTCGATGGGCATGGGCGGGTTTGCCTGCGAATAGGGCCGTGCATATATGGTTACGTGGAGGTGAGGTTTCATGACGGTTGGGCAAAAGACGCTCCTCTATTACGGCGCCCTGCTGCACGACGTGGGCAAGGTCGTGTACAGGGGCAGTTCTGAGCGAGGAAGGCACTCAAAGCTCGGCGCGGATTTCATCCGAGACGAGGTTGCGCCGCGCAACGAAGCCTTCGACGGCACAGATGGAAGGGCGATACTGGAGCAGATTCGGTATCACCATGCAGACGAGATCGTCTCGGCAAAGGGCCTGGCATCCGACTCGCTTGCATTCATCACGTATTTCGCCGACAACATATCGGCGGGGATGGACCGAAAGAACGAAGGAGACGAGGCCCAGGCGCAATACTTCGCGCGCGACGTTGACTTGCGCAAGATATTCAACATCCTCAACGGGCACCATGACGACAACACCGTAGCCCACGAGGACTACAACGTCATACGTGAGGACATCAAGCGCGGGCTTATCGGTGCCGACGTTTCGTTTGAGGGTGTCAACTCGCTTCTCAACCTCTTGGAGGCCACGACGAGCACGGTGCCGTCTTCAACGAACAAGGCCCAGCTGGTCGATGTGTCGCTCTATGACCACTCCAAGACGACGGCCGGCATTGCCGCATGCATGTACGACTACCTTACCGAGCAGGGCGTGAGCGACTATCGGGCAGCCTTGTTTGACAGGAATTCGTCGGAGCGATACCACAAAGAACCGATGTTCCTCCTGTATTCGTGCGACATGAGCGGAATCCAGGACTTCATCTATACCATCGCCGGCAAGGGCGCCCTCAAGCAGCTGAGGGCCCGTAGCCTGTATCTCGAGCTGCTGCTCGAAGACATCGTCGACGATCTGCTCGACGGTCTCAAACTGACCCGCGCGAACCTCCTGTACACGGGGGGCGGGCATGCATACATGCTGCTCCCGAACACGGCTCGCGCAAAGGAGTTCCTGGGCCTGTTCACCTCCCAGCTCAGGGCCTGGTTTCTCAAACATTATCGGACAGACCTGTACCTTGCTAGCGCATGGGTCGAGTGCAGCTCGGACGACCTTGCCAACAGGGGAGACGACAAGCAACGCTATCCAAATCTGTACCGTGCGTTGTCCCGCAGGCTCTCCGAGGCCAAAGCGGCTCGTTATGACGCCGCCGCAATCCATGAGCTGAACTTTGCCCCTGCGGGTGAGTGTGACCACAGCAGGGAGTGTGTGGAATGCCATCGCTCCGACTTGGATATCGACGACGACGGCAGGTGCCCCCTGTGCGCCGCGCTCGGCCGCATCTCGCCCCAACTCGTATCGAAGGACGTCTTTGTCGTTAGGGAAGCTGGGGACCATGCCGGCGGGCTTGTCCTGCCGTTTGGCCGTGAGCTTGCCATGTACTCTCGTGACGAATACGAGAAGGCCAAGCCGCATCGCGTGAGGGTGTACACCAAGAACACCTGGGACATGGGCGAGAACCTGGCCACGCATATCTGGATGGGCGATTACACCGCAGGCGAGAAAGGCCTGGGCTTTGCGGGCTACGAATGTGCGGGAAGCACGCTCGACGAGGGGCTGGGCATTCCGCGGTTGGGCGTGCTCAGGGCGGATGTGGACAATCTCGGTGCGGCCTTCGTGAACGGGATACCGCAGGACAAGATGTCCATCAGCCGTACCTCGACGCTGAGCCGCTCGCTGAGCTTCTTCTTCAAGTATCAGATCAACGAGATTCTCAAGGAGCATGACTACCAGGCACAGATCATCTACTCCGGCGGCGATGACCTGTTCATCGTGGGCAACTGGAGCGACGTGCTTTTCGCAGCGGCGGACATCCGCAAGGCATTTGACGAGTACACGGGCAATGGTTGCCTCACGCTCAGCGCGGGTGTCGGCATGTTTGACGCGAAATACCCCATTGCGCGCATGGCATGGGCAACGGGTGCTCTTGAGGATGCGGCAAAGATGTACGTTGCGCCCGATGGGTCGGGGCGCACAAAGAACGCCCTCGCACTTTGGACCGAAGAGGCCGTGTTTAGCTGGGACGAGTTCTGCGACATCGTGATGCCGCGCTTCGAGGAGATGCGCGAGCTATTCCGCAAGCCGGCCGCAGACGGGGGCGGATCTGCCCCAGGCGCGGACGACAAGGGCAAGGCCTTCATCTATAAGATGGTCGCGCTCCTGCGTAACTACGACGACGTGTCCTCGGCTCCGCGCCTTGCCTATCTCTTGGCTCGTGGCTTTGAGGGCAATCCCAATGCTTCCCAGATTGGCAAGCGGTTCTACAGCCTGGCGCGTGATGAACGACAGCGACGCTGCCTGATTGTTGCGCTCGAATGGTATGTCTACAGCACGAGAGAGAGGGATTAGGCATGACACAGCCCACAATGGAGTCAAATGTTGTCAGGTTGGGCAAGACGCTATCCAGCGAGAACTATGCCGATTGCGCTGAGAAGCTCGTTAAGGCTTACATGGACAAGACGGAGGCCCGGGATCGCGTCACGACGTCCAAGCTGCGTGGCATCTATGCGTATGTGACGAACGTATACACGCGCGTGAACGACGAGGCAGACTTTCAGAGGAACAAGGGAGACATCCAGTACCTCAAAGTGCGCATGGCGTATGAGGCCGGCCGCGAGGGATCGGTGAAGGCCTTCCTGGACGCGACCTCGCTCAGGGGCCTGCTCAACGTCGTCACGACCTACGAGCAGTTCATGCTGTTCTGTCGCTATGCAGAGAGTCTCGTGGCGTACTTCAAGTTCTTTGGCGGAAAGGACCAGTAACCATGGCATACACCAAGATAAAGATCGAAGGCGTCATCGAGGTTGAGACAGGCCTGCATATCGGCGGCGATGACTCGTTCAGCGCTATCGGCGCCATTGACTCCCCCGTCGTGCGCGACCCGCTTACCCGCGCCCCCATCATCCCGGGCTCCACGCTCAAGGGAAAGAGGCGCTCCCTTCTGGCGCGCGACAAGGGCTCC
>CAVEWV010000195.1:0-3813 GCA_963619535.1 Acutalibacteraceae bacterium | reverse complement strand
CCGCTCAAGAACAGCGGCGCGCAGGTGCATGCCAGCGCGATGAGCAGCCGGGGCCGGCGTGCCTGCGCAGGGGCGAGGCCGAAACAGTTTGCGTCGGTGTCGGGGAGGCGGCCGTTGCGAGCTCGCTTTGCTCGACGCCCGTTTCCGCTCTGCGTCCCTTACCCGCGCGATGGCTGCTCGTGCACGCCGAGCATCTCGAGCAGCTCGGAGCGGGCGTGGACGCCGAGTTTTTGGTAGACGTGCTTGGAGTGGGTCTTCACCGTGTTCGTGCCGATGTAGAGCTCGCGCGATATCTCGCCCACGGTCTTGCGCTGGGCGAGCAGGAAGAGAACGTCCTCCTCGCGCGGGGTGAGGCCTGCCTGCTGGGCAAGCTCGGCGCACTTCACGCCCAGGCGGTTGCGCTCGGAGACCCCCGCACCCTCGCCCGTTTCGCGGCGCAGCACCACGCCCCATTGCGAGGAGGAGATGTTCTTCTCCGAGAGCATGAGGGCGGCGGCGGCCACGAGCATGGCGGCCATCGCCGCCACGAGCAGCAAGGTGAGGGCAGGCGAGAGGCTAAAGCTGTGCAGTGCCTCGCCCGACATGCGCCCCACCTGCGTCATCACGAGGCGCACGGCGCGCTCGATGGCGAAGAGCCACAGGGCGCACACGCCGTAGCGATACGACAGGTTGCTCAGGATCACCATGATGAAGATGAGCAGCAGGGTGTAGCTCGCGATCGCGCAGCCGTCGGCGACGGCGCCCCACACGGGGAAGGCCTCCTCCAGCGGCACGAGCGACACGAGCATGAGCGGGATGGCCACGCGGTAGAGCAGCGTGAAGTCGAAGGAAGAGTCGCCTTTGAGGTCGGCCGCGTCGTCGCCCTGAGCTGCCTCGGCAGACTGCGCCGCAGCGCCGGCGTTTGTTTTGAGGCCGATGAGGACGTAGGCGCCCAGGGCGGCCGCGAAGGCCCCCAAGCCCGAGTACATGGCGAGCGCCCCTGAGAAGACGCTCTCACGCATGGCGTAGACGAAGGTGCACAGGCCCACCACCGCGACGGGCTTCCACGGGAACGAGAACCTCCCCTTGAAGCGGGCGGGGTAGGCCTCGGGGCCCAGCGTGGCATAGGCGCGCCACAGACACATAAGCGAGACGATGGGCACCAGGCACGTCCCGACCCAGAGCCACCACAGCGACAGTCCCTTGAAGAACCACAGGACGACGCAGCTCAGGGCCACGCTCGCCGCGTAGTAGGCACCCACGCGCAGCGGGTTGATGCAGCCGAAGAACTCCGACCAGAGCATGAGGATGAGCGCCATGCCCACCCCGCCGCACCCAGTGGACACCCAGAAGAGCGTGCTTGCCATCTGCGGGGCCAGGATGCTGGCGAAGTTGGCGCAGGCCGCGCCCACCATGCAGACAAGCGTGGCGACGATGGCCCAGGGGTGCCGGTAGAGGGGTGCGAGCTTTCGGGCCAAGACGGCGAGCACGATAAGCGCTGCCGCCGTGAAGAGCTCGAAGAACGAGTAGCCGTTGAGGATGCCCAGGATGCTGCCGACCGAGAACTCCAGGGGCACGCGCATGGCGGGGAAGTCGATGGGCCCGGAGGCGTAGAGCGTCTCGGTCCACACGCGGAAGATGCCCATGCCCATGAAGCAGAAGGGGACCGGAATGAGCCTGCGCCACGCGCGGTCGGCCTTGGCGGCAAACGTGGCGCAGGCTGTGCTGCCCGTCCCGTTCGTCCTGCCCGCGTCGGCCGGCTCGCAGGACGGGGCGTCGCCGCGCTCCTGCGAGGTCTCGTTTTCGTGAAGCTGTCGCATATCCCTGCCTTCCCCCGACAGGAGCGCGGCTCTCCCCGTGTGCCGCGCCTCCATCTCGCAACTGGGTAATCGTACCTCACCCATGCGTGCGTCCATGTCGCGATTCTTAAGAACTCCCAGGTAGAAGTAGGGTGAGGCTTGGGTGAGAACGCAAATCACCCAGCAGGCGGGCCTTCGGGGTCTGTCGGGGTCGGCGCTTCCGGCCCTAATCTCGCCTCAGTCGCCGCGACGGTCATGGGGCAGCCAGATGCGCCTCGCCCGCCCAGCGCGACGTTGCCTGCGGCGGGTTCATACGCATGGAAGGTGCGGGCCCGCCTTCGGGCGCAAGGGAAACGCGAGTGAAAAGGAGCACTGCAATGAATCAGAACGCCAGCCTGTCTCGCCGCAACTTCATTACCGCCGCCAGCGCCGCAGCCGCCTGCGCCGGTCTTGCCGGCGCCGCCCAGGCGCATGCCGAGGAGGCTTCCTATTCCTACGCCGACTGCGTGGAGTGGGCCGCCGAGTACGACGTTGTCGTGCTGGGCATCGGCTTCGCCGGCATGATCTCGGCTATCACGGCCGCCGACAACGGCGCCCGCGTCCTCATCTGCGAGAAGGCGCCCGACGGCGAGGCCGGCGGTAACTCCCGCGTCTGCACCCAGTTCTTCGCCTGCAGCTCGGGCGACTTCGACAACGCCCTCACCTACTACAAGGCCCTGACCGGCGGCCGCAAGGTGCCCGACGCCGTCATCGAGGCCATGGTCCACGGCGTGGCCGACATCCAGGACCAGCTCGCCGGCTACGGCCTCAACAAGGACGAGTTCGTGCAGCAGCGCGACGCCGAGTACCCGGAGTTCCCCGGCGCCGAGGTCGTCAAGTGCTGGTCTGCCCACGACGGCAAGGATGACTCCTATATCTACCAGCACATCCGCCAGCTCATCGCCACGAGCTACGCCGACAAGATCGACGTGTGGTTCGCCACGCCCGGCACTGCCCTCATCCAGGACCCGATGAGCAAGACCGTTATCGGCGTGACTGTGGACCGCAACGGCGAGGAGCGTAACGTCCGCGCCAAGAACGGCGTGGTCATGGCCTGCGGTGGCTTCGAGAACAACCGCGACATGGCTCAGACCTATCTGGGCATCACTGATTATGCGGTGTGCGGCAGCCTTTACAACACCGGCGACGGCATCCGCATGGCGCTCGACTGTGGCGCGCGTCTGTGGCACGCCGCCGTGTACGAGGGCCACACCGGCCGCCACCTCAACTGCGGCTACTACGTGAGCGAGGACGAGCACGCCACCTCCCTCAAGACCGTTCCCTACGTGGGCTCGATCATCTGCGTGGGCACCAACGGCAAGCGCTTCGGCAACGAGAGCTACAAGACCCGCCACGGCCACGTGACCGACGGCAACGGCCTGTGGGAGAACATCCACTACCCCGAGAAGCTCTTCGCCATCTGGGACCAGGCTCAGATGGACGAGGTCGAGGCCAACGGTGGCCTTCTGGAGGCCTACGCCGATCAGCTCGTGACCTGCGCCAGCGTGGCCGAGGTCGCCGAGGCCATCGGCTGCTCCGAGGAGGACATCCAGGCCACCCTCGACGACTTCAACTCCTTCGCCGCCAACGGTCGCGACTACGCCTTCGACCGCGCCGCTGAGGACATGCGCGCCTTCGACGGCGTCGCCTACTACGTGCTGCGCGTCAAGGGCGAGCTGCTGAACACCCAGGGCGGCCCCGAGCACAACGAGCGCGCCGAGATTCTCGACGAGAAGGGCGAGGTCATCCCCAACCTGTACGGCGCCGGCGAGATGGGCGCCTTCAACGCTTACATGTACCAGGCCGGCTCCAATGTGGCCGAGTGCTTCATCTACGGCAAGATCGCCGGCGCCAGCGCCGCGGAGCCCAAGGGCGAGCTGCCCGCCTACGCCGCCGCCCAGCCCGTCGAGTCCACGCCCGCCCAGCCCGGCGAGGAGACCGACCTCGTGGCCTACGCCGAGCCCGCTGCCGGTACCGCCGAGGACGGCTCCCTCAC
>CAVEWV010000194.1:0-3855 GCA_963619535.1 Acutalibacteraceae bacterium | reverse complement strand
GAAGTCCATCCAGTTGGCCTTGTGGTCACAGAGGCGCTGGTTGGTGAAGACCTTAAGCGTCGGGGCGGGCGCGCCAAAGGGCGTTCCTCGGCCGGTCGAGAAGAGAATGACGTGGCAGCCGGCGGCCGTCAGGGCCGTGGTCGACACCATATCGTTGCCGGGTCCGCACAGCATGTTGAGGCCGTGCTTGGTGACCTGGCCGGCGTAGGGCAGCACGTCGACGATCGGAGCGGCGCCGCCCTTCTGGACGCAGCCGCAGCTCTTGTCCTCAAGGGTGGTGATGCCGCCGTCCTTGTTGCCGGGGCTGGGGTTCTCGTAGACCACCTCGCCGTGGCTGATGAAGTAGTCCTTGAAGCCGTTGAGCATGTCGGCGGCGGCGTTGAAGACGCCCTCGTCGACGCAGCGGTCGAGAAGGATCGACTCGGCGCCGAACATCTCGGGCACCTCGGTCAGCACGGAGGTGCCGCCGCGGGCCACGGCCATGTCGCTCACACGGCCGATCGTCGGGTTCGCCGTGATGCCGGAAAGGCCGTCCGAGCCGCCGCACTTCAGGCCGATGACCAGCTCGCTCGCCGGGATCGGCTCGCGGACGGCCTGCTTGGCCGCGTCGGCCAGCTCGGCGAGAATGGCGTGGCCCTCGACCTGCTCGTCGGCCACGTCCTGGCAGGTCAAGAAGCGCACGCGCGCCGGGTCGAACTCGCCCAGCTCGTCCAGCACCTGCTGGTGCGTGCAGTTCTCGCATCCCAGGCCCAGGAACAGGACGCCCGCGGCGTTGGGGTGGCGAGACAAGGCCACGAGCAGCCGGCGCGTCTGCGCGTGGTCGGCGCCGGTCTGCGAGCAGCCGAAGGGGTGCGGGAAGTAGTAGATGCCCTCGAGGCTGCCGCCCACGAGGTCCTGGGCCTTCTCGCACATCGAGCGGGCGACCTCGTTCACGCAGCCGACCGTGGGGATGATCCACAGCTCGTTGCGGGTGGCGGCGCGGCCGTCGGCGCGGCGGAAGCCCTGGAAGAACTCGGGCTCGACCGGCTCGACGACGGGATGGGTCGGGTTGTAGGTGTACTCGACCTCGCCCGAGAGGTTGGTCTTCACGTTGTGCGTGTGAAGCCAGCTGCCGGCGGCGACGTCGCAGGTCACGTGGCCGATGGGCAGGCCGTACTTGACGACGTCGGCGCCCTCGGCAATGTCGCGCACGGCCATCTTGTGGCCCTGCGGGATGTCCTCGGCGGCGGCCACGGGGCCTGCGCCCGGGACGTCCACGACGGTGCCCTTCGCCAGCGGCGAGAGCGCGACGATGACGTTGTCGGCCGGGTTGATCTGAATGGTGTTCACGTTCCCTCTCCCCTATCCAGGCGTTTCTCGGCGGCTCGCGCTACTCGGCGAGCGCGGCGGCGTAAGCGGCCTTGGCGCCCTGGGTGCGGACGACGGCGAGCGCACCGGCGACGAACTCCTCGAGGCCGGCGACCTGGGTCAGGTCCTCGCCCCACATCTGCTCGTTGGAAAGAACGGCGTGCACGAGGTCGGCGTCGGAGTCGGAGGCGTGGTCGGCGTAGAAGTCGAGCACGAAGGCGTCGTCCTGCGCCACGTAGGAGGCGCCGTCGGCACGGGTGAGGTGCAGGCCGTCGGCCTCGCGGCCGGTGAGGCCGGTGGTGTAGAAGGCGATGAGCGTGGCGAGCGAGGTCGCGAGGCAGCGCGGGAGCTTACCCTCAGAGGCAACGTAGTCCTTGAGGGTCGGCAGGTCGCGGGCGCGCCACTTGGCCGTGGAGTTCAGGCAGATGGAGAGCAGCTGGTGGTCGATGAAGGGGTTGTCGAAGCGGTTCTGCACGGCGGCGGCGAAGGCCTTGCAGTCCTCGACGTCGAGGTCGGCGGCCAGGGTCGGGATGCACTCGCCGTAGAGCATCTGGTTCATGAAGCCGCGGACCACGTCGTCGTGCATGCAGTCGCGCACGATGTCGAAGCCGGCGAGCCAGGCGCCCGGCACGAAGCAGGTGTGGGAGCCGTTGAGGATGCGGACCTTGCGCTTCTTGTACGGGGTCACGTCGGGGGTCACGAAGACGCCGGGAATCTCGGCCTTGGTAAAGGGCAGCTTCTCCTTAAGCGACTCGTCGCCCTGGATGCCCCACATCTGGAAGGGCTCGCGAACGGCCAGGAAGGGATCGTCGTAGCCAAGGCGCTCGGCCACGCGCGCGGCCTCCTCGGCGTCGCGGATGCGGCCGGGGACGATGGTGTCGACGAGCGTGGTGCAGAAGGTGCAGTCGTTCTCGAGCCAGGCGTCGAACTCGGCCTCCCAGCCCCAGTCGGCCACGTGCTGCTTAACAATGCGCAGCAGCTCAGCGCCGTTGTGGTCGATGAGCTCGCAAGAGAGCACGATCACGCCCGGCTTGCCGGCGGCCCAACGGGTGTGCAGCACCTGGGCGAGCTTGGCGGGGAAGCTCGCGGGCGGCTCGTCGTCGGCCTTGCAGGAGTCGTCGTAGGCGATGCCGGCCTCGGTGGTGTTGGAGACGATGATCTCGAGGTCGTCGGAGGCGGCGAGCTTCATGATCTCGGCGTAGTCCTCGGCGCGGTAGGGGTTCACGCAGCGCGAGCAGCAGCTGATGAGGCGCGATTCGTCGACCGTCTCGCCGTCCTGCTTGCCGCGGACAAGGACGGTGTAGAGGTCGTCCTGGGCGTTGATGCCGTCGGCGAAGCCGTAGTTGCCGCTGATGGGCTGGACCATGCAGATCTTGCCGTTCCAGCCGGTGGCCTCGTTGCCGAGGTCAAAGAAGCGGTCGACGAAGGCGCGCAGGAAGTTGCCCTCACCGAACTGCAGGACCTTCTCGGGGGCGTCCTTGGGAAGGACGTAGCCGTCGTAGCCGATCTTCTCGAGCGTGGCGTAGCTCAGGGTATCCATGGGTGTTCTCTCCTCTTTTTTGGGAAGTCAGTGGCAATAAGGGCGCGGGGCCGGCGGCCGAAGACGCACGCGGCCCCGCAGTGTTTCTTGCTGATTAGGCCAGCTCAAGCGGCATGTTGAAGTAGCGCACCGCGTTGTTGTAGCTGATGTCCTTGACGATGCCGCCAAGAAGCTCGAAGTCGGCGGGGTACTTGCCGGCCTCAACCCACTCGCCCACAAGGCCGCAGAGCACGCGGCGGAAGTACTCGTGACGCGGGTAGGACAGGAAGGAGCGGGAGTCGGTGAGCATGCCCACGAAGTTGCCGAGGACGCCCTCGTTGGCAAGCGCGGTCATCTGGTCGCGCATGCCGACCTCGTTGTCGTTGAACCACCAGGCGCTGCCGTTCTGGATCTTGCCGGCGACGGGGGCCTCCTGGAAGCAGGCCATGACGGTGTCGATCATCCAGTTGTCGGAGGGATTCAGGCTGTAGAGGATGGTCTTGGGCAGGCCGGTCTTCTGCTGGATGGAGCCCAGGAAGTCGGCGAGCTGGTCGGCCGGGGTGTAGTTGGAGATGCAGTCGTAGCCGGTGTCGGGGCCGAGCTTGGCGAACATGGGCTTGTTGTTGTCGCGCTTGCAGCCGAAGTGGAGCTGCATGGCCCAGCCGAGGCGGACGTACTCGCCGGCGACGAACTGCATGAAGGCGGTCTTGTACTGCAGGACCTCGTGCTCGGTCAACGGCTCGGCGGCGAGGCCCTTCTGGAAGATGGCCTCGACCTCCTCGTCGGTGGCCGGAACGTACATGACGTAGTCGAGGGCGTGGTCGGAGGCGACGCAGCCGAGGGTGGCCACGAAGTCGTAACGCTTGGCGATGGCGGCCTTGAGCTCGTCATAGTTGGTCACGGGCAGCTCGGCGACGGCGGAGAGCTTCTTCATGTAGTCGGCGAACTCCTGGCCGCGCTCGATGCGCAGGGCGGCGTCGGGGCGCATG
>CAVEWV010000193.1:0-3868 GCA_963619535.1 Acutalibacteraceae bacterium | reverse complement strand
CCCCAGCATCCGCCCGTTCCCACGTCCCGCGCTACCCCCGTATCCGTTCGATGAGCTCGTCTCGCGAATGGACGTCGAGCTTGCGATAGGCGTTCTTGATGTGACTCTGCGCCGTGCTCTTGGAGATGCCGAGATCCTGCGCCACCTTCGCCAGGCTGAGGCCTTGGGCATACCGCCCCACAACGGCCGCCTCGCGCTCGGTGAGCCGGCAGCTGCGTGCGAGCTTGTCAAGCGCATCCGGCGCGTCGGCGGCGTTCGCACTCGGTTCCGTCTCGGTCGTCGGTGCACAGCCCTCCTGTGACAGCCCCACAAAGCCCATCTTGAAGGTGACTGCGGCAAGCAGCAGCGCAAGAATCCCGAAGATGACTGCGAGCACGAACACCTCAGGCGAGAGGACCCCCTCGTCGCCGGGATGCAGCAGACCGGGGATGAGCGCGTAGCTCAAGAACCAGGAGGCGATCTCCACGCTCAGGCCGAATTGCAGAAACGGGCGGAGCGCCTCCTCTGCCGGGGACGTCGCAGAAAGGCAGCACAGGATGAGCCAGAGGGCCACGCCCATAGCGGTGCGCGAGGACACGACGATGTCGCCGCCGAGCTGCGTCTGCCCCAGGGCGAGGAAGGCAAACAGCCCCACGAGGAAGGCGAAGACGAACGCGCACCAGCTCACGAGCGAGAAGCGCGCGACGACGCGGGGCCCCGCCGCCTGCGGCATGGGATTTCTACGCCGCAGGGCGAAGGCGGTGAGTGTACCTACAAGCCAGGCGAGGTCGAGGGCGAGCGACGTCGCGAGGCGGACGGGGCTCACGGCCGCGTGCATGTCCACGATGCCGCGCACCGCCGCGCCTATCGTGAGGGTCGCGGCAATGGCGAGCAGCGGTATCTCCGCATGGAGCGGCTCGACGGCGCCACGCGCCTCTTCGTCGCTGCAAGCTTCTGGGCCGTGGGAGGGCGTGCAGAGCAGCCAGGCGAGCGCGCAACCGAGCGGCAGGGCCACGCTGCCGATGCGTGACCCTATCAGCGATCCCAGCGGCACGGTGTACGAGAAGCACAGGTAGCTCAGCAGAAACGACGCCACAACGAGCACGGCGCTGCCGGCGCAAAGCCGGCTTGAGACGTAGGAGCCCCAGCACAGGTATGCCATGAGCACTCCGACGGCAACCAGCGCGGCCGAGAGGACAAGAACCGCGCCGCTCGCAGACGCGGCGTCCTGGGCGCGAATCGCCAGCCAGGCCCCCGGGCCGCCCAGGGCCATGAGCCCGGCACAGAGGGGCCGCCGGCGCTGTATGAGGTCGGCGAGCCGGGCACGTCCCGCCCAGGCGCCGACGGCGAGGCAGGCGATCAAGCAGAGGTAAACGACATGCCCGGTCAGGGCCAGGCCGCCCAGCGCGACGCTTTGCGTCGCGGGGAACAACACCCGGATGAACGCGCCGTAGCGAAACATCGGCCAGAGCATGGTCATCCCCAGAAGCGGGGCGACGAAGCCGCGGGCCACGCGCCTCAAGACGCCCCCGCTCAGTCTGTCAGTGTTGCGAAATGCCAGCTCAATCACGTCAATCCCCTTTATTATGGCCGATTTTCCAGCCGAGACAGCGCCTGCGCCCCCTCGTTTATGGCACGGGCGGAGGCGTTGCCGGCCTAGTATCGGGCTTGCTCGACGCGCCGTCGTGGGTTCGATTATACGCGCGGCGTCGCCGACAGAGTGGCGTGCCAAAAGGGGGCGCGCCCGATATGACTAGGGGGAATGAGATATGAAGACCGACATCTCTCGTCGCTCGCTGCTCAAAGGCGCCGCCCTGGGCGGTGTCGCCGTGGGGACCATGGCCTGCGGGACCGCGCTTGCCGAGCCGACCGACCAGGCCATCGCGTGGGACGGCGAGTACGACGTCGTCGTGATGGGCCTGGGCGCCGCCGGCTGCAACGCCGCCGTGGCCGCCTACGAGGAGGGCGCCACCGTCCTGGCCGTGGAGAAGGCGCCCGAGGGGTCGGTGCCCTGCAACTCCAACGCCGCAGGCCAGAACGTGATCGCAACCGACGACGCCGACGCGCTCTACACCTACTTCTCCCTGCTCATGGGCAAGTTTGAGAATTGGGACGAGGAGGCGCTGCGCGCAATGTGCGAGGGCGCGGCCGGCAACTGGGACTGGGCCGTGGACGTCTTGGGCATGGACACCGACATCGCCTGCCCCGAACAGGTCGAGGGTGACAGGGTCGGCCCGTGCACGTGGGTCTACAGCGAGGACGCCTGGGGGATGGGGCGCGCGGGCTACATGCCCCTGTGGAACGAGTTCCCCGAGCTTGAGGGCAACGACCACTGCTACAACATCCTCGTGGGGGCCGCCACGTTCGACTCCGCCTACTACAACCTGTGCATCGACGCCGTCAACTCCCGCACCGACGGCGAGCGCCTCACCGTGTGGCACTCCTGCCCCGGCAAGGACCTCATCCTCGACTCCGAGGGCGCCGTCATCGGCTGCGTGGTTGAGAAGGACGGCGAGCTGCTCAACATCAAGGCCAACGGCGGCGTGTGCCTGTGTACGGGCGGCATCGAGGCCAACCAGGACATGATGAGCGACTTCACCCAGCAGCCCTACGTGTACCTGCAGGCGGGCACCACGAACACCGGCGACGGCGTGGTCATGGCACAGAAGGCGGGCGCGCAGCTCTGGCACATGAGCAACGTCTCGGGCTGGATGTGGGCCTTCCAGAACCCGGCGCTGTCCACCTGCAGCCAGGTGCGTACCCTCACGAACGGCATCATCGCGGGCTGCAACGGCGCGCGCTTCCAGGACGAGAGCTCGCGCAACAGGCACGGGCGCATCAACATCGGCGGCCGCTGGATCTCGACCCCGATGCCGCTGCCGGCGTACTACATCGTGGACTCGGCCCAGATAGGCACGCAGTTCATCGCGAGCTTCAGCGAGGGCAACGCCGACGAGATTGCAAGCGGCCTCGTCATCAGCGCCGACACCGTCGAGGAGCTCGGCGAGAAGATTCGTGCGGTGGGCGACGCTCCCGAGTTCAACGCAAACGGCGAGCTCGCCGCGGCCCTCGAGCGCTACAACGCCCACTGCCACGCCAACGACGGCGCCGGTGAGCTCGACGACTTCGGCCGGGAGTGCACCGTGCCCGTGGAGACGGGCCCGTTCTACGCGCTCAAGATCGGCCCCACCATGTACAACACGCAGGGCGGCCCGCGCCACAACGGCCTCGCGCAGGTCATCGGCCTGGACGGGTACCCCATCGAAGGCCTTTTCGAGGGCGGCGAGATGGGTTCGGTCTTCGCCGACATGTACAACGGCGGCGGCAACCTCTCCGAGACGATGGTCTTCGGCCGCTATGCGGGCCAGAACGCCGCCAAGCGCGCCAAGGGCGAGTTCCAAGGCGCCACGGAGAAGGCAATGACGCACCACGAGAAGCTCCTGGCCGCAGCCGCCCAGGAAGCCACCGACGGGTTCACCCTTGAGGGGATCGCCGACGGCACCTATACGGGCACCGGCCAGGGCTACGGCGGTAAAATCGAGCTGGCCATCACCGTTGAGGGTGGGCAGATAACGGCCTGCGAGGTGGTGTCGTCCAGCGAGACGGCGACCCTGGGCGAGCTTGCCCTGCCCGACTACTGCGCGGCGCTCGTCGAGACGCAGAACCCCTCCGACATCGATGTGAGCACCGGCGCTTCCAACACCCTGCGCGGGTTCCAGGGCGCAGTGGCCGACGCGATCGTCCACGCATAGCCATATAGCCCAAAAGGGCAAGTAGGGCGCCCGGGCGGTGGTGAGCCGTCCGGGCGCCCGTGTTGTGCGCTCGTCCGCCTTGTGCCCTTAAAAGAACAGCAGCGCCATCGCGGCCACGAAGGCCAGCAGAATCACCG
>CAVEWV010000192.1:0-3932 GCA_963619535.1 Acutalibacteraceae bacterium | reverse complement strand
TGCGCATGCTCTACGACAGCCTGGCGCAGGAATACTTCGGAGATTAGAGCGGGCCATGAACTTCGACTTCCTCAAAGAGCAGGACGGCTATTACGACCTCTTCGCCGACGCGTGCATCGAGGCGGAGAAGACCTTCGCCGCGGCTCCGGCCATGTGCGCGGTGGGGTGCCGCAAGGCGCTTGAGCTGGCCGTGAAGTGGGTGTATGCGGCCGACTCCTCCATCAGCATGCCCTACAAGGACAACCTGGCCTCGCTTCTGCACGAGCCCTCGTTTAGGCAGTGCCTCGACGAGCGCGTGTGGAGGCCGCTTCTGGGCGTCATCAAGCTCGGCAACCTGGCGGTTCACACCGACAAGCGCGTGAGCCCCGCCGACGCCCTGCTCTCGCTGAGGAGCCTCTTCAACTTCGTCGACTGGATCGACTACTGCTACGGGCCCAACTACGCCGAGCGTACCTTCGACGAGCGCAAGGTCCCCGCCAAGGGCGTGCCGCTCACCAAACAGCAGATCGCGGCCATCAAGGCCCAGGGGGCGCTGCTCTCCAAGCGCGACGAGGAAATCAAGGCGCTGGAGGCAAAGCTCGCGGGCATGGCCGAGCAGCTCGCCGCCGCCCGCGCCGCGCACGAGGCCACGCGCACCTTCGACCCCGAGGAGATATCCGAGTTCGAGACGCGCAAGCGCTACATCGACTGGGACTTGGGCCTTGCAGGCTGGACCATCGGCGACGACGTGATCGAGGAGCGTGAGGTGAGCGGCATGCCCGTGGTGCCGGACAACGCCACCGGCACGGGCTACGTCGACTATCTGCTGCTGGGCAAAGACGGCCGGCCGCTCGCGATCCTGGAGGCCAAGCGCACCTGCCGGTCGGCCGAGGCGGGCTTGCAGCAGGCACGCCTGTATGCCGACTGCCTCCAGCGCGAGTACGGCTACCGGCCTCTCATCTTCCTCTCCAACGGCTTCGAGACGCTCTTCGTGGACGACGAGAGCAGCCCCAAACGCCAGGTGAGCGGGGTCTTCTCGCGCGACGACCTGCAGCGCATCATGAACCGCAGGGGCATCCGCACGCCGCTTTCCCACGTGGAGGTGAACACCGACATCGCCGGCGGCGGCACGAACCGCTACTACCAGATCGAGGCCATCAAGCGCGCCTGCGCCAACTTCGACGAGGGCCATCGCCGGGCGCTGCTTGTGATGGCCACGGGCACGGGCAAGACGCGCGTCTCGGCCGGCCTCACCGACGTGCTCATGCGGGCGGGCCGCGTGAAGAACGTGCTCTTCCTGGCCGACCGCGTGGCCCTGGTGACCCAGGCGGCGCGCGCCTACCAAAAGTACCTGCCCGAGACCTCGCGCTGCAACCTGTGCGCGAACAAGGACGACCGCGACGCGCGCATCGTCTTCTCCACGTACCCCACCATTCTCAACGCCATCGACGCGGTGCGCAACGACGACGGCGTGCGTATGTACACCCCGGCCCACTTCGACCTCATCATCGTGGATGAGGCCCACCGTTCCATCTTCAAGAAGTACCGCGCCATCTTCGAGTACTTCGACGCGCTCGTCGTGGGCCTCACCGCAACGCCGGCCACCGAGGTCCACCGCAACACCTACGAGTTCTTCGAGGTGGAGCCCGGCGTGCCCACCTACGTCTACGAGTACAAGACCGCCACCGAGCAGGACCATGTGCTCGTGCCGTACCTGGGCATCGCCACGCACACGAGCTTCATGGACGAGGGCATCACCTACGACCAGCTCTCCGCCAGCGACCAAGAGCAGCTCGAGGACGACTTTGAGGAAACCGGGCAGGACGTGCCCGACTACATAGCCAACACGCAGATCAACACCTGGGTCTTCAACGAGAAGACGGTGGACAACGTGCTGGAGACGCTGATGGAGAAGGGCATCCGCGTCAACGCCGGGCAGGACCTGGGCAAGACCGTCATCTTTGCGCAGAACCAGAGGCACGCCCGCTTCATCGTGGAGCGCTTCGGCAAGCTCTACCCGGGGCTCCCCGGCACCTACATCAAGACGGTGCTGCACTCCGACGACTACGCGCATACCGTGATCGACGAGTTCGAGCTGAAACCTCTTCCCGTCATCACCGTGTCGGTGGACATGATGGACACCGGCATCGATGTGCCCGAGATCGTGAACCTGGTCTTCTTCAAGAAGGTGCGCTCAAAGATCAAGTTTTGGCAGATGATCGGCCGCGGCACGCGCCTGTGCCCAGGGCTTGAGGTGGACGACCCGCTGAGCGGCCGGCGCCCCGACAAGGAGCGCTTCTTCATCTTCGACTGGTGCCGCAACTTCGAGTTTTTTGCCCAGGCCGGCAACGAGACCGAGGGTCAGGTGGGCTCGTCGCTGTCCGAGACCGTGTTCTGCCGCCAGGCCACGATTGTCAAAGGGCTCCAGCAGGCTGTCTATGCGACCGATGAGTACCAGCAGTGGCGCTGCGAGCTGGTGGGCATCATCCACGGCCAGGTGGCCGAGCTCAATGACGAGCTCGTCTGCGTGCGCCTGCACCGCAAGGCGGTGGAGCGTTTCAGGCAGCGGGAGGCCTACGAGTGCATCAGCGACGGCGACCTGGGCGCGCTCACAAGCGAGGTGGCCCCGCTCGTGCGCAACGACGAGACCGACGTGGACGCGCTGCGCTTCGACGCGTTCATGTACGGCTTCATGTGCGCACTCATCGACGGGATGAGCACCGCGGCCCAGGCCAAGCGGCTCGTGTCCATTTCCGTGACGCTGCAGCAGATGGCGACGATTCCGCAGGTGATGGAGAGGCTCCCGCTGCTGCAGGAGGTCACGGGCGAGAGGTTCTTCGACGACGTGTCGCTTTTGAAGCTTGAGGAGGTTAGGCACGAGCTGCGCGGGCTCATCCGCTTCATCCGGGGCCTGGGCCCGGGCAGGCGCGACGTGATCACCCACCTGGACGACCCGGTGACCGCGATGGAGTACGGCGTGGCGGCCGAACCCGGCGAGGATTACGCCGACTACCGCCTGAAGGTCGAGCGCTACCTGCGCGACTACGAGGACTCCCTGGTCATCCACAAGCTGCGCCACAACCAGCCCATGACCGAGTACGAGTTTGGCGAGCTGGAGCGTATCTTCACCCACGACCTGGGCAGCGCCAGCGACTACAAGCAGGCCTTCGGCGACACGCCCTTCGGCCTGCTCGTGCGCAAGCTCGTGAAGCTCGACCACGACGCCGCCATGGAGGCCTTCGCGGAGTTCATCAACACCGAGGGGCTTACTGAGCAGCAGGTCTCCTTCGTGCACAAGGTGGTGGACTACATCGTGGAGAACGGCTACATGGAGCCCCGCGCCCTGACGCAGCCGCCCTTCGACAGGCCGCAGTCGTTCGTGCGGGTGTTCAACGCCAAGCAGCAGATGGGGCTGGTGGCCATCATCAACAAGATCAAGCAGAACGCCGAGAAGCCCGCGGCGTAAGGGGCGCGACGTGCAGGCGGCGGTGCTTCCTCGCAGGCCCCCATCGATCGTGCAGGACGAGAATAAATAGGCAAAACTTCTCGTCCTGCACGAGAAGAAACAGGCAAAACTTCTCGTGCAGGACGAGAAGTTTCAAGCTATACTTCTCGTGCAGGACGAGAAGTATAGCGATGTGGGGAGCGAGGCCATGGCGATGCAGACATACAATCTTGCCGAAATCGTTCAGGAGGCGCTTGCCTTCCAGTTTCCGGCGCCCTCTTTGCGCGATGACGTCATCGAGTCGCTCCCAGATCCCGCCGTGTTCAACCTCGTGCACATCATCACCGGCATCCGCCGTTGCGGCAAGACGTTCTATGCGTTTCAGTGGATTCACCGGCTGCTCGACCAGGGCGTCGATCGCAGCCGCATTTTCTATTTCAACTTCGCCGACGATCGCCTGCGCCCCGCGCCGACGAGCCTCATGAGCGACGTGCTCGAGGAGTATTGG
>CAVEWV010000191.1:0-3958 GCA_963619535.1 Acutalibacteraceae bacterium | reverse complement strand
CCCCCGCCTTGGCCGCGCCCACCGAGGCCATGAGGCCCGAGGCTCCCAGGCCGACGACGCAGACGTCGCACTCGTAGGACGAGGCGGCCTCAACGGCCTCGCCGACCCGGGCGAGGGACGCGCTGGCAAGGTTGGCCCCTGCGGCGATCACGGCTCCTGCGGCTGCGGTCCCGGCGACAAATGGGCGACGAGAGAGTTCCATGAACATCCACCTTCCGTTTCGCATGGCGTTGAGGACGTGACGGCGCCCCCGGCGTGCCGGGTCGTCGGGCGAATCCCATGCTGCTGGATGTGGACCGCCTGCGCAATGCTGGTTCGATGGGTGAGGGGCCCGCGCGCCACACATGGCGAGGTATGAGAAACTCCACCTCCGATTTGACCTGCCCTTTCAAGCCTGACCGCGTGGGTGTGACCTCTCAGCGGCAGGACTGGACCACCTCGGCGGCCTCCTCGATGCTCGCCACGCCGAGCTTGGCGTAGATGTGGCGCACGTGGCTCTTCACGGTGTTGTGCGAGATGACGAGGCCCTCCTCGACCTCCTTGAGCGTGGCCCCCTTGAGGCGCATGAGGAGCACGTCCTCCTCCCGGCGTGTGAGGTCGAAACGGCGCGCGGCGTGCGAGCACGCCTGGGCGAGGGCGCGCTGCTCAGCTTCCACACCGCCGTCATGCACATCCTCGCCCGCTCCCCAACCCTGGGCAGGGGCGCCCGTGGGGGCGAGCGCCGTGAAGGCGACGCACATCACGAGTATGAGGATCGAGATCGCGAGCGTGTGTGCCCCGTCGAGCGCGAGCGCGTCGCCCAGGCCTACGGTCACGAGGTTGGCGGTGAGGCTGCCGGCCTTGTCGCACGCCAGGGCCAGGCCGAACACCCAAAGCGCGTTGACGCCGCGCCTGAAGGTGAGGTCGAACAGCAGTGACACCACATAGAAGAGCAGCACCACCTGGGCGGCGCGCGTCAAGACGGCCCCCGCCAGGACAAACGCTGCCCCGTTGACGATGCAGAGCATGCCTGCCAGGGCCAGGGGCAGCACGGCACAGCGCATCACTTGGTAGGGGAAGCGCTTGAACCCCAGCACGATCATGGCGAGCAGCACCGCGTAGCATACGAGCGCCGCCAGTGCCGCGTAGCCCTTGACGTCCTCTTGCAGGCAGTTGAGGTAGAACTTCCGGGCGAGGGCGAAGATGCCCAGAAGCAGCGCCGGAGCCCACGGGAAGTCCCAGTGCGGGGTGACGCGCTCGCCCTGCGCGTAGGGCGCGCCGGCCAGGCCGGCGCGCTCCGGCAGAAAACAGGCGAGGCTGGCGAGCGGCATTACGCAGATGAGCGCCGTGGGCAGGGCGCCCGCGGGCAGGGAAGCCGCGAACCACGCGACCTGCAGCCCGGCCGCGAGCAGCCCCGACGCCGCATAGTACAGCAGGGCATAGTCCAGGCTCAGGCCGGCGAGCAGCTCATACCAGGCCAGGAGCAGTACCGAGTTGCCTGCTGCAGCCAGAAGCGTCCCCGCGATGAACACCGCGAGTGCCACCTCGGGGGAGGGGATCGACGCCACGACTATGGTGAGGGCCGCCCCTGCCGCGCAGGCAAGGGACGCGCCCACGAGGAGGGGTGGCCGGTCCTTGAGTGTGAGACCGCGCCGGGACAGCAGGGCCACGGTCACAAGCGTGACGACTGCCAGGCCTTGGTACAGGTAGGTGGCCGAGTCTCCCAGGGCGGCGCGCACGTCGGGCGCGGTGTGGCCCATGAACATGCAGGGAAACGCCAGGGCAAAGCACATCCCCAGCAGGAAGTAGACATACGGCCGGCCTGTGCGCACGGGCCCCTCGGTTTGCTTGGCGAGCCTCATCTGGGCATTCCTCCTGCCTTGTTTGACGCGCCCATTATCGCCCAGCGCGCTTGAACGCGCTGCTCCAAATGAGGGGTGAGCTTTGTCACACCGGCTGACCAGGGCGTTTACCTGCCATTTCACCCCTCCCTGCGCCTTATCAACACATCGCTGGCCTTGGCATCATAAGGGCGTCGGCGGGGTTGTGGTGCGCCACGTGCTTGTGCATCGCGTCCCTGCCCCTGATAACCCGTCGTGAAAGGATTGAGCATGGGCACCAACGTATCGCGCAGGAACTTCGTGAAGACCACGGGGATCGCCGCCGCAGCCTCCGCGGTTGCAGGCACCATCGCCCTCGCCTCGGGCACCGCGCTGGCCGACGCCGCCGCAGGCGTGCTGGTCGCGGGCACCTATACGGGTGCGGCCGACGGCATCTCCTCCAGCGTTGAGGTGACCATTACCGTGGACGAGGCCGGCGCCGTGGCCGACGTGCAGGTGGACTCCTCGGGCGAGACCGAGGGCATCGGCGCCGCGGCCTCCGACGAGCTGGCCTCCCAGCTGCTCGCAGCGGGATCGGCCGACATCGACGGAGTGACCGGGGCCACCATCACTTCCGGCGCCGCCAAGAAGGCCATGAAGGCCGCGCTCAAGCTCGCCGAGACCGGCCAGACGGCGCAGGACGAGTCCTCCCAGGCCGCCACCGCCTCCGACGTGCCCTCCTGGTTGGGCGAGAAGCCCCTCATCACCGACGCCGACTGCGTGGAAACCGTGGACTGCACGGTCCTGATCGTAGGCTCGGGCACGGCCGGCCACTTCGCCGCCATGAACGCGGCGCGTCTGGGCGGCAACCCCCTCGTCATCGAGAAGGCCGAGGTGGGCCTGGGCGTGCGCTACCAGATGGGCGCCATCAACACCAAGCTCATGCAGTCGGCTGGCATCCAGATCGACCGCAACGAGATCACGCGCGACTTCAGCCGCTACTCCAACTGTTGGAACGACCCCAGGCTCGTGCACCTGTGGTACGACAACTCCGGAGAGGTGTTCGACTTCTACGACGACCTGTGCCGTGAGGCCGGCCTGCGCCCACACCTCATGAAGTTCGCCACTAACGAGCAGAACAACCTCAAGGGCTTCGTGGAGTGCAACGAGGTGCTCAAAAACGCCGAACTGGGCCTCAACCCGGCGCAGGTCATCGAGGCCTACGTCGAGGAGAACGGTGGCACCTTCCGCTACAACACCACCATGGTGGAGCTCATCCAAGACGAGGACGGCGGCGTGCTGGGCGTCTACGCCACCAACGCCGACGGTGACTACATCCGCATCAACGCCGAGAAAGGCGTCATCATGGCGACGGGCGGCTACGCGCACAACCGCGAGATGATGCGTGCCCTGCAGCCCCAGGCCGCCAAGGTGTACGCAGGCGAGAGCGCCCCTATCACCAACCAGGGCGACGGCATCAAGGCGTGCCTGTGGGCCGGCGCGGCCAAGGACGACAAGGCTGCGTGCATGCTCTTCGAGCGCGCGGCGCTGCCCATCGGCACCACCGACGTCCAGCAGGCGCTGGAGGACGGTGTGAGCAAGCTTTTCGTGATGGGCAGCCAGCCCTTCCTCACCGTCGGCCTCGACGGCAACCGCTTCTGCAACGAGAGCGGCCTGTACGACGACCGCCTGCACGCCGTCTCGGGCAAGGGCGGCGTCATGGTGGAGATCATCCCCGGCAACTACTACGACCACAACGTAGCCTACGATACTGACGGTTGCTCGCGCTCCGTCCCCATGCCCCTGTGGGACGGCGAGGAAGAGTACATGAGCACAGACACCACCGAGCGCCGCGCCGAGATGTTCACCACCGAGCCGGGTTACTTCGCCAGCGGCGACACTATCGAGGAGCTCGCCGAGAACCTGGGCCTTCCGGCCGAGAACCTCGTGGCCACGGTCGAGCGCTACAACGAGCTGTGCGACCTGGGCGAGGACGAGGACTTCGGCAAGGAGGCCTTCCGCCTGATGGACTACAAGACGGGTCCCTACCACGGCGTGTATATCTCCGGCCTTATCCTGTGCACCTTCGACGGCATTGTGGTGAACACGCGCCTGCAGGCGCTGCGTGCTGACGGCACGGCCATTGAGGGCCTGTACTG
>CAVEWV010000190.1:0-4099 GCA_963619535.1 Acutalibacteraceae bacterium | reverse complement strand
TGGACAAACTACCAAAAAGGAAGGCATCGAGATTCTGCATCGATAGCACACCCCGACCCAAGTACAACGGGGCAAGACGCGTGCGTCGACGGTGATTGGAGCACGCATGCTCCTTTACCACGTGCAAGTTTTCGTTCGGCAAAAAACGCACTTTTCAATCGGCAAAAAACACGCTTCTCGGCAAGGAAAATCCCAAAGCCCTGCGGACTCGCCTGGGCGAGAGACGTCCCGCGTCCCCGATAAACACAGCGCGCCCCCGTCCTTCCCACCTGGGGGAACGGGGGCGCAGCACTACGAGGGGCGCGCGGGGGCTACCCGTGCGCACCGTCACCGTACACCGGCCCGCCCTCGGCTCGCCTACGATCGCGGGGCAGGCCCTTCGCATGCTTACAAGTTGGCCACGTAGCCGCCGGTGATGTAGCCGAACGTCACGCAGCGGCCCACGGACAGGCCCATGGTGGACAGCGAGTAGTCGATGTCGCTGTAGAAGGGGCCGGAGCAGTTGCCCGCCGCGAACAGGCCGGGGATGAGGTTGCCCTCGGCATCCTTGCACTGGCCGTTGACGTCGATGACCAGGCCCGCGGGGATGGCGGCAATCTGGTACTCGCGCGGCATGGCGTAGAAGGGCGGCTCGGTGAGGGGCTGCATGTACTTGGACGCCTTGCCGAAGTCCACGTCGGCGCCCTGCTCGCACAGCTCGTTGTAGCGCTGCACGGTGGCCGTGAAGGCCTCGACGGGCAGGCCGGCGGCCTCGGCGAGCTCCTCAAGCGTGTCAGCGCACAGCAGCACCTCGTTCTCCACGAACTTGGCGATCTGCTCGGGCGTGCCGTTGGCCACGGTCTTCACCGTGGGGTCGCTGCCCCAGCCGTACACCTGGTCGGAGTAGTTGGCGTCGAAGATGGAGTACATGCGGTGCTCGGGCTGGTCGCGCAGGATGGTGTTGCGCGCGCCGTAGGCGATGTCCTCGTACATGAAGCGCTCGCCGTTGATGTTGACGGCCAGGAACGGCTCCTCGCGGAAGCACCCCGCGCCGCCGTGGATCATCTTGCAGTGGCAGCCCGGCTCCATGACGGCGCCCACGGCCATGCCCATGAGGTGGCCGTCGCCCGTCTTGAAGGACTGCTTGCGGCCGAACTGCTGGGCGTCGACGCAGTAGTGCTCGACGAGGGCCGTGTTGTTCTGGTAGTCGCCCGTGGCGAGGATGACGCCCTTGGCGGCGTTGAACTTGACGAAGTTGCCGTCCTTGTCCTGGCCCACGACGCCCACGACGGCACCGCCGTCGGTGACGAGTTGCACGCCGGGCATGTTGTAGTACACGTCCACGCCGAACTCGGCGGCGTGCTCGGCCAGGGCCTGGGTGGGGTTGATCATGCCGCCCGTGAACAGCCAGCCGCGCACCTGGCAGTTGCCGTCCTCGTACTCGTGGTTCTTGGAGTCGCTCTCGGAGAAGTCGGTGTAGCCGATCTGGTCGAGCTTGCCCACGTACCAGTCAACGGCCTCGCCGGAACGGTCGGCGTACTCCTTCTGCAGGGCGATGCTGGGACGGTGGTCGTAGATGGTGTGCATCTCGTGCACGTACTCGGCGATGCCCACCTCGGTGGACTCCTCCTTCACCACGCGGGCGCACAGCATGCCCTGGGCGAGCGCGACCTCCTCCTTCTGGAGGACGGCCACCTTGGCACCGGCGTCGGCGGCGGCCAGGGCGGCGGGCATGCCCGTGGTGCCGGCACCCACGACCACCACGTCGTAGTCCTTCTCCTCGGCGAAGTCCGTGATGGTGTCGATCACGACGGGGGTCGCCTCGAGCTCGGCGGGCAGGATGCCTCCGGGGAGCTCGGTGGCGGCGGCCTCGTCGGCCAGCGCGATGCCGGCGCAGGCGGTGAGGCCGGCGGTTGCGGCGGTTGCGGCGCCGGCAAGCTTGAGGACGTCGCGGCGGGTTGCGTTCACGCTCATGGGTGGGTTCCTTTCTTTGGGGCGCCCCGGCTGAGGCGTCCTTCGCTGTGCGGGACGTCTCCGACACTACGGCGCGACCTGCGTAAACCGCCAGGGCAGACGCACCCATAGGCGGTTGCTTTTGGTAATCCCCCGTGTAAACCACCGCATTCAACCTGGGGTTTTACGCTACACTGGCACCCATGAAAAACAACCTTGCGAGTCTTTTCGACATAGCGGCACAGCCCCGCGAGCGCCGGCTCGGCGTCCCGGCCTTCGTCGTGGGGGCCGGCGCCACCTCCACGTGGTTCACGCTGTTCCACACACGCCTGGAGCCCCTCGCCGGCGTGGACGCCGCGCTGTCGGAGCTTGCGCTCGACGCCGTCATCATTCTGACCTGCCTGACCTGCGCCCTCGTGGCGCGCCGAGGCGCCACCCTCGCCCGCAAGCCTGCCGTGGTGGGCCTCGCCTGCATGCTGGCCTGCGCGGGCACGCTCCTTGCAGCCTTCGGCGCCCAGATCCCGGCGGCGTTCTTTGTCGGCGGGGCACTGGGCATGGTGGGGACGTCGCTGCTTCTACTGCTGTGGAACGAGTACTTCGCCTGCCTGAGCCCCACGCGCATCGCCCTGTACGCGGCCTGCTCAGCGCTGGCGGGCGAGGCCCTGCGCGCCGTCCTGCTCGGCTTCACGCCCGCCTATTTCGGCGTCGCCATGGCACTCTTGCCGGTGCTCTCCTGTGCCCTGCTCGTGCGGGCGTTTCGGAGCCTGCCCGCTGAGGAGCTGCCGGGTTCTCGCGCGGCGTCGATGCCCCGCGTGCCGATATGGCTGATAGCGATGGTGGCGGCCTACGCCCTGTGCTACGGCCTCGTCGCCAAGAGCAGCGCAAGCAGCGTCGCGCTCACATCGCTCAGCAAGCTCCTGCCTGCAGCCCTCGTGATTATCGCCATCCTGCTTCAGTCCGAGCACTTCAGCTTCAACGACGTCTACCGCCTGGGGATGCCCCTCGCCATCTGCGGGGGTGCCCTGTTCTGCGGCTTTGCAGGCATGGACGTGACCGTCGCCAATCTCTTCATCACGTTCGGCTTCTTCACCTGCCGCATCCTCGCCACCGTGGGCCTGGGCGCGGCGGCGCACGCCGCGGGCGGCGGGGCGGCCTGGCTCTTCGGCATCCAGGTGGCCGCCCAGTACGCGGCGAGCCTCGTGGGCAAGGCCGCAGGCCTGCCCGCCGTGCAGGGCCTGCTGCCGGCCGGCTTCTTGGGGGCCGCCACGCTCGTCGCCTGCCTGGCCACCGCAGGCCTCGTGGCGCTGTTCATGCGCGACAAGGCCCGCTTCGACCTCGTCTGGGGCGTGCCTGGCGACGGGGCGGCCGCCGACGCCCAGGCAGACCCCCTGACATGCATGCAGCGCACGGCCCGGGACGCCGGGCTGAGCGACCGCGAGATGGAGGTGCTGCGCCTTCTGCTCGAGGGCAAGACGCTCGCCCAGGCAGGCCAGGAGCTCTGCATAGCACAAGGCACCGTAAAGTCGCACGCAAACCGCATCTACCGCAAGCTCGGCGTGGCCGGCCGCGGCGAGCTGGAGGCCGCGCTGCAGCGACAGACGCGAGCCGGCGACTGAGGCAGCCTAGAAACGGCCAGGAGCATGCCGCACGGGTTGCATCCCCATGCGCCTTCACCCAGCCAAACGGGGATAGGGGCAGGCCCCACCCGACCCGCGCCCCTCGCCGATGGTTGCAAAAGCAGTTTCGGAGTACTGTTGGCCCCTCCTCTGGCAGCAAAAGCAGTTTCGGAGTAGCTTGGCTGCCCTCGGGTTGCCCATTTGCTCTCTCAGGCAGGCAAATCCGTTGTAAAAACAACGGATTTGGCCATATTTCCCAATCCAAAGCACCAAGAAACAGGCTATGGAACCCTCCTGGGCGGCTTTCGCTACTCCGAAACTCGTTTCGCTGCCACTGCGGGCGCCGAAGGTACTCCGAAACTCAATTCGCAGCCAAACCGACCCGCAAAAAGCCCTGAATCAGACGCCTACGCGCAAAACCCGTTGCACAAAACGCGGCGCCCTGAGCCCGCGCTGCTTGTCGAACGTCGTCTGCCTGGGCTCGGGCGCAGCCCAACCAGGGCCTTACGCCTCGTCGGCGACGAAGGCGATGCTGTAGACGAAGTTCTCGG
>CAVEWV010000189.1:1038-4107 GCA_963619535.1 Acutalibacteraceae bacterium | reverse complement strand
CGGGTAGCCCCCTCGCCGACACACGGCGGCGAAGTGCGAGACGAGCTGCATGCACACCGAGAGCTTCGCCGCAAACAGCATGCCGAGGAAGACGGGCTGCGCGTTGGCCCCAAACACGGCGAGGGCTGCGATGCCCACGACGAAGAAGGGTGCGAACAGCCAGAACGTGAGAACCATGTAGCCGCCCGGTAGGTGTGCGAGGGTCATGATGACCAGGCAGAGCAGGATGGTGACGAGGGTGGTCGACGCATAGGCGACATGCTGGCCCGCCGCATTTGCCTGGTAAAGGAACGGTATCGCGATGGCCCACATGAAGCCGAAGGCAAGCCAGTAGGCAGACGTCTCAAGCGTGATGCGCCAGCGGTCGTAGACGGTCGATGAGATGGTGCGCCGGGGGAGCGGCGATGTGGTTTGAGCGGGCTGGGGCGTCAGGCCATGCTTCCATGTGACGCACAGCAGCACGGCGCAGAGCGCGGGAAGCATCGCGGACGATGCGGCGAGCGCCCCTGGAGGCAGAAAAGAAACCGCCAGGTACACGATGACGCCGCCGATGAGCGCAAGCGGCACGGTGCGCATGTTGGCGGCCATGTCGAGCATGCTGAGGCAGTTGCCGCACGCGATGCACAACAGGCCGCTCCCCAGGCCTGCGGGGATGAGTGCCACAGCCGATGCGACGCCCGAAAGTGTGGACGCGCAGGCGGTCCCTATGCAGGCAAGCAACAGTCCTGCCAGCGCGAAGAGCATGACGGGCGGCGTGTTGTCTTTCTCGCGGGCCCGTTCAATTGTGACGGCCAGCGTCATGCCCAACGCGCTTGCTAGGGGAAACGCAATGTGGCCCGCGATGAACGCCAGGGTAACATTCCCGCTTTCGAGACCGGGGTTTGCAACGGGTGCCAAAAGGCACGCGCATGCCGTCCATGCAAACCATGCTGTGAGTGCGAGCGGAGTCCCAATCGTTGAGACATCGGCGATGCGCTCTGTCTCGGCGGCTTTAACCATCGTGCAAGCATCCCCTTGAGGTAGTCGGCGAGTACCCGGTTTGTCAGGGCTGGTTCGCGTTTGCGGACAGCGAATCGCGGCCAGGCCGTTGCTGAGTACCGCACGCTTCGCGCTCCGGCCGCCCATGGTATCACAGGCTTTGCCTACACCAGTCATGCGACGCTCGGCTAACCACCTCTCCCCTGAGCGTTCAGGTGCCCATCTGATTATCTGCGTTCGTGACAAAAATGCCCGCACCCCAAGCGGGGTGCGGGCATTAATCGCAACACGTGACACTTTGCTATCTGTGCACGCGCGAGTCACAAACGTCAGTGTTTCTCAGCGTAGGCTACTCCGCGGCGGTCGCGTACATGCCGGCGATGTATGCGCCGGTCTGAGTCTTGCCCATGCCGTGGGTATGGTGGCCGCCGGCGCACTCACCGCAGGCGAACAAACCTGGTATTGGCATGCCCAGCGTGTCGAGCACCTGCCTGTGCGCGTCGGTGCGCAGGCCAGCGAGGGTGTCGTGGGGGATGGGCGTCGACCAGGCGGCGTAGAACGGTCCGGTCTCGATCTTCATGGTCATCGAGTCGGCCGAACGCCCGAAGGCCTCGTCGGTGCCCGAGTCGACCGAGGCGTTGTAGGCCTCCACCGCCGCAGCCAGCTTGGCAGGGTCCATGGCGTAGTTCTCATAGTACTTGTTGATGACCTTGCCGGCCAGCTCCTCGATCGTGTCAGCCTTGAAGAAGTAGCCATTCTCCTCATCGACGTTGGGATACTCGCAGACCCATCCGCGCGACTCGGCGGTCTTGGAGTCGAAGACAGCCCAAATAGGGCCGCCGACGCGGGCAAGCTTGCCGTCGTCATCAGTGATGAGCGTTGATGCCATGGCTGCGGCGAAGTAGTTGTACATGCCCTCGCCGTAGTTTGCGGCGCCGCCGCTACTGCCTGCCGCGAGGTCCTCGTTGACGAACCTGTCGCCCAGCATGTTCACCTGGATGATGCCGTCGTAGTCGGAGCATGGTAATCCGATACCGCCGCACAGGGGGAAGACATCGGCCGCCTCGCCCCACACAAGGTTCTGGTAGCCGTAACGCACGCCCAAGTTCTTGTCCACGGTGAAAGGCCACTGACACTGGGCCGTCCAGTTTGCGGTGTCGCCCAGGCCTGCGCCGATGGCCAGGCCCGCGATCTCGCCCGAGGCGTCCTGGAAGCTGTAGGGCTCTCCGGCGCAGCCGTCGTACTCCTGGGTCCAGCGGGGGTCGAACATCGTGCGGTAGGCCACGTTGCCCGAGCCACCGCCGGTGGCCAGAATCACGGCCTTCCTTGCGCGGACGGCGATCTCTTCGCGCGTCTCATCGATGTTCTGGTCGGCGTGCAGGCCCACGAGGGGTGTGCCGTCGGGCAGCTCGCGGGGGGTGTGGCTGGCGCGCACGCCCACGACGCGACCGTCCTGTACGACCAGGGCGTCCATGTGGCGGTTCATGATGAAGTCGATGCCCTCGGCCCGGGCCGTTTCCTCGAAGGCGCGGGTGAGGCCGACGCCGGAGGGGAATTCGCCTTCGTTCATCTTGCCACTATATATGTTGACGAAGCCGGAGGCGTCACAGAAGGCCGCGCGCTTGACCGTCTCGCAGTCGCTGCCGCCGTCGAGGTAGCTCGTCGACATCCAGGGCTCGGCCGTGACCTTCAGGCCTTTGGAGAGCATCCACTCGAAGCATTCCACCATCCGGTCGGATACCTCGCGGATGATCGCTCTGTCGTTAAAGCGCGAGTCGAGGCACTCCGGGTTGGTGTGGTCGAGGTAGTACTGGTCGGGCGAGTCCTCGATGCCGTACTGTTTTTGGAGCGAGGTACCACCGCCCGAGTGCGTGATTCCTCCGGAGATGCACGCGTGACCGCCGGTGTCGTAGTTGGCGTCGATGCAGATGACGCTCAGGCCCTCGTCGTGGGCGCGAAGCGCCGCGACCAAACCGCCCCCGCCCGCTCCGCAGACGACGATGTCGTACTCGTAGTCCCACGCGTCGGGAATCTCGTTTTGGGAGGCCCTCGCCATCATGGGCGCCAAGGCCGAGGCGGTCGCGCCGGCGG
>CAVEWV010000189.1:0-1028 GCA_963619535.1 Acutalibacteraceae bacterium | reverse complement strand
TTCCATTGTTGTGCGGGCCCCTTGCGCCATCCCCATGGCGCTTTCCCGCAATGACATTGAACCACGCCGGGAGGAAACGGCGAGAAGGAACGACCACGTTCGTGAACGGTTTTTCGTCGGTCTGGATACCAAGGGCAAATGCTAGAATGAGTACTTCTTCGAAAGCCTCGTCGATCGGTGGGGTCTGTCCATGGAGCTTCGCCAGCTCGAGTACATTCGCGAGACGGCCAAATCAGGCAGCTTTGCAATGGCGGCGCAACGCTGTCATGTGACGGCGTCATCTTTAGGTCAACAGATTCGTAATCTCGAACGAGAACTTGGGTTCGATTTGTTCATGCGAGGGCCGAGTGGGCTGAGGCTTACCGAGGAAGGGGCCGAAATCGCGAATCTGGCGCGCCGTGTGCTGGATGATATCGAAAGAACGAAAGCCTCCCTAAAAAGTGAGGGGGGGGGGAGGCATCTAAGCATTGGCTATTACGGCAATGCCCTCGCTCCCTATCTGGGGCATATTTTGGCACGCATGCACGACAAACATCCTGATGTGCTGGTTGAGACGATGGAACGTGAGTCTGACTCTCTGACAAACCTCCTACTTGAGGGCAAAGTGGACTGCACGTTGAATTACCTTGACCCGACTAGAGCTGGCGCGACTGAGCTGAACTGTGAGCATGTCCATGACTGTGGTTACCTGCTTGTCATGCGAGAGGAGTTAATGTCTCGCCAAGACCGCGAGGTCAGTTTTGAAAATGTCGCGTTGCCGTTAATGACTCTCACAAAGGTTCAAGGGGATCGCCTGAGCTATCAGATGGGGGCAGCCCTGGGGGATATGGGCTTCACTGTGAACGCGACAAGCAATACTCATCGCTCGCTGATGCTCCAGGCGGAATGTGGGCAATGCGCCGTTCTCATTCCCGAGGATTCGTGGGTGCCTACGTGCGGCTTGGAGGCTCGGCATATCGCAAACTGGAAGACAGCATTCTCCACATATCTGTTTTGGCGCAAGGACAACGATAACATCGCAATCAAGC
>CAVEWV010000188.1:0-4143 GCA_963619535.1 Acutalibacteraceae bacterium | reverse complement strand
TGAGGGCCGCACGGGCGTCGAGATGACGCTTCGCTACGAGGGCGACGCGCTCGTCAGCTGCGAGGAGTAGGGCGGGCAGGCCGCCCCCCGCTCGCGAAAGGGGCCGCCCGCGCCGGGCCGCCCCGCCCGCGAGGCAGGGGCGCGCAGGCACTGCTCGCAAAAGGCGCGGGCGCCAGGCCGCAACCGACCGCACGCCCGCGCCCACGCTTTCGTTCACCCCAGCGTCACTGGACCGGCGGGCGTACAGCCAGCCCAGCCGACCGGCCGCGTCTTCCGCCCGGCCGCGCTCGCCATCTGGCCGCGCCCGCCGCCCGCGCCGCCCGCTCCCTAAGCGATGCCCAGTGCGTTGCGCACGGAGATGCGGCCGAAGGCCAGGCACTCGCCCAGGTTGCCGCCGCCGTTGTACATGTTGCACCAGATGGAGCCGAACTCGCCGGCGCTGTACAGGCCGGGGATGGGGTCGCCGTCCAGATCGAGCACCTCGCCCTTGGCGCTGCGGCGCGGGCCGCCGTCGGTGTTGAGCATGGTGGCCGAGCAGTGCAGCGCGTAGAAGGGCGCCGTCTCGACGGGCGTCAGCGTGTTGGCCGGGCGGAAGAAGTAGGGGTCCTCGCCGTTGGCGCAGCACTCGTTCCAGCGCTCCACGGTCTTGACCAGCTCATCGGCGGGCAGGCCCACCTGCTCGGCCAGCTCCTCGAGCGTGTCGGCCTGGTAGCCGTAGCCGCCCTCGGCGATGGGGTCCATGCCGAAGGTGGGGAAGCCGTCGTTCATGCCGGCCTGGTAGCCCGCCTCGTCCATGATGAGCCAGGTGTCCTTGGGCATGGGCAGGTGCGGCCACTCGCCGCCGAACTGCATGTGGCCATGGCGGCAGCCCACGTGCGTGGTGAGGTCGCCCTCGGCCATGGCGTCCCAGTCCACCACCACGTCCATGTCGTAGTCCATGTAGAAGCGGCGGCCATTGGCGCCCACCGTGATGCCCTGCTTCTTGGGCGAGCGCATGGCGGTGTGGTCGCCCTCGATGAGCGACAGCGACGTCCAGAAGCCCGCGCAGCTGTTCATGTGCCACATGTCGGCGCCCACCTTGGCGCAGGCGGTGATGCCGTCGCCGTCGTTGGTGTGGGCGGCCACGGGGCGCGCGGTGGCGCCGGAGAGGTAGTCGGCACGCATCTGCTCGTTGTTCTCAAAGCCGCCGCAGCACATGATGACGCCCTTGTTGGCCTTGGCGTACACGGTGGCGCCCTCGAACTCGTAGGTCACGCCCACGATCTGCTTGGTGGCGGGGTCCTGCACCAGGGCGGTCATGGGGGCCTCGTGCTTGAAGGTCACCACGTCCTCATGCAGCATCATCTCGTCGTAGATGACCTGCTGCACGTGGTTGTACTTGTACTCCTTGCCGCTCGTGTCGCCCATGTGCATGAAGTTGAAGCGACCCAGGCTGAAGGCATGAGGCAGCTCGCCGTACTCGGGGTAGCACGAGGCGCCCGAGCCCTCCTCGAAGTGCTCGGAGACGTTGGCCTCGTCCTCAAGCCAGGTGGACAGGCTGCGGGCCCAGTCGAGGTTCTCGGCGATGCCCTCGGCGTAGGCGGCCAGCACGTCGTCGGGCGTGTTGTTCATGTCGCCGCGAAGCTCCTTGAGATACTCGGTGAACTTCTCGGTGTCGTTGGTCCACAGCACCATGCCGGCGGAGTACTGGGAGTTGCCGCCGCCCAGCTCAGCCGCGCTCTTCTCGAGCAGCAGGCAGGTGGCGCCGGCGCCCTCGAGGGCCACGGTGGCGGTGGCGGCCATGCCGGCCAGGCCGGCGCCCACGACCACGACGTCGTACTCCTCGTCCCAGGCGATGTCGGCCACCGAGGCTGCGGCGTCGTTGGCCTCGGCCAAGGCGCGAGCCGGCAGCTGGGCGGCCATGCCCACGGTGGCGACGCCGGCAATGGTGGCGCCCGTGGTCTTGAGGAACGCGCGGCGGGACTGGTTGAGCGTGCTCATGTTCGATCTCCTTGCTCTCACGTTATGCGGGACCGGGCCGCGGCGCAGGGCGGCGGCTCACCGGCGAACGACTTGGACTCTGCCACACGCCCCCGGCACGGCCCATCCGACAAAACGCGCCTAAACGCTCGCCAACCATGCGGTACATTTTGTACGTTGACGCCGCTGAGCTGCGAAAATAAGGTTTATCGCATGTATCATGGGCAGCCGCGTGCCAGGTGGGGCCGCGAGCAGAGACATGGCGTCGGCGCAAGGGGGGCAAGGCCGTGGACAACACAGACAGCACCGGGGCGTCGCGCCCCTCGGCGGCTCGCAGTGCCGAGGCATGGAGCGCGGCCCGCGCGTTCGTGGCCGGCAACGGCCTGTGGTTCTGCGGCCTGTGCTGCGGCAACATCTGGATCGGCTGGATGAACGGGATGCACGCCCTGCAGCCCGCGAGCACCTGGCGGGCGCTGTGCGCCGCGACGATGGTGTGCACGCTGCTCGCCGCCGCGGTCTGGGGCTGGCGTCACCCGGGCCGCGTCCGCGCGTCCTACGCGCCCGACTGGCCCGTGGCCGGGCTCATGGCGCTCTGCACGCTGCCGGCGGCCGGCATCCTCGGAGGCATGGACGGGCCCTTCGCGGCGCTCGTCCTCATCGCAACCGTGCTCACCGAGGTGGGCATGGCCTGGCTCTTCGTGCGCTGGGGCGTCTTCCTGAGCCGGCTCGACCTGCGGCAGACCGTGGGCTGCGTGTTCGGCGCACACGTCGTGGGATGCACCGCGAAGCTCCTGCTCTACTACGTGCCCGCCCAGATGGTGGCCATCCCGGTGGCGGCCCTGCCGATCGTCTCCATCCTCGCGCTGCACCAGTCATGCAGGCGCCTCCCGGGGTTCGAGGAAAGGGATGACGTTCCCGCACGAGGGGGCGACGCAGAAGCGATATGGTGCACGGGCCAGGCCGGCTCCTGGGGGCCGCTCTGGAAGATCGGGGCGTTCATCGCGGTCTGGCGGCTCATCTTCTGCACCACGCACGTGGGCGGCGTGTCCATCTCGCTCTCCACCGTGTGCTGCCTGGCCGAGATAGCCGTGGCGTTGCTCATCATGTACATGCTGCTCGTGCGCAGCGGGTCCTTCACCTTCCAGCAGGTCTGATCCATCTTCCTGGTGCTGCTCGGCGTGGCGCTGCTCTGTACCGCCAGCACCGACCCCGTCCTGGCCGGCGTGGGGGCCTCGGTCATGGCGGCGTCGGGCAGCCTGCTCGTCATGTTCGTCTGGCTCGTCTTCGCCGACGTGTCGCACCACAGCACGCTGCACCCCTTCGTGGTGTTCGGCGCGGGCCGCATCGCCTACGAGCTGCCCTCGGTGGTGGCGGGCGCCATCCCCGGCCTGAGCGGCGCGACGGCCCAAGAGCCCTTCTTCTCATGCGTGGCGCTCTTCTGCCTGCTCGCATTCTCCGTGCTATTCTTCGACCTGCGCGACCCAACGCTCGCCCTGGTGTTCTCCGACTTCCAAAAGAGCGCCGAGGCGCCGGAACCCGACACCCTCCAGGCTGTCTGCGAGGGCGTCGCACGCGAGTCCGGCCTTACCTCACGCGAGGCCGAGGTGCTCCTGCTGCTGTGCCAGGGCCGCACGCGCGCCTACATCGCCGAGACGCTCTATCTCTCCGAGAACACCGTGCGCGGCCACACCCAGCACATCTACGCCAAGCTCGACGTGCACAACAAGACCGAGCTCCAGCGCAAGCTGGGGGTGTAGACTGGCGAGACGGTGGGGGGCCGTACGCCGAGTGTTGACGTCGCGGCTCCGCTTGAGGGGGCGAAACTCGGCCCGCCCGGGCAGACGGGGCGCCGCCTAGAATCGACCGCATTCCACGCCGGACCTCCCGGCAGGCAACTCTCCCTGGGCTCTCCTCGACTTTGGCCATGACGCGGATCCTCGCCGCCTCGGGACCGTCATCATTCGAAACGAACCCGTCGGCGGCATCGGGGCGCTCGTCTAGCCAAATAAACCCTCAAGTATGCGCTCGCAGGTTGTGCGGGGCGTCTGCCTAGAAAAGTGGCACTGCGTCTACCAGGTGTTTTTCTGGGAAGGACGGCTTGGCTACTGGCTGGACGCCCGCGCGGGCGCATACTTAAGGCTCCATTTGGCCGAGGGGACGCCGGGGACGGCGCGCGACGCCCCG
>CAVEWV010000187.1:0-4149 GCA_963619535.1 Acutalibacteraceae bacterium | reverse complement strand
CCTGCCTTCCGGATTTGAGGGGCCGTTCTATGCGCTCAAGGTGACCGGTGAGATCCGCCACACCCAGGGTGGCGTGAAGACCGACGTCGGCGGCCATGTGCTCCTGTCCGACGGGTCCGTCCTCGCCGGCCTCTACGCGGCGGGCGGCTGCACCGAGGGCTTCTCCTCGGGCGGCGGCGCGGCTTACATGAGCGGCAACGGCCTCATCCAGGCCCTTGTCTATGGCAAAATCGCTGGCGAGGCCGCAGCCACCGAGACCCGCGGGAGCGCTCAGCCCGTCCTGTGGGAAAAGGGCGAGGTGGACGCATACATTTAAGGCAATTCTGCAAATCGCTGATGTAGTGCCGCGCAGGGCCGATGCGTGCTTGAGCACGTAGGGCCTTGCGCGGCGTGGTGAATCGGGCCCCTTTGCGCGTTGTCGGGATTGGACGTCGTTGCGGGGCGGTCCCAATCGTCGTGCGTGCATACCTTTCGAGCGGCGGCGTTCGCTCTACTCTCGCTCGATCTCGGCCTCGACCCTCTGTACCAGCTCAAGCAGGTCGTCCTTCTTGTGGACGCCGAGCTTCTGGTAGACATGCGCGGCGTGGGCGCGGGCGGTTCCGTCGGACACGCCTAGCTCCTGGCAGATATAGGGCCGCGTGAAGCCTTGCGCGAGCATCCTCATGACCTCGACCTCGCGCTTGGTGAGGCCGAAGCGATCGCCGATCGTCTCGTACACCTGCTCTTTGCACGCGCAGCGCGAGGACTCGATGCGGCCAAGGAGCTCATCCTCGCGGCGGCTATAGACGGTTCGGAAGCTTGCATATGTCGCCCAGAACACGACCGCGTACACGAGCGGCAGGCAGAGCCTCACTGACTCGTTCGGCATAACGGGCAGGGCAATTGGAACAGGTGTGCCCCCGCTCGCTACCAGGCCGATGAGCCAGCCAGAGAGCAAAACGGCCTTTTCCGAAAAGCACAGATGCGCTTCGTCCATGCCGAAGGACTCCTTGAGGCCGGATATCTGAAAGCACGAGACGGATATCCAACAGGTCCAACATAACGTTGCCCCGACGATATTCGGGGCATCGACCAGAGATGTGCGCCCTGCGAAGAGAACGGGCAGGGTAAAGACGCCGGCAAACATCAGGGGCATAAGAGGGGAGATGCGGTACAGCAGCGTTCGCCTCAGGCTTAGGACAACCAAAGCGCCGGCTGATAGCAGCGCACCCGCCGTGCAGGCCTGCCAGGAAGGTTGCGCGCCGACAAGCGGGCCAATCAGAAGGCCGATTGCGACACCGACGGCTCCACGTGCGGCAAGAAATCGCACGAACGCGCTCCGGTGGGGTGGCTTGGGCTGTCGTTGCTTGATAGAGAAGGGGACTCGGGGCGCTGCGAGCAGAACGGAGGAGCCTGCTCGGGCCAGGCTCTCGACTATGGTTTTGCATGCGGGAAGGCATGCCGAGGCTGCGACGAAGAGAAGGAACAGTGTTGCGGTCAGGGCTGACGTCAGGACGACGTTCGCACCTGCCGAGCGTTTGTCCAGGGAGGCAAACGACAGGCCCCAGAGCAGCACGAGAGGGTAGATGGAGCACGCCTGGCATACCTGGTAGGCAACCGCCGCAAGCCCCAACTCCTCGGCGTCCTGCGGCTGGAGGAAGAGAGCAAACGCGAGGCCCGCGAGGGAGCCGGCCATGCCTATCGCAGCCAATGCCCTGCGAAAGCCGGCCCGCCCAAACGCCTGCGCACCGAGGATGGCCGCGATGCAGGCAGGCACGCTTAGGGCTGTGCACAGCCAACTCAACTCGTCGAGGTGCGCTGGTCGCAGCAACGCGGCGGCTTGGATCGGGTACAGGGCCAAGGCCATGGACGCCCAGTGAAGCGCTGCGCCGATGACGAGCACCCAGCATATCTCATGCGGCTTGGCCTTTGGGCCAGATGATTCTGCCATGCTCCCCCTGTCGTTGGCAGTTTTTGCCATGTAAATGCGCGACGGCAGTCAATCTATTGTACAGCGGCGCCCAAAACGCTTGTCACCGGTGCCGTAAGCGAATCGCTTAAAGGCCTCCGCGCGGTGCCCCTCATACCCCGATGCCGATGTGCCTGCCGCCGATGCGGGTGACGATGGCGTCAGCCGAGCGCAGACCTGCCTCGGCGAAGATCAAGGCCTCACCCCAGACGCGTAAGGGGCGCATCTGGGAGGGGCAGACCAAGAAGGGGGTTGCACTATGAGCAAGAACGATGTTTCTCGTCGCAACTTTGTCAAGGGTGCCGGTGCCGCAGCGGTCGGTGGAGCGCTTGCCGCCGTGCCCGCGCTGGCCGACGAGGCGAAGACCGTGAGCTTCTCCTATGTCGAAACCGTCTCGTGGGACGCGGAGTACGACGTCGTGGTAGTGGGCTATGGTGGCGCAGGTGCAGTCGCCGCCATCACCGCGGCTGAGAACGGTGCGAAGGTCCTGCTGTGCGAGAAGGCCCCCGACGCCGACAAGGGCGGTAACACTCGCTACTGTGAGCAGTATTTCAACATCCCCAATACTTATGAGGACGGCGTGGCCTACTTCAGCGCCTTTGCGAAGGGCTTTGACACCGCCACCGAGGAAGTCATCGACTACATGGCCAAGGGCTCAGTCGAGATTGGTGAATGGCTGCTCGCCCATGGCGCGACGACGTTTTCCTCCGCCATCGCCGGTGCCACCGACGGCCTTACGCTCGACATGGTCTCGACGGCCGAGGGTCGCGACTGGTACTTCGAGCTGCCCGATGGCACCGTGGGCCTGTCTGAATATCCCGTGTGGCCCGACGGCACGCCCAATGACGGGCGCGTCTGCGAGTTCATGGTCATCGACGCGCCCGACAACCAGGAGAAGAAGTACTGGCATCTGCTTATGGACAACGTCGAGGCCCTGTCGGACTCCATCGACGTGTGGGTCGAGTCGCCTGCCCGACACCTCGTCCAAGATCCGTTTAGCAAGACTATCCTGGGTGTTCAGGTCGATCACGGGGGCACGGTTGTGAACGTGCGCGCCAAGAACGGTGTCGTCCTGGCGTGCGGCAGCTATGAGGGCAACCAGGAGATGTTCGAGAACTATGCCGAGAAACCCGAGGCCTACCCCATCGGCAGCGTGTACGACACCGGAGACGGCATCACGATGGGTCTGGAAGTCGGGGCCGACCTGTGGCACATGTCGGCCCTCTCCGGTCCGTGGATTGTTGCCAAGCTGGGCGACCAGGAGCGCTGCTTCTCTACGACCTATTCCCACCAGCGCATCACTAAAGCCGGCAACTGCATCAATGTGGGCGGCAACGCCAAGCGCTTCATGAACGACTCTGGCAACTGCAAGCACGGTCACGTCGATTACGGCGGTAGCTGGATAAGCCAGGTCACGCCGGACGTCATGTGGGCCATCATGGACTCCACTGCTCGCAACGGCGAGGGCGACATCGCGCTCATCGATGACGACCATCTCTTCAAGGCCGACACTATCGCCGACCTTGCGGGGCTTATCGACCTCGATCCCGACACGCTTGTCGAGACTGTCGTCAACTGGAACGACGTCATCTGCGCCGAGGGTGTCGACCCCGAGTTCGGGCGCGACCCCTACACCCTCGCCGCTATCGAGACGGCCCCGTTCTACGCCGTGCGCCTGTACCCGGCCTGCGTAAACTGCCAGGGCGGCCCCAAGCGCAACACGAACTGCGAGGTCCTCGACCCTGCCGGCAATGCCATCCCCAACCTGTACAGCGCGGGCGAGCTGGGGTCCTTCTGGGCTGGTGTGTACTGCTGCGGCGGCAACATCGCCGAGACCGTCTACACCGGCCGCACCGCAGGCGAGAACGCGGCCAAGGCCAAGGACGCGCCTGCTCCCGTCGAGCTGACTGTGGCGTAGGAACGACGAAAAGGGGCGGGACCTTTTCGTCGCGTATGAGCGCTCCGCTCGAAGTCGGCAGGTTGGACGATACCCGCCGTGCGAGCGCAGGCCCGATGTTGCGCGACTCGCTCTTCACTGAGTTCGGCATCTCGTGGGGTCGGGCCCTCGTGAGGAACGAGACGTAAAAGGATTCTCTTTCTTGCGTGTCCGCCATACAAAAACAAAGGGCGCCGCACCTCCTTTTGTCAGGAGGCACGGCGCCCTGTTCGTGCAACGATTAGCCGCCGTGTCCTCTACAGCG
>CAVEWV010000186.1:0-4162 GCA_963619535.1 Acutalibacteraceae bacterium | reverse complement strand
GCCTTGGTAAGTCCGTAACGGGCGCACACCCGCTCCACCTCCCGCTCAAGTTCCTCGCTGAACGAACCAGACAGCACGCCCTTGTCGTCGGCAACAACCGTGGGGGCCGAAGCGAACAATTCATTTGCGGGCGAATTTTGCACGAGAGCAAACATGAACATACCGGCCACGCTTATAACATACGTCAAGAGGACCTGGCCACTTGGAAGCATCCCCTGCCCCACCCACAACAACTCGCCCACTATGCGGCCTATGGAGTTGCTCACGAACAGCAGCGCCGCAACACGCATGAACATTGCAGGATTCAGGTTCGCATAACGCGCAGCCAACCGATAGAGAACGGTTATGTACAAAAAGAAGCCAGCAAAGACCAAGGCAATGTGCGCAAAAGGAGCAAGGTCCTGTGCGGTCTGATCTAAAAACAGACTGGCGGCCAGGTAGAGCGAGATGATGAACGGCGTCGGTGACGTGCCGCGCCTCTGCAAAACATACTCCCCGACAAAAGCGATCCCAACGAAGAGCAGCGTCAGTGCCATGACGGATGAGCCATCATACTCAGATGCCTCAACGCCGGACATCACCTGTTTGCGCATGTAGTTGATGGAAAACGACAAAACAGCAAGCATGACAAGCATGCTGGGAGGTACCTGCTCGCGCGGTGCTGTTTGCTTCTCTCGAATAGGTTCGGGCAAGTGATTCAAACATAACATCGCCTCGTGTGATGTTATGAGATATGCGAACAGAATTGGAGCCGCAAGCAATGCAACATACACCAACGGGTTGGTAAGGTTGTCGCACAGAAGGTAGAGAAGCAGTTTAAGAACAGTCGCGCCCATGACAACGAAGGCGCGGGCGCTTTCTTGCTTGAGGCACGAGAGCAGGTACACAAGCACAAGGTCTGCAAATATGATACCGGCCGCCAAGATGGCGCCGAACGCAACGTACAGCCCATGGTGCCACCATTCCACCGGGTTGCCGAGGAACAACATCAGGGCAATGTCGCCAGCAGTTCCCACTTCAAGAAGTGCAACGACGCAGTAAAGAAATGCTTTTGCCCTCATGACCAGCTGCAGTCTACGCCAGAAGGCCAGGGCGAAAACGCTTGCCACCAGAGAGCAGAGATTGCTGATCGACCAAGGCAGCGATATGACAAACTCCTCCCCAGCAAACGTCGGGACAAAAGTAAGAACGGTCTGCCAGCTCCAGAACACGACAAACGCGAGAAACGTCTTTGACGAAACCACCTGCTGGGGCAGGCGACGACTCTTTGACATCCCACCACTCTCCATGATGCGCAACCAATCGCGTCCCTCGAACTATACCTATCCCCTTAACCCAACTTGGGTGAATGCCACAAAAGACCCGCTGCTTGGACGTTTCGTCCCCACAACAACATGGCGAGGATGGAAAAGGCGGCGGCGTCACAGCTCAAGTACGTCGCCGTCTTTCAACGCAGTGCCACCGTCAAACGAAGGGGTTACCATGGGCGAGATTTCACGCAGGTCCTTTATCGCAAGTGCATCGCTGGCCACGGCAGCTGCCGGGTCGGCCCTTGCCGTCAACCAGGCAAAAGCAGACGAGGCCGCCTGGTGGCTTCCCGAATCGTGGGACTATGAGACGGACGTCGTCGTAGTGGGCTTTGGCGCGGCAGGCGGCGCGTCCATGATCACCGCCTATGAAAACGGCGCCGACGTCATCGTCATCGAGAAAGGCGCCCAGGTGGGTGGCGGCTCTTCGAGCTTGGGCGGCGGCAACATCACGTTCATCAAGGACATCGAAGCCAGCGTCCAGTACTTGCACGTCTGCAACGGCGGCTACACGCCCGAAGAGGTGGAGCGCGCCTGGTGCGAGATGGGCGCCACGACCGATGAGTGGTTTGATGACCACGACATCAATTATGCCGCCACGAGCGGTGCAAGCGGTCCCGAGTTCAAATACATCATTGAGGGCAACGACTTCCTCACCACGCTGCAGATGGTCTCCGAGACCGACCCCAAGACACAAACGGGCGGCAACTATTTCATCGAGTACTGCCGCGACTTCGTCGAAGACAACGACATCACCTGCCTTACGAGCACCCAGGCGTATAAGTTGGTCCAGAATCCGCAAACCAAGGAGGTCATCGGTGTGCTCGGCCACGGACCGGACGGCGATGTGGCCGTCAAGGCTCGTAAGTCCGTCATCCTGTGCACGGGTGGTTTTGAGGCAAGCGAGACCATGCAGGGCGACTATCTGCGCCCCACGCCTCTCGCCCAGACCGGCTGGCCCCTCAACACTGGCGACGGCGTCAAAATGGCCATGGCGGCCGGCGCAGACCTATGGCATATGCCCAACGTCTGCAGCACCCAGCCCACATTCGTCGAGCCCGGCAAGACTATCGGCTATGCAGGCTTTGCAGGAACGTGGTGGGCGGCCGGCTCGGGTGCGTTCTTCTTCATCAACCGCAAGGGCCAGCGTTTCATGCAGGAAAGTCCCCTGCCCTTCCCCAACTTCCTGAGCCAGTATTTCTTCAGCACGTACAACGAGGCGCTCGACCAGCCCAACGACGAGTACCTGAACGTACCGTTCTACATGGTTTTCGACGAGACGCAACGCCAGGCCGGCGCCCTGTACAACGACATACCCAACGGCGTCAAGTCGCTGCCCGACGACCTGAGGGAGCAATACGGTACCGACCACGTCTGGTCCACTGACAACCTTGAGGAAATCGAGATGGGCTGGATCGCAAAGGCCGACACCATCGAGGAACTGGCCGCTCAGCTTGACCTGCTTGAGGTGGAGCCCTCCGTTGTGGCCGACACGCTCGCACGCTACAACGCAATCTGCGAAGCCCAGGAAGATGACGAGTTCGGCCGTCCGGCCACCAAGAACGACAACCCCAACCTCGTGGCGCTCACCAACCCGCCGTTCTACGCCATGAAGCTGCAGCCTGCCATGTACACCACGTGCGGCGGCCCGCGCAAGAACGAGAAAGGCCAGATTATCGACACCGAGGGCAACGTCATTCCTCGCCTGTATGAGGCCGGCGTCTTGGGTCACATCTCCGGCAAGGTGTATAGCTGCGCCGGCATGAACTACGCCGAGTGCATTAACTGGGGCCGCATTTCCGGCGCCAACGCCGCAGCTGAGGCCAACTGGGACGAGTAAGGGATTCCGGCTTCAGTTCTGGCAGCAAACCTCCGCAACGCAAGACGCGCCCCTCCTTTGGGAAGGGCGCGTCGCCGCGTTTGCAAGAACACTTGCGAAAAACGCAGTCACACGAGGAAAGGGAGACCTCATGATTCGACTAACTGTCCCTAACCGCCGCTTGACCAGCGCAGGCTTGGCAGTCGCGCTTGTCCTTGGCATCGCTGGCACATGCACAGGCATGCCGACAAATGCCCATGCCGCCGAGAAGAGCGACGCGACTGACTACACATGGTCCATCGACCTGGACTGCTCACTATGTCACGAGAGGCAGTACGCCTCCCTGGGCCTTGAGACCGAGGGCTCCGCAAGCGACACCAAAGCTAAAACTGCCGAGAACGAAGACGAGTCGAACGGCAAAGGCAGCAGCACGAACAAGAAAACTGACATCAAGACGGAGGCAAACGCCGAAACTACAGAAAGCAGCGCCGATCTCGGCGCCATATCGTCGTATGCTTCCATGCACGCCCAATCGCTTCAACTCACATGTACCAGCTGCCATGAAGACACCGAAGGCTTGGCCAAGGGCCATAAAAAGCTCAACAGCGGAAAAGAAGCAAAGCGTCTCAAGAAGTCTGAGGTTTCGAGCGATGTCTGTCTGACGTGTCACAATCAGACCGAGCTTGCCGAAACAACCAAGGATTGCACCATACTGACTGATGAGAACGGTACTGTCGTCAACCCCCACGATATACCTGATGTTGAGGATCATGGGGACATCACGTGCACTAGCTGCCATACCGTCCATGACACCGAGGACGGCATTGCGAAAACCGCACTTACAACCTGCACAAACTGCCACCACGCAGACGTTTTTGAGTGCGGCACCTGCCACTAAGGGTTTATGACCACATGGCGGCCGACCTCAGCCGGGGTCGGCCGCCACTCTGAACATAAGGCCCAGCAGCGACCCCGCGCGTCACTGCATGCGCAGGGCCTCCACCACGTTGTCGGCCTTGGCGTGCTTGAGGCCGTA
>CAVEWV010000185.1:1471-4198 GCA_963619535.1 Acutalibacteraceae bacterium | reverse complement strand
GGTCCTCGCCGCGCTCGATGCCCCTGCGGTAGTCGGCGAACGTCCAGGCGAGCTTGTCGGCGGGCACACCGATGGCTGCGGCCAGCTCGTCCTCAGTCTCCCCCTCGTAAAGAATGCCACCCTCGCGGTAGGCGTCAATCTTGGCGTTCTGACTGGCCTGCTCGTCGGTGAAACACAGGTAGCACACGCTGCCGGTCTGCGCCAGGATATGGGGCGTGAGCTCGGAGTAGCCGCCGTACTCGTTCATGAAGCGGTTGCCCTCGGCGTTGACGGTGATACCGCCGTTGTTGGCCAGGTCCTGGCCGAGCACGGTGTCGTCGTCGGCGTCATGCCAGGCATATCCCTGGTAGGCGCCCATCTTCTCCAGCGGCGCGCCCAGCTCCGCGCCCCAGAGGATGCCCTCGCCCGTGGCGCCGGGCGCCACCATGCGGTAAGCGGCAAAGACCTCGGGGCAGTACTGCGCGATCATGTTGTCATTGTTGCCAAAGCCGCTGGTGGCGAGCACGGTGTTCTTGGCAATGACGGCAATGTCGGAGCCGTCTTCGTCGGTCCCCCAACCGCCGGCCACAGCCCCGTCGGAATCGAGCAGCAGGCCCTTGATCTCGCAGTTGAGCTTCTGGGTGATGCTCGCGTTTGCATCCATGGAGTCGATGAGTGCCTGGGTGAGACCGGCACCAGCGCCGTCTGCGGTATGCATGCGGTGGGCGGTCTGCCCGTAGTACAGGCCCGCGTCGACGGTCCAGGTGACACCGTGGGCCTCGGTCCACTCGATCATGTCCTTGGACTTCTCGACCACGGTGTAGACGAGTTCAGGACGCACGCTATAGTTGCTCGGACGCATGATGTCCATGGCGCACGCGCCCACGCTGTCCACCTCGTCGTTCTCGGCAAGGGCAGCCTGCTGCTGCGCGGTGCCCACGGCGGGAATCTTGCCGCTACTCATGATGGTGGCGCCGCCCAGAACACCGCTCTTCTCGCAGATGACAACGCTCGCACCCGCCTCCGCCGCGGCCAGCGAAGCACAGATGCCCGCGCCGCCGCCGCCGATGACCAGGACATCCGTCTCAATCTGAGTGTAGGATTCCGCCTCATCGAGGGTCTTGGCGTACTGGTACGACGGGCTTGCCTCGTCGGCCAGCGCCGGCATGGCGCCGACGACGGCTGCCGCGCCGGCGACGAGCGCTGCGTCCTTAAACAGAGACCTGCGTGTCATGGTGTGCATGGTTTCCCCTTCGGTTGTAGTGGTGTCCGGAAATCCCCTTTCCCGGACTGGCTACCACAGTACATCCCGCACGCCGCATGGACAAAATACGGGTTTAGAATCCGGCTCATGGCATTGCGCATGGACATATGCACATCGTGCATGGGACAATCGCCCGCGCAGATTATCCGCCTGACGGCAAGGGGGCCGTAGGATATGAACACCGACCTGGTAAGGGAGTTCGTCGTATTCGCACGACACCTGAGCTTCACGTCCGCAGCCCGGGAGCTGGACATGTCCCAGCCTACCCTGAGCCGCCACGTGGGCGAGCTTGAACGGCACTTCGGTTGCGAGCTCGTGGACCGCACCTCTAACCCGCTCAAGCTCACGTACTGCGGCCGCGAGCTGCTCGAGAAGGCTACAGGGCTGTTGGCGTGCGAAGACGCGCTCGAAGAGTCCATGCGCAGGGCGGGCCGCGAACCCCGCGCGCGACTTGTGGTGGAGCGCTACCGCAAGTCCCCGATGATCCACGGTCTGCTATCCAACGCCATCGACGAACTGGGCAGGAGACATCCCGGCTTCAGCGTGATGCGCAAGACCCTGCGCCCCGGCGTCGCCCTGGATGACGCCGTATTGCACGGGGAAGTGGACGTGGGCATCGTCGCGTGCACCACAGACGGCGAACCCACCTGCCCCGTGGGGGAACGGGAGGGCTTTGGGGTCCTCGAGCTCACAGGCTACCCGGAGCACATCCGCTTTGCGCTCCCGGCCGAAAACCCTCTTTCAGGCAACCCGGCCCTCTGCCTGCGCGACTTGGCGCAGTGCTGCTTCGTGTTCCCTCTCAACCCAGAGTTCGGCCGGTGCCAGCCCGACGTGGCGACGCTTCTCGAAGCCCGCGGGCTCAAGCTGCGCTGGAAGCCCTACGAACTGAACGACGTGGAGGAGCTGGGCCTCATGCGGCTCGAGCCCGACGACGTGTTCATCGTCGTGGAGGGCGCCGCGCGCACGCCGGAGACCTACTATCTTCAAAACCCGAACCTGGCCATCGTCCCCTGCTCCGACAACATCCGGGTCTGGCGCTATCTCGTCTGGCGCAAGGACGACCACAACCCGGCCCTGCGCGCATATCTCGACGTGATCGAGGAGATGCAGCGGCGCCTGGCCGATTAGAGCGAAGCCAAAGCTGCTACGCTTCGGCGCGCGGGCCTGGCTCTGGCTCCGATGGGACGTTGTGGTCGTCGAGCAGTTTGATGAGCTCGGCGCGGCTGTGCACGCCACTCTTCTCGTAGATATGACGGACGTGCGTTTTGACGGTGGATTCGGAAAGACCGAGGGTCTCGCAGATAGAACGAAGACCGTGGCTGGTCACCCAGAGCTTGAGAATGGTCTGCTCGCGCTGGGTCAGGCCCCAGCTCTGCACGAGAAGTTCGGGCCGCGAGGGATTCATGCAGCCCTCTCCGTCATCGGTGGCAAGGCCGGCCGCCTCGGGGCTTGTTGCGCCTGGAGCCGGCGCGTTCACGCTGTCC
>CAVEWV010000185.1:0-1461 GCA_963619535.1 Acutalibacteraceae bacterium | reverse complement strand
GTCCACGCCGCCGGCGCTTTCGGAGATGCCTGCGCCGCCGGTTTGCACGGCGGTCTCGCGGTCGGAGAAAAGAAAGACGAACGACACCACAAGCAAAAAGACGATGAGCGTGCCCAGAGGGACGATTTGGCTAATGCAGGCACCAGTTGCCAGCTCTCCGGCCGACATGCCGAGCTGCACGGTGAAACGCCCGATTCCAATAACGAGCAGAGCCGGGGCGCCTTTCCGACTGCTGTCTACGATGAGCACCCAGCAAAGGCATTCCACCACCAGACACGCAAGCTGCGCAATGACGGAAAGAACGAGCGGCTGACTCTCGCCGGCGGTGAGGAGCACGACGTAGGCCAGTGCCACCAGGGGCATGACGGCCTTGTAGAACACGCCCAGTGCCGCCACTCCGCGCCTTTCAGCAAACAGGCTGGCGATAAGGGCGCACGCGAGAAGCACAACGCTGGCAGCCGTGCAGACCAGGTTCATGTCGAGGCCACCGGTGACGTGCTCCACATACATCCTGATGGAGCCGATGGCGATGTACATACACGCGATGACGCAAAACGTTCGCCAGGGCAGCTTGCCCAGCTCATGTGGGAAATTGCATGACGCTACCGCTGAGTTGTCCTGCAACCTTGGCACCTCGAAGACTGGCCCGCTCACACGGGAGCACCCGGCAACGAGAAACGCTGCCGAGACGACGGGCAACGCACAGCCGAGGACCTCAGTCGCCCCGCGCCATCCCAATCCAGCCAACCCGGCCAACGCTATCAGTGCGACATAGGCAATCATGAACACGAGGGCAGTACCCGCAAGCAGCCCTGTTGGCGTGAAGCGTGAGAAGGCCTCAGCATTGGCACAGACCAAAACCGATATGGCCGCACCCGACAGAGCCGCCCCCGCCAAGGCCGCCCACCAGGGAAAGCAACCGAGCAGGTAGAGGGGAGACGTCAGCCCGGCGATGAGGCCGCACGCAATGAGGAGCCTTTTCCGCGCGCATAGCGACCCCACGCGCCTCCACCCGAGTGCAATTAGCAGAAAGACCAGCGACGCGCCCGCCATGGACGTGACGTGAAGAAGGGCGATGGGATATGCGTGAGACACGGGCGGGTTGAACGAGAAGAACGTCCAGGCCCAGTAGAGGCCCAGGCTTGCCACACAGCAGGCGAAGAACCCCGACGACGCCTTTTCTGCAAAGGAGTTGACGTGCTCTTTGCCCACTGACCCTTCCCCTCTAAATTCCCCGTTAACCAAAACGGACGATGTTATTTTAGCAGCCCATGCTACCAGCGCCTTTGACAACATAAATCCCAAACCCTTTTGGACGATGGCCTGCATGGTAGCCCAACCTATGATGGAAAAGTCCCGCGCCTCGACAAGGGAGTCCGTGGTGCGCCATCGCGCCCCATGCGCAAGGGGAAACGATAGACGCCTCGCCGAGATGCGCATCCGACCGTTCAACGCTAGGAG
>CAVEWV010000184.1:0-4218 GCA_963619535.1 Acutalibacteraceae bacterium | reverse complement strand
CCCCACCCTGCGCGACATCGACACCCCCGACGACCTCGCATGGTACGAGGCCCGCAGGGGCTCATGCAGCCGAGACTAGGCGCCGTTTTTCTCATGGGCGAGTCGTATGATGAGCGGTGAGTTATCACGGACGAAGCCGTCCAGATTGGCCATGTCGGCCTCATCGAACCCGTCGGTGACAATCCAGGTAATGGCTGGCAGCAGGCACTTGGCGGTGTCGAAGCCCCAGTCTCTCGGACGCTCTATGACAACCAAGATGGTGTTGTCGTCGCGTACCTTGGAATACGAGACTTGGGTGTCGTCATCGAAGCGAACGTATTCCCACATGGGAGCCTTCCTTTGAACCCGGGCGCCTGCCAATCAAATAAGAAGCAAATACCAGTCAAATAAGATTCAGCATCTGCATGGAGATGAAATGCCTGGTAGATTGCCTACATAGCTCCTCATGACTGCCTTTGCGAGCAAAACTGCGGTTTACGAGTCAAATAAGAATCCGGCACAAGACGGCCCCGGCGCGACCTGTGCTTCGTTTCATGCAAGGCATTCATCCACGTCGTGGCCGCATCTGCCCCATCAGGCCCACCAGGGCACGTAGCTCATGTTCTTCTTTGAGGCCTGGGGGTCGAGCTGCTTGATGAGGCCTTGTTCGATGCACTCCTTTACCAGTCGTGACACCTGGGCCGACTGTGAGTCGCTGAGCCCGAATCGCTCGCGCAGTGATTTGTTGGTCGCGGTCTGGCTGTTTGCGTATTTGACGCACGTATGCCAGTAGCAGGCCATCTTCCTCTCACCGGGCGAGAGGTTTTTGAAGGCGACGTCTGTAAACAGGCTTACGCGCGTGTTCTCGCCGGCGACCTCGATTCGAGGAGCCGGGAGCTGGCGCAGCTCGCATGCCGCGACCATCTTGTCCCAGCCGCTGCCGGCCTCCTCGCAGAAGTCGAGCCTGCGCAGGAGCGCGGCGGTTTGTTCGTTGCGGGAGCGTGGCGGGTCGTTGAGGATGCGCAAGGTGCTGACAAGCGGTGTGCCGGGGTTCGTTATCTCGATGCGGTTACCGAAGACCTCGATCAAAGGTCCGGCTCCTGTGATGCCGAAGTCTTGATGGATGAGCGCGTTGGCTACGGCTTCGCGTACGGCGATTTCGGGCAGCTGAGTCACCTCGCGTCGCGTCGCGCGGTCGATGACGGTTTTGGCCGGCATGAGGTCGAGGATGTAACCCACAACGGCGTCGAGGGCGAGCACGTAACCTTGCGCAAACGTCTTTTGTCGCACCATGACCAGACGACCGTCACCCTCGTACTGGATTACTCGGGGCGCTTTGCGTGCGACTTGCGGAAAGGAGGCAAAGTCGCGCGCAAACAGCAGGGCACCCATGTTGGTGATAGAGATGCGGCCGTTATCCTGGACAAATACGAGGTTCTCTTGCACGAGGTAATGGAGGAGTCCCTCCGTGTTGCGGATGACGGGAAGGCCCTGCCGCTCGAAGTAGGCCTCAAAGCCAAGCAGGTCGGGGATGTCGGCGGGGGCAATGTCGCTTGCTGCGACCTGTGACTCATAGCAGGCGTGCTGGATTTTGTTCCAAAGATCGCGCTCTCGCTGCGAACCGCGTTCAAGCTCATGCGAGCTGCTGCCCGACCTGATGTACGCCTTGTTGTCAAACAGGACGAGGTTGCCCACGGCAGGCCAGATGCGGAGCAAGACGAGGTCCTTGCCATCGATGGCCACGGTTTCAAACTCAAACTGGGCGTTGGGCGAAAGCTTCAGTCGCAGCCAAAGCTCAAGTTCTTGCGAGCCCTTTCGGGCGGTTTTGGGGTCGAACGTCGTGCCCACGATCTCATGCGTTGCGTCGTCGATGCCCCAAACCTTGAACGCGAAGCGTCGCTCGAGGCCGGCGGCCGAGTTTGCAAGGGCCGAGATGTCGCGCCCCAATTGCTCGGGGTTCGCATTGTTCGTCTTGAACTCAACGTATTCGGTCTCGCTCGGCAGTCGCCGGAGCTCCTCGATGAGTAGGACAGTGTTCTCAAACGGCGACATCCAGGCCTCCCGTGCGGTGTGCTGTACAGGGGCGATTATATGGTCGAGAGGCTGCCAGTCAAATAAGAATCAAATAAGAAGCAAATACCAGTCAAATAAGATTCTGCGTGTGCAAGGCGATGAAATGCCTGGTAGATTGCCTGTATGGCTCCTCATGACTGCCTATGCGAGCAAAATTGCGGTTTACGAGTCAAATAAGAATCCGGCACAAGGCGGCCCTGGCGCGACCTGTGCCCCGTCCTATACAAGGCATTCCTCCATGCGGTGTGGTTGGTTGGGCGAGAGGCCGATTCGCTACGTTGGGTCGTTGTAACCGTGCGGCGCCACCTCATGCAAAAGAGCGAAGCCCGGCAGCCTGCATTGCCGGGCGGGGACTCACGCTCTGACGCCCTGTATAATGGCCGCCAATTCCTCGCGTCTATGAGCAGCCGTGGGATGAAGAATTGCAAGTCGAGGAAGAGGAGGATGGCAAACCGACGCATCGCCCAGATTGCGGCAGCACTCTTCGCTTCGTCGATGTTCTGCACGAGGCATACGACGATGGCGCGGCATGCGGCGGCGATGCAGCAGGTGAAAGAGGCCTTCCGCGCCTCATCAGGGTCATGCCCCGCGGACGGGTCTCTGACCTCCTATTTCGATTTCCTCTCCAATATGATTGATATCTGGACCCCAGCGCGGGCATAATGCCGCTAGATGAAAAAACTTTCGGGTTTTGTAAGGGCGTGTCCGCTTGCGGATGCGCCCTAGTTTTATGTGGACATTCTCTCAATCCAATACTCGGCGTATTTGATTTCGTTCGCTAGCCGCCGAGGCTCGTCGATGACGCACCCGGAAGGCGTCGCGAGCGTCGTTTGGCTTAATTATCAGGTATTTTCGCATAAGAGAGAGATGAGTGCTCCCGGCGCGCACGGGGGTGCCTCGCAGGCATTGCAAGCCGTATAATGCAGCGGTCTGCCACAGGGATTGAACATATCCGAGGAGCATGCCATGGTCTATGAGAAGGAAGCCGAGTTCGAAGAGGCCGTTATCGCCGTGCTCAAGCAGCATGGCTGGGACGACGCCGGCGGCGTGCTCAAGTACCCCACGGAACGCGACCTCATCCAAAACTGGGCGAACATCCTCTACCAGAACAACGCCGACATCGACCGACTCAACGGCTGCCCCCTCACCGACGGCGAGATGGCACAGATCATCGAGCAGGTGGAGACGCTCAAGACGCCACTGGCGCTCAACGGCCTTATCAACGGTAAGACGGTGGCCGTGAAGCGCGACAACCCCGCGGACACGCTGCACTACGGCAAGGAGGTAAGCCTCAAGATCTACGACCGCAAGGAGATTGCGGCGGGGCAGAGCCGTTACCAGATTGCCCAGCAGCCGGTGTATGCGGCCAAGAGCAAGATGCTGAACGACCGGCGAGGCGATCTGTGCCTGCTCATCAACGGCATGCCGCTTATCCACATCGAGCTCAAGCGCAGCGGCGTGCCTGTGAGCCAGGCTTGCAACCAGATAGAGAAGTACGCCCATGAGGGCGTGTTCACGAGCATATTTCGGCTTGTGCAGGTGTTTGTGGGCATGAACCCCGACGATGCGGTGTACTTCGCCAATCCGGGTTCAGGCGCTTTCAACCCGAGTTATCGCTTCCACTGGGCCGACTTCAACAACACGCCCTGCTGTGCGAACGAAAACCAGGGTCATGATGAGTGGAGGAAATTCACCGCGCGCCTGCTCTCTATCCCCATGGCGCATCAGCTCATCGGCTTTTACACCGTGGCGGATTCGGGTGACGGGTGCCTGAAGGTCCTGCGCAGCTACCAGTACTACGCGGCGAGCGCCATTGCCGACAAGGTGCGCAAGTGCGGCTGGGACGCTCCCATGCTCGGGGCCACGCCCGGCAGGCTTGGCGGCTACGTCGAGCACACCACCGGGTCGGGCAAGACGATGACCTCGTTTAAGTCGGCCCAGCTTGTGGCGGACTCCCGCGATGCCGACAAGGTGGTCTTCCTCGTGGACCGCATCGAGCTCGGCACGCAGTCGCTCAAGGAGTATCGCGCCTTTGCCGATGACGCCGACGACGTGCAGGCAACCGAGAACACCGACGTCCTGCGCCACAAGCTCGTGGAGAGTATCGACCCCAAGGACACTCTCATCGTCACCTCCATCCAGAAGATGAGCAACATCAAGGCAGGC
>CAVEWV010000183.1:0-4384 GCA_963619535.1 Acutalibacteraceae bacterium | reverse complement strand
CGACCTCGTTGTTCGCCGTGGGGTGGAACTTGACGAGGATCTCGCCCACCACGCCCACGCGCGGCTTGGAGCCGTCGTTGACCAGCGGCAGGTTGTCGAACTCGGCGATCATCTCGCGGGCGATCTTCTTCATCGTGGAGCGGCTCATGCCCGGGGCCGCGGCGCGCATGCGCTCCATCCACTTCTCGTAGAGGGCGTCGGCGCTGCCGGGCTCGGCCTCGTAGGGGCGCACGCGGTAGAGCATCTGCATGATGGCGTCGCCCAGCACCATGGCGTAGAAGGCGGGCAGCAGGATCTTCGGGCCCACCTTGAAGCCGGGGTTGTGCTCGTCGAGCTTGGCGAAGGCCAGCGAGATGACGGGGATCTCCGGGTGGCCGAAGTCGCGCAGGGCCTTGCGGATGAGCGCGATGTAGTTGGTCGCGCGGCAGCCGCCGCCCGTCTGCGTGATGATGACGGCGAGCTTGGACAGGTCGTAGCGGCCCGACGTCACCGCCTCCATGATCTGGCCCGTGACCAGGATGGAGGGGTAGCAGATGTCGTTGTTCACGTACTTGAGGCCCGCGTCCACCGCGCCGTGGTCAACGCTGGGCAGAAGCTCCAGGTTGTAGCCCGCCTCGTGGAAGATGGGCACGAGCAGGTCGAAGTGGATGGGCGACATCTGCGGGCACAGGATGGTGTAGCCCGCCTGGCGCATCTCCTCGGTGAACTGGGCCTTGGGGAAGGCCGTGGAGTTGTGGGCGCGCGCCACGGGGGGCTGCGTCACGGCCTCGGGGTCCTCGCCGCGCTCGGCCGCGTCGGCCTTGGCCTGGGCCAGGGCCTCGGCGTGCTTGTCCTTGAGGGCCGCCATGAGCGAGCGGATGCGGATGCGCGCCGCGCCCAGGTTGGACACCTCGTCGATCTTGAGCACGGTGTAGATCTTGCCCGAGCCCTCCAGGATCTCCTGCACCTGGTCGGTGGTGAGGGCGTCAAGGCCGCAGCCGAAGGAGTTGAGCTGGATGAGGTCGAGGTCGTTGCGCGTGGTGACGAACTTGGCCGCCGCGTAGAGGCGCGAGTGGTACATCCACTGGTCCACCACGCGGATGGCGCGGTCGGGGTGCATGAGGTGGCTCACGGAGTCCTCGGTGAGCACCGCAAAGCCGAAGGAGTTCACCAGCTCGGGGATGGCGTGGTTGATCTCGCGGTCGTTGTGGTAGGGGCGGCCCGCCAGCACGATGCCGTGGCCCTTGTTCTCCTCGATCCAGGCGAGGGCCTCCTCGCCGGCCTTGTGGATGGCCTCATGGAAGCGGTCCGACTCGGCCCAAGCCACGTCGATGGCATGGCTGACCTCGTCCTTCGTGATGCGCGAACCCTTGAAGCGGCCACGGCCCGCCTGAGCGTCGCTCCAGCGCTTGCCGTCGATGAGCTCGAAGATGCGGCGCTTGAGCTCGTCGATGTCGTGGTAGGGCACGAAGTCGTTCATGAACTGGACCTTCTGCTGCTCAAGCTCGTCGATGTTGAGCTTGAGGGCGGTGGGGTAGCTCATGACGATGGGGCAGTTGTAGCAGTTGCCCGCACCCTCGTCCTCCTGGCGCTCCCAGCGCACGCTGGGCATCCAGATGAAGTCGACGTCCTTGGCGATGAGGTCCATGACGTGGCCGTGGCTGAGCTTGGCCGGGTAGCACACGCTCTCGGAGGGCATCGACTCGATGCCGGCCTCGTAGGTGGCCTTGGAGGAAGGCCCGGAGAGCACCACCGAGAAGCCCAGCTCGGTGAACATCTTGTGCCAGAAGGGGTAGTCCTCGTAGATGTTGAGCGCGCGCGGGATGCCCACGGTGCCGCGCGGCGCCGTCTCGGCCGGCAGGCACTCTCGCTCGAAGAGCAGGGCGTTCTTGGTCTTGAACAGGTTGGGGGCGTCGCTGCCGGCCTTCTTGTGGCCCGCGCCCTTCTCGCAGCGGTTGCCCGTGACGAAGCGACGGCCGCCACCGAAGTCGGAGATGGTGAGCTGGCAGCGGTTGTTGCACAGGCCGCAGCGGGCGGTCTTGTGCTTGACCTGCAGGTTGTCGATCTCGTCCTTGGGGAGCAGCGTCGATACGCCGTCGGCGCCGGCACGGTCGCGGGCGAGCAGCGCCGCGCCGTAGCAGCCCATGCAGCCCGAGATGTCGGGGCGATAGGCCTGCTTGCCGGTGAGCAGCTCGAAGGCGCGCAGCACCGCGTCGTTCAGGAAGGTGCCGCCCTGCACGATGACCTTCTCGCCGATCTCCTTGGGGTCGCGGATCTTGATGACCTTGAACAGGGCGTTCTTCATCACGGAGTAGGAAAGGCCGGCGGAGATGTCGCCCACCGTGGCGCCTTCCTTCTGGGCCTGCTTCACGCGGGAGTTCATGAACACCGTGCAGCGGCTGCCCAGGTCGACCGGGTGCTCGGCGGTGAGCGCGGCGGCAGCGAAGTCCTGCACCGTCATACCCATGGAGTCGGCGAAGGCGCTGATGAACGAGCCGCAGCCCGACGAGCAGGCCTCGTTGAGCATGATGTGCTCGATGACGCCGTCCTTCACGCGCAGGCACTTCATGTCCTGGCCGCCCACGTCGAGGATGAACTCCACGCCGGGGAGCACCTCGTTGGCGCCGCGCAGGTGCGCGACGGTCTCAATCTCGCCGGAGTCGGCGTGCAGGGCCTCGATGAGCAGGCCCTCGCCGTAGCCCGTGCAGGTGACGTGACCCACGGTGCAGCCCTGGGGCAGCGCGTCGTAGAAGTCGTCCATGAGGATGCGGGCCGTGCCCAGCACGTCGCCCTTGTTGGGGCCGTACCAGGTGCGCAGCAGCTCGCCGTCCTCGCCGATGACGGCGCCCTTCATGGTGGTGGAGCCGGCGTCGATGCCGATGAAGACGCGGCCCCGGTAGTTGGCCAGGTCGCCGTGGGGCACGACCTGGGCGCCGTGGCGCGCGTCGAACTCGGCCTTGTCAGCCGCGGTGGCGAAGAGCGCATCGAGGCGCTGGACCTCGCTGCCCTGCACGTCGCCCAGGTTGTCAAGCTCCTCGATGAGCTTGGGCAGCGTGGAGAGCTTGCCCGAGACGGCCGCCAGGGCCGCGCCGCTCGCCACGAACAGGTGGGCGTTGGCCGGGCAGATCATGTGCTCGTCGTCGAGGTCGAGCGTGATGCGGAAGCGGTGGCGCAGCTCGGAGAGGTACTGCAAGGGGCCGCCCAGGAAGGCCACGTGGCCGCGGATGGGTCGGCCGCAGGCCAGGCCCGAGATGGTCTGCGTCACCACCGACTGGAAGATGGAGGCGGCGACGTCCTCGGGGCGGGCGCCCTCGTTGAGCAGGGGCTGCACGTCGGTCTTGGCGAAGACGCCGCAGCGGCTCGCGATGGGGTAGATGGTCTGCTGCTTCTTGGCCAGCTCGTTGAGGCCGCTCGCGTCGGTGTGCAGAAGCGAGGCCATCTGGTCGATGAAGGCGCCCGTGCCGCCGGCGCACGTGCCGTTCATGCGCTGCTCGATGCCGTTGTCGAAGTAGATGATCTTGGCGTCCTCGCCGCCCAGCTCGATGACGACGTCGGTCTGGGGCTCGAAGGCCTGGACGGCCGTCTTGGAGGCGATGACCTCCTGCACGAACTCAAGCCCGAGCCACTGCGAGAGAAGCAGGCCGCCCGAGCCGGTGATGGCGACCTCGAGGCTCGCGTCGCCGAAGACCTCGCTGGCGGCGCGGAAGAGCGCCTTCACCGTGGCGCGCACGTCGGTGTGATGGCGCTGGTAGCTGGCGTAGACGAGCTTGGAGTCCTCGTCGAGCACGGCGAGCTTCACCGTGGTGGAGCCCACGTCGATGCCCAGGCGCAGCCTGCGGCCCGACCAGTCCAGCCCCATGCCCGGTGTGACCTCCACGGAGGTCTCGGCCTCGGCCAGGGCTGCGGCCTCGGAGGCCTCGCGAGCCGCCTGGCGCACGGCGGCCATCTCGGCATCGGGCTCGGCGGCATCTGCGCAACTCGAACAGCCGCCCGCAAGAGCCGCCTCGAAGTCGCATTTGATGGCGTCGCGCTCGTTTTCGTCGGTCATGGTCGCCTCTCTCCTTCTTTGGGGCTGTAGCCACTGGCCCTCGACGGCCTCCCAGGCCGTTTCCTGCGATTTTTCCAACGTGTCAGTATCTCACAGGCGCGCCAGGTTTTATACCCTCCCCCCAAACAAAACAGGCGGGCCCCGCACCGAAGCACGGGACCCGCCCAGCAAAGGGTTTCAGCGGGGATACCCCGCCACGTAAGGACTACCCCCGCTTAACCACTAAACGCGGGTTCTCGGCGGCAAGGCTCCGCGGAACACGGCCGCCGAGGTTCCGCCCGCTCAAACGCGGGTTCTGGCCTGCAAGGCGTCGGGAGGCGCAGCGTACTGGACGTACATCAAAGATGCGCACCGCGC
>CAVEWV010000182.1:0-4423 GCA_963619535.1 Acutalibacteraceae bacterium | reverse complement strand
CCATTATCAATCGTTATACCTCTCTTACTCTCTGGTACCATGCGCGCCAGCGTGCGCTGCAGACAGCAGGTAAGACCAGCTAGCCTGCGGCACCGCTCTATCCCGTTACAGGTTAGCTGTATATGTTCGCTTGAAGCCGCGCTCGTCTTCACTGGCCGTTTCTCGACCCGAAGAGAGGCTTGCGTGCTCAAGCGTCACCTGTCCACTGCGATTCTCGCAGTGCTTCTAGCTGGACTTTCGTGCGCGTCGCTGTTTGTGGGCGTGCTCGACATGGACGTGTCGGGCCTCATGTCCGGCGACGCCGACCAGTGGCTCACCCTGCTCGCCTCACGACTTCCCCGCCTGCTTGCCGTGCTGTGCACGGGCGCGGGCATGAGCGTTGCCGGCCTCATCATGCAGCAGCTCTGCATGAACAAGTTCGTCTCTCCCACCACGGGCGCCACCATCCAGTCGGCCCAGCTGGGCGTGCTCATCGCCATGGTGTTCGTGCCGAGCGCCGGCATCTGGGGCCGCAGCCTCTTCGCCTTCGTGGCCGCCACCCTGGGTACCTGGGTGTTCGTGTGGTTCATCCAGCGCATCCAGTTCAAAGACGTGGTGATGGTGCCGCTCGTGGGCATCATGTTCGGCAACGTGGTGACGGGCGTCACCAACTTCATCGCCTTTGAGTTCGACATGAACCAGGCGCTTTCCACCTGGCTTGTTGGGCACTTCTCGCTGGTGCTGCGCGGCCGCTACGAGCTGGTGTTTCTCGCGGTGCCGCTCATCGCGGCGGCCTTCGTGTTCGCCAACCACTTCAACATCGTGGGCATGGGCAAGGACTTCTCCAAGAACCTGGGCGTCCACTACAACGCGGTGCTTTTCGGCGGTCTCACCATCGCGGCGCTCATCACGGCGGCCGTGGTGTCAACCGTGGGTTCCATCTCCTACATCGGCCTCATCGTGCCCAACATCGTGGCCATGTTCAAGGGCGACAAGATTCGCGGCACGCTGGTGGACACGGCACTCTTCGGCGCGCTGTTCGTGCTGGTATGCGACCTGCTGGCGCGCACCGTCATCGCCCCCTACGAGCTTCCCATCGAGCTCATCGTGGGCATCGTGGGCAGCCTCGTGTTCATCGGCCTGCTCGTGTACCGACTGAAGCACGGCCGCAAGGCCATCACCTGGGCAAACGTGCGCGCTCAGCTCGGGCTGGGGCGACGCGCTGCCGAGACGGCGTGCGCGGAAGGGGGTGTGCGCTAATGGCTTGCGAGAAGTTCGCGCAGGGAAAGGAGCAGGCCGCGCAGGCGAGCGTGCTCACGTCGGCAAGCGCGCCCATGGCTGCGCCCGCAAGCTCAACCGCCCCTGCGGCGCCGGCCCCGGCGCCTGCGGGCCTGGCGGCCTCCGCCCCCGAGTCCGCCGTGCGGCTCGCCTCATCCAGCTCCCCCGCCGCCCTCGCGCGTCGGGCCACCCGCCGCAAGCTCTGCGTGCTGGCCGTGCTCGTGCTGCTTGCCGCCGCGGCATATATGCTGGTAGGCGTCAAGTTCTCCAACGAGCGCCTTATGCTGTTCGCCTTCAAGCTGCGCGCGCCCAAACTCGCGGCCATGGTGGTGGCGGCCTTCTCCATCGGCGCGGCGTCGATGGTCTTCCAGTCCATCATCAACAACACCATCGTCACGCCGTGCCTGCTGGGCATGAACGCGCTCTACACGCTCATCCACACGGCCGTGGTGTTCGTGGCGGGCACGGGCAGCTGGCTGGCGATGAACGCCAATGCCTCGTTTGCGGTGGACCTGCTCATCATGGGCGTGACTGCCACGTTCATCTACGGCTACCTCTTCCGGCTGACCAACTACAACGTGCTCTACGTGCTGCTCATCGGCACGGTGCTGTCGTCGTTCTTCTCGTCGATCCAGTCCACGCTCACCCGCGTCATGGACCCCAACGAGTACGACACGCTGCTCTCGAGCCTGGTGGCAAGCTTCTCCAACATAAACACCGAGGTCATCGTGCTGTCGGTGGTCATCCTGGCCGTGGTGGCGCTTGCCCTGAGGGCCGACTTGGCACAGCTCGACGTCATCACGCTCGGGCGCGACCAGGCCATCAACCTGGGCGTGGACTTCGACCGCTGCATCCGCCGGCTCCTGCTCGGCGTGACGCTCTACATCGCGGTGGCCACGGCCATGGTGGGACCCATCTCGTTTCTGGGTCTCATCATCGCCAACCTGTCCCGCCAGCTGCTTAAGACGTACCGCCACACGCAGCTCGTGGCGGGTTCGGCCCTCTTCGGCATGCTCGTGCTCGTGGGTGGACAGCTGCTGGTGGAGCACGTCTTCAACTACGTCATCCCCATCAGCGTCTTCATCACGATTGGCGGCGGCGCATACTTCCTCTACCTGCTGCTTTGCGCAAAAAAGGCTTGAGGCACATGACAGGCGAGTCGCTTTCTGCGTGCCCCTGCGCAACGGCGGCGCAGACAAGGACCCCGTGCGGTCGGGTTGTCGCGGCCTGACCGTTGTCTCCCAACAGCCAGCCTTATCGGCCATTCGTACGCTACCGAGACCCCTTAAGGAGTCATCTATGGATAACCAATCCGACAACCCATGTGCCCTGTGCGTACACGACCTCACCAAGCGCTATGAGGGCCGCTCTGTGGTGGACGGTGTCACGTTCGACATCCCGCGCGGCAAGGTGGTCTCGCTCATCGGCCCCAACGGCGCGGGCAAGTCCACCGTCATGGGGATGATCTCGCGCCTGCTGCCGCGCGACGGCGGTACGGTGGAGCTCGACGGGCGCGACCTGGCCGCATGGAAGGACAAGGAGCTCTCGCGCCGGCTGGCCATCCTCACGCAGTCCAACAACATCCAGATGAAGCTCACCGTGCGCGAGCTCGTGAGTTTCGGGCGCTTCCCCTACTGCGGCAGCCACCTCACAGCCGACGACGAGCGTCGGGTGGACGAGGCCATCGGCTACATGGAACTGGGCGACTACCAGGACCGTTTCATCGACGAGCTCTCCGGCGGCCAGCGCCAGCGCGCCTACATCGCCATGGTCATCGCGCAGGACACCGAGCTGGTGCTGCTCGACGAGCCCACCAACAACCTGGACATCTACCACGCCACCAACCTCATGAAGACCGTCCGGCGCCTGTGCGACGAGCTGGGCAAGACGGTGGTCCTCGTGCTGCACGAGATCAACTATGCAGCCTTTTATTCCGACTTCATCTGCGCGTTTGTGGATGGACACGTGGCCGCCTACGGAAGCGTGGAGGAGGTGATGACACCCGAGAACCTGGCGCGCATCTACGGCGTGGACTTCAAGGTCGTCCAGGTGGAGGGAAAGCCGCTGTCGCTGTACTACTAGAGAAACGCGGGGTTGCCGTGCGCGTTGCCCAGCGCCGGCGCTAGCCGCAGGCAGAAGCGGCAGCCCCTTGAGGCGGCTCGCCCAGTCATCGTTTCTTTAGACCGGTCCGTTCGATACATGCACCGTCTTGTCACAACCGGCAAAGATTGCCGACTCGAGAGTATGGAGTAACCCATGTTTAACCAGATTGCCAACACCGCCCTGTCCCGCCGCTCCTTCGTCGCCTGCGCCGCCGCGCTCGGCCTGCTCGCCGTGGCCCCTGCGGCCCTGAACGCCGGCGCCCGTGCCGCTCAGGCCGCCGAGGCGGGCGACACCGTGACCATCACCTGCCTGAACGGCGCCAAGGAGGAGGTCCAGCTCGAGGTCCCGCGCGACCCGCAGCGCATCGCCATCCTCGACCTGGCCAGCCTGGACATCCTCGACGCCCTGGGCGTGGGAGACCGCGTGGTGGGCATGGCCTCCACCCACATCGACTACCTCTCCCAGTACGCCGAGAACACCGAGCTTGCGGCCCTGGGCACCATCAAGGAGGCCGACCTTGAGGCCGTGATGGGCTGCGAGCCCGACGTCATCTTCATCGGCGGCCGCCTCGCCTCCATGTACGACGACCTGAGCCAGATCGCCCCCGTGGTGTTCCTGCAGACCGACACCACGACCGACGGCGCCGGCGTCATCGAGAGCGTGCGCGCCAACGCCACCACCATCGCCAGCATGTTCGGCCTTGAGGGCGACGTGGACGCCAAGATGGCCGCCTTCGACGAGCGCATCGCCGCGCTGCAGGAGTTCGCCGCCGGCAAGACCGCCGTGGTGGGCATGTGCACCTCGGGCAGCTTCAACGTGCTGGGCAACGACGGCCGCTGCTCCATCATCGGCCGCGAGATCGGCTTCGACAACGTGGCCGCCGAGCAGAGCGGCCAGGGCGGCAAGGGCGGCTCGGAGGGATCGGGCGAGGGCAAGGGCGGCAAGGGCGGCTCCGAGGGCGCAAACGACGCGCAGGCCTCCTCGGGCGAGGGCCAGGGCGGCCAGGCTGTTGCCGCGGTGACCTCCACGCACGGCAACGAGGCCTCCTTCGAGACCATCGTGA
>CAVEWV010000181.1:0-4423 GCA_963619535.1 Acutalibacteraceae bacterium | reverse complement strand
GTTCACGACCGAGGCCGACCTGCTCGGCGCGATGAAGAAGGCCTTCGACTCGCCGGTGCTCGACGCCGAGCTGGTGCTCGAGCGCTACGTGGGCTGCGGGCTGCTCGTCCTGGACGACATGGGCAAGACGAGGCTCAGCGGCTGGGGCGTGGCGCAGGTGTTCCGCGTGGTGGACGGCAGGTGGGCCAAGCGCCTGCCGACCGTGTTCACCTCGCAGCACGACCTGCCCGGCTGGGCCGCCCTCATGGGCGAGGCGAGCCAGGCCACGGCCAAGGCGATGGCCTCGAGGATATCGGGCACGTGCGACCAGCTCGCGTTCGGCGGGCGCGACAGGAGGCTGGCGTGAGCGCCGGCGGGAAGGAGTGACGATGGTGGACTGGGAGCCCCGCGACGGGGTGTGGTACCGGATGATGCTCGACCGGGCCGGCGAGCTGGCGCGCGAGGGCCTGCGCGCCTCGCAGATCAGCGCGCGCACCGGCGTGCCGCTGAAGGTGGCCGAGGGCTGCGTGCACACGTGGCGCCGCCATGCCACGGCGCCTGGGAAGGGGGCGGCGGCATGATCAGCAGCCTTCTCACGCTCATGCTCGTCGGCGCCGTGCTCGAGCTGGCCACGGCCGTGGTGGAGGGCATCATCGCCTGGGCCATCGTGGCCGTGCTGACGAGGCGGTGGAGGTGAGCGCGCCGGCGTGCACGGTGACGCGGCGCGCCGACGGCACGTGGAGGGCGAGGGCCTACCTCGGCACCGACCCGGTGACCCACAGGGAGATCCGCCGCGAGCACCGCCTGCCTGCCGCCACCAGCCGCGAGGAGGCCGAGCAGTACGCCCGCGCCTGGGCCGAGACGCTCTCCCCCCGCGCCGCCGACTCGCGCCGCCTGGACGAGATGCTGGCGGCCTACGTGGACGGCCTTGCGGGCTACGGCCGCAGCGCGCAGACGGTGGAGACCTACCGCTCGGTGCTGCGGAACGAGGTGGCCCCGACGCTCGGCTCGGTCGCCGTGGGCGAGCTCACGCCCTGGGAGGTCTCGACCGCCTACCGCATCCTCATGGCGGGCATGAGGGGCAGGCCGCCCGTGGGCACCTCCACGGTGCTCAAGGTGCACAGCCTGCTGTCGGGGGCCTACGAGCAGTGGAGCCGCGAGGGGCTGGTGTCGGCCAACCCCATGCCGTCGGTCACCAAGCCGAGCAGGCCCATGGGCAGCGCCCGTGCCATCGGCGAGCGCGACTTCGCCACGCTCTCGGCCGCTCTCGCCGAGGCCATGGGCGCCACCGACCCGGTGGCGAGGGCCACGGCGGCGCTGGCCTACGTGGCGCTCTCGTGCGGCCTTCGCTGCGGCGAGGCCTGCGCCCTGCAGCGCGGCAGCCTGCGCGCGCTCACCCACGAGCTGCAGGTGCACGCGACGATGGTGGAGAAGCCGGCGCTGGCCCGCAAGCGACACCGAGATAGGGCCGCTGGGGGCCGACGCGCCGCTCGTGACGGTGGGAGGGGGCTACGTGCGCCCCTCGGTGCAGACCCGGCGCTTCTCGGCGCTGGCGCGCGACCTGGGGCTCGCGGCGGGCACCACGATGCACACGCTGCGCCACACCCACGCCACGATGCTGCTGTACCGGGGCGTGCCCGTGGAGACCATCAGGCAGCGCCTGGGGCACTCCGACGTGGCCACGACACTTCGGCTCTACGCCCACGTCATGGAGGGGGCCGACCGCGCCGCCGCGCAGGCCTGGGAGGGCGTGCGGAGGGCGCTGTCGTGAGCCCGGGGCGGCACGGTGGCGGCGGCCGCTGCCCGCCTGCGGCAAATCGCAGCTCAGGCATCGAAAACGAGGACTGGAGTCAGAGAACACCTAATTCTCTGCAGACGGAGGAAGGACGGACATGGCAAGGTACCGGACGGAGACGCTGGGCGAGTACGCCCGCATGCTGATGGAGGACGCGACCCACGCCGCGATGGGCGAGCGGCGCGGGCTCGGTGACGACGAGCCGGAGTGGGTCTTCGACGCCGAGGTCGACCCGGTCGCGGGCGTGGCCTCCTGCGTCAAGGAGCTGTCGCACCACACGTCCGAGGCGCAGGCGCAGGCGCTGGCCTACGAGAGGCTGCTGCGCAAGCTCGGCTACGACGAGGGCTCGGTCGAGCGCAAGCTCGTGCCGCTGGCGCTCGACGCCAAGATAGACGTGGCGCACGAGTGGGCGTGGGTATACACCGGCGAGGACGGGGCGTGGAGATGACGGGCGGCAGGTTCAAGGCCCATCGCGATGGCGGCCCGGGGATTGACGCCGAGACGGTCGCGTTCTTCGTCGCCGCCCTCGCCGTCGACCTCGCCGCGTGGCTGATATGGGGGCGATGATGATGTGGGACGGAGTGGCCGGCATGCAGCACCGGCTCGGCGTCAGGCGGCGTGAGATCGCCATCTCGCTGTCCTTCCTTCTCTGCTCCACGCATGACAGGGTGTCCGGCAGGGACGTCATGGCGGCGCTCGGGCTCAGGCCCGACATGTTCAACGCCGTCCACAAAACCGACCTCGCCGACCTCGCCCTCGTCATCGGCAGCCCCACGTGCAGGCCGGTCGAGGCCGAGTGCGGCATGTGCGCGTGCAGCCGCTGCGGTGCCGAGGCGTGGCCCGACCGGGAGAGCGTGACGAATTATTGTCCGGAATGCGGCGCGGAGGTGCTGGCGTAGGCGGCGGGCGGCGTCCGCCGATTTAGTGTCAGCTACGACTTCATGTGTCCGTAGCAGCGGTTATACTATGCAACAAGGCTATCCTGGGTGGGATGGCACGGGAAAGGTCGAGGGGCCGTCCGTCCGGGCGGCCCCGCTTGCGTGACGGGAGACCCTATGCAGCTGATGGCCAGCGACTACCGGTGCGCCTCCGACCTGTTCGGCGCGGTGCGCGACGCCTCGCTCGAGGCCCAGCGGTGCCGCCGCGCCGTGGAGGGCATGTCGGCGGGCGAGGGTCTGCGCGGCTCGGGCGGCTTCGGGCCGCGCGTGCGCGGCGGCAAGGCCGACCCGAACGGCATGGCCCGCACCGACGCGCGCATCGACTACGAGGCCCGCATGGAGCGCAGGCTCGAGGAGGACTTCGCCCTCATCGACCTGGCGTGCGCGCTGCTGTACGGCCGCGAGAGCGGGCGCGGCGGCGTGGAAAAGCTCATGGGCAGCGCCGTGGCCGACTGCCTCTACTTCCGCTACGTGGCGGCCGAGAGCTGGCAGGTCGTGGCGGCGCGCATGGAGGCGTCGAAGAGCCAGTGCCGCCGCATGTGCTCGCAGGGCCTGGACGGCATCGACTACTACGGCCTGGCAAACCTCGCCGCCGACCCCGACGGGCTGGCCGAGGGGTAGCGGCCAACAGACGCCCCGTGCGCCCCGGCGTGCGGGGTTTTTGTGCCGCGGCAGCTTTGGACACTTTTGGCACATTTGGCACTTTTGGCACATTTGGACAGCTTTGGACACTTTTGGCACATTTGGCACTTTTGGCACGCTTCCGACGTGCTATAGATATGGTGCGCAACGCCGCGCGCAGTCGATGATGGGGGCCACGTCCGCAAGGGCGCGGCCCCTTCTCGTAGGCGGCGTAACCACACAGACACAACCGAAGAAGGTGGGCCGATGGTCAGCCACGGCGAGATGCTATGCATCGCGAGGCGCTACGACACGGTCGTGGCGCGCGCCTTCATGCGCGCCCTGGGCATCGGGGCCGGGCGGCCATGCCCGCGCAGGCACAACCGCCCACGGGGCAACGCCTACCGCGAGCTGGAGCGCAGCCGCTACCGTGGCCTGCGCGAGTGCTTCGAGAACAGGGGCAAGGGCCCGATGGACTGGCGCTAGGTGGGCTCCAACGTCCGCCGCGCCAACGGCACCAAGCGAACGGCCCTCACCCGGTGGCTGAGGGCGCAGGCCCGGCCGTGCTGGATCTGCGGCCTGCCCATCGACTACGGCGCGCCCGCTGGCTCACCGGACGGCTTCGAGTGCGACGAGTTGAAGCCCGTGAGCCGTGGCGGCTCGCCATACGACAAGGCCAACGTCGACGCGGCGCACCGCCGCTGCAACAACTGGAGGCGCGCCAAGGGCGTCAGCGAGGTGATCGCGACGCGCGCGGCGGTCGTTTCCCGCTTCGGCGGCTGGTCGAGCCCCGCCGACTTCGTGGCCAAGGCAAAGGCGCTCCGTTGCGCGCCCGCCCGCCCCCGTGACGCTCGGACATGCCCCGTCACGACGAGATGGCTCTAGGTGGGGAGGCTTCGCGCCCGTGCACCCCACGGGGGTCTTTCGGAGGGGCCTGCTGGCCAGTTCACTGCACCAGGGCCGCGATACCCCCGCGAGTGGTTTTTCTCAGAGGGAAGACGAAGCCCCTGCTCAGGAGGTGCGAAACGTGCTTATATCCGAGATAATCCCGTATGAGCGCAACGCGCGCCATAACGAGCGCGCCATACCC
>CAVEWV010000180.1:0-4448 GCA_963619535.1 Acutalibacteraceae bacterium | reverse complement strand
GCACCTACTACCTCTCCACCTACGACGACCCCGCCATCCGCGCCTATCCCCTGTCTGACTTCGACCTCGCAGCTGGTGTCATCATCGAGCAAAAATGACGAAAAGGGACGTAGCCTTTTCGTCATTTGCCTGGTAGATGGCTTGTGGGCAGTGGCGCGTAGGTGCCCAAGGCCTACCTGTCAGCCCTTGGCCACCAGGCCCGCAAGCTCCTCGCGGTTCGCGGCGCCCGTCTTGCGGCAAAGGTTGTGGATGTGCGAGCGCACCGTGTTCTGCGAGATGTAAAGCTCCTCGCTGATCTGAGCGCTGTCGTAGCCGCAAGCAAGCAGGGCGAGGATCTGGCGCTCGCGAGCGGTGAGGTGGAACCGCTCGGATACCTCGGCACACCGCACATCGAAGTCGGCCGCGGCCTCAGCGCCTGCCTGCGCCTCGCCGACCCCCAGCGCCCCAGCGTCCGCCTGCCGACCGCAAAGGCCCGCGCCTGCTCCTCCCGCGACATCACCGACAGGGCCACCGTCACCCGCCCCCTCGTCACCCGGCCGGCCATCGCGCCCGTGCGCGCCCGCACCGCGCTGCCGCCCGCCAAGCCCCGTCGCGACCTCGTCCCAGCGGTCATGCGCCCGCGCGCCTGGTGTCGCGAGCCGCCCCCGCAAGCCGCCCACAAGCACCATGGCGAAGGCGTAGGCAGTGGTGACAAGCGTTGTGGACACACGAATCTGACCGGCCGTCATGACCTCGGCCGCCTTCAGGCCCGCCAGCGAGGCAAGGCAGAACAGCAGCAAGGCCACAGAGAACACCAGGTCGCAGGGGAACTCCTCGGCATGAGCCACGGCCGCCAGCGTGCTCAGTGTGAGCAGTGCCGCCAGCGTATAGAGCAGGAAGATCATCGCCATGTCAAACGGCGAGCCGCCCCACAGCGCCGCGGTCACGTTGGCCGAGGCGAGTTGGAGCACGGCAAGCGTGGGGATAAGCCCGCGCAGCGCCACGCGCGACCCCTGGGGCCGGCCCCGTAGCACGTACGCCCCCAAGATGAGTGCGCACAGGGCGAGCACGCCCAGGTGGATGCCGTAGGACTCCACGATGAGCGAGCGCATGGTACCCATGACGAACGCGAACGCGAGAAGGCCCGCGAGCGCGGGGGCCGCCACGTCGGCAAACGCGCTCAAGCGCTGCGACAGGGGCCTCTCGCGCAGGCCCTCCGACGTCAACGCGGCCGTACAGTCCGGCTCCCGCAGCCTCATCGCAAACGGCACGGCGGCTCCGAGCAGGGCCTCAAGGCAAAAGAGCGCCGCAAAGGCCTCCTCACACAGCAGCGTACCCACGGCCCCGAGCGCTGCAGCCAGGAGCGCCGCGCCGGCAACGCACGCCAGGGCCGAGCGGCCGTCGAGTGCCTTGCAGGCGCGCCCCCAGGCAAGCCCCGACACGACGCACGAGACACCGACGCACACCGCCAGCATCCAGGCCACGAGCGACGGCAGGAACTGCCCGCCGTCGGGATTCGCGCTCGCCCATGCGGCGGCCCCCAGCGAGGCGCCGGCGAACAGGGCGGCTCCCGCAACGTAGAGAACGCAACCGCCTGCAAGCACGCGTGCGGGCATGAAACGCCCGCGAAGCGCCCCCACGGCCACGGCCAGCGAGACGAGGGCGGCGCAGGCAAGCGAGGCCGGCGCGAAGGTACCCACGAAAAGCGAGGTCCCCTCGAAGCGCTGGAACGGCGTCACGGTGTTGGAGTAGAGCAGCATCGTGGCCAGCCAGCAGCCCAGCCCAAGCGCCCCGAGCGCCGTTTTGTTGCAAGCCATGTGGCATCCCCCTGTCTTCCGTCCGTGTCTGCACGCCGCCTCCGCCGGGCGCCGGGCTCGCCAGGCGATCCGGAAGGCCGTCTGCCCGCACGCGCGACCCCGCAGCCGCAGGCCGGCAACGCCATCGCCCGTCCTCGACCGCCCACTCACGCAGGGCGACCACCCGCACGCGCACCCGACGGCGCGCCCCACCGCCGCCCGCACGCAGAACCCATCGCGCGTTTAGTCCATCCGAGGGCGCATTCTAGCAGGTAGTGCCCTTGTCAAGAGGCACGCGCGTTGAGGTTCACGATGGCTCTGAACGCCCGCGCGGCGCCTTAGCGCCCCCTCATCCCGCAAACTTGAACGCCCGTCTGAACGCCCTCGACACCCCGTCCGCGCCATAGTGGGCAACGCTCAGCCGCCTCGGGCCAGCAGGCCCTCGTGCGGCACAGGTTCTTTTCACGCATGCCGGCGCACCCCGCGCTGGCCCAAGCAGAAAGAGGAACACCATGGAACTCACCCGCCGCTCGTTTGTCGCAGGCACCTCCGCCGCCGTGGCCGGCATGGCCGCGTCCGTCGCACTCGCCGACGACGCCAAGGCCGCCGAGGACACCGCGGCACCCGCCGCCGAGGCCGACGCTCCCGCCTACACCGTGCCCGTGACCGGCTACATGTGCGACGAGGACTGGCTCGGTCAGGCCCCCGAGGTGGCCGAGGTCGCCGAGACCAAGCAGTTCGAGTGGTCGTCGTGGGCGGCGGCCATGCCGGCACGCAGGCCGCGCTGGCCGCGGCGCAGAACGGCGCCAAGGTGGCCGTCATCGAGAAGCGCCTCGACGGCGAGATCATCTATCGCGGCGACGACATCTGCTCCTACAACTCCGAGCTGCTCGAGAGCTGGGGCTTCGGTCCGTACGACCTCAACGAGATCACCAACGAGTACGTGCGCCGCGCCAACGGCCGCTGCAACCCCGCCGTAATCCGTCGCTTCGTGTACAACTCCGGCGAAATGATGGACAACCTCGTGTCCGTCACGCCCGACACCTCAACCTTCTTCGACCGCGACGGCGGCGAGTGCATCGTCCAGATCGCCTACGACTGCCCCGACGGCTCCTCCTACCCCGTCGAGCGCGCCGGCTACAAGATGTGGGCGTCCACCCTGCAGACCTACGGCACCAAGAACCAGCAGCCCGTGGGCAAGGCCGGCCTCACCGACGTCTCCCGCATGACCGAGATCGAGACCTACTGCCGCGACGCCGCCGAGGACCTGGGCGCCGAGTGGTTCTGCGGCATGACCGCCCTCAAGTGCGTTCAGGACGAGGACGGCGCCGTGACCGGCGTCGTCGCCCAGGCCGAGGACGGCACCTGCACCCAGTTCGACGCCGCGAAGGGCGTCATCCTGGCCACCGGCGACTTCGGCGGCAACTCCGACATGGTGTGGGAGCTGTGCAGCGAGTGCGCCGAGAACGCCATGCGCCACGGCGTGGCGCGCGACCGCCTCACCGGCATGACCGACTGCGACGGCTCGGGCCACAAGATGGGCTGCTGGGCCGGCGGTGCCATCGAGAGCCACCCGCGCCCCGTCGCGGGCGACGCGCCCTCCATCGCCTTCGGGCCCTGGGGCTCCACGCCCTGCCTGTGGATGAACTCCAAGGGCGAACGCTTCATGAACGAGAGCTTCGCGGGCCTGGTGCTGGCCGAGTCCATCCGCCAGCCCGTCGCCTCCGAGGGCATGACCGGCAACTTCGCCATCATGGACAAGAAGCACATGGAGTACATCCAGCGCGCCGGCCTTGACCACGGCGCGCCCAACTGGGGCTGGACCGGCGGCATCGAGCAGTACCAGGCCGCCGTGGACGCCATCACCGGCACCGAGGGCTCCGTCGACGTCATGGGCCTGGAGATCGCGAGCCGCGACGGCGGCATGAGCGGCACCCTGTACGTGGGTACCACCGCCGAGGAGGCGCTCACCAACGCCGGCCTGTCCGGCGAGGCGCTCCAGACCGCACTGGCCACGCTCGAGAAGTACAACGAGGCCTGCGCCGCCGGCGTCGACGACGAGTTCGGCAAGGACTCCGACCTGCTCATCTCCATCGACGAGCCCCCGTTCCTCGTGGCCGCCCAGGGCACCACGCGCCTCTACGGCCCGGGCCTCAACACCCTGGCCGGCCTGTGCGTCGACAGCTACTACCGCGTGCTCAACATGAACAAGGACGCCGTGATCCCGGGCCTGTACGCCGTGGGCAACACCATGGGCGAGCGCTACGGCAACGCCTACAACTGCCCCTCCGCCGGCAACAACATGGGCAACGCCCTCACGAGCGGCCGCGTGGCCGGCAAGCACGCCGCCGGCGCCGTCGACTCCATCAAGTAGCCTAGCCCCAAAATGACGAAAAGGGACGTAGCCTTTTCATCATTTGCCTGGTAGATGGCTTGTGGCGCAGGAGAATCCTGGCGCTTACAGCACACGCGAGGCCCTCGCCTCCAGCCCGCGCACCTCACAGCGGGCATGGGAGGCGAGGGCCTTTGCGATTCGCGCGGGCGGGGCGCCCGAGCCGGCGGTGCGAGCCGGCCGCGCGAGCCAAGCCCCGCCTCACCGCCTTCGGCACCGAATTCGCCCCTCGCCTGTCCAAAAGAATTCCCCTCTGCGCACGGCACGCGGGTTACAATGAT
>CAVEWV010000179.1:0-4469 GCA_963619535.1 Acutalibacteraceae bacterium | reverse complement strand
CTTGGTCATCCGCCCGTTCTTCTCCACGCGCCGCCAGCACACCCAGCGCGGCTGCTCGCGCAGCTCCGCGGGCACAGCCTCCCAGCAGCTCATCGGGCGTCGCCGCCCTCGCCCAGGCCGCATGCCGCCGCGGTGTTGGACAGCAGCAGCGCCACCGGGATCACGAAGCGGCCGTTCACCTTGTCGGCGACGATACGGCCCTCCGCGATGCCGCGACGGATCGAGGCCACGTTCTGGCCGGTGATCTCGGCCAGCTGCTTGGGCGTCACGAACGGCGGCAGCGCCTCCATCATCCGGCGCAGGCCTTCCTTCGGGTCGGGGGCGTCGGCCCCCATGCACAGCTTGCTCATGGCTTTTCCTTTCTCTTGGTTGGTCTCCGAACGGGACACCGGGGAGCCAAACCCGCCCGTGCCACGGGGCGGCAGGTTTCGCCCGCTTTCGCCATCCGGCGGGCTGTTTCCCGGTGTTTCGCATTATAGGGTGAGGTTTTCATACCTAGATGAATTGCGCTATTATTGATGCACGTACTTTGTCTAATACCGCTTTTCTTGCTACAATTTGTTACGCACCGTCACAAAGTGTCGCGTACTGTCGCGTATAGCCGCGCATAGCCGTACCGCAGGAAACGATGAACGGGAGAACCCCCTACAGAAAGGAGCCCCACCCATGGCAAGCACGCTCCAGGCGCTTCGTCGCAAGGCCGGCTACGCCACGGCCCGCGACTTCGCCGACAGCATCGGCGTGCCCTTCCCCACCTACTCGCGCTACGAGTCCAGCCCCGCCAAGATACCCACCGCCGCCGCCTGGTCCATCGCCGACCGCCTCGGCTGCACCATCGACGCCGTGGTGGGCCGCGCCTCGATCGACGACGTCGAGCTCAACCGCGGCGAGGTCCAGCGCGAGTACGACGCGCTCGACCCAGACCTGCGCGCCCAGATGGACGCCTACCGCGCCTACCTGCGCTGGCTGTCGGCCCACAAGAAGGCGCTCGCCAAGAAGCGCAGCGACCGGGCCTTCGAGCAGCTCGCCCACCACTACGAGGAGGCCATGCGCCGCGAGCACATGCAGGAGTCCTTCACGCGCGGCGAGTTCTTCCGCCCGCTCGACGGCGAGGAAGCTCGTGACGCCTTCCGCCGCTTCGTGGAGGAATTGGCGGACGAGAAGAGGCGCGCCCAGGGCGGCAAGCCGGACGCCAAGGGCCGCGAGCGCGACGAGGCCACGGTCAGGCAGCTCATGGACGCCTACGACCGCATGCACGACTGGGCCGACCGACTGCCGTCGGAGCTCTAGGATGATGTAGATTAGGAAGGCAGGTACCCCCCGCCAGCAAACGGGCGCGGACCCGCCAAGAGAGAAACGAACCCGCCGGAGCGGCCACTCCAACGGGTTCGGGCGTGTCCCGTCCGGAGACCAATCCAGGAAAGGAACAACCATGGATTATAGAACAACGACCCCCGCGCACAACAGAAGCGCACGCAACGCGCACGCCGCCGGCGCGCCCACGGCCGCCAACAGCGCCGTCGCGCCCAAGGCGGTGAATTAACATGCCGCGCGTGCGGGGCGAGGGCTCCGTCGTCCAGCTCGAGAAGGACAAGCCCAAGTCCAAGTGCCGCCGCTGGCAGCTGCGCGTGCCCATCGGCAAGGACCCGCGCGACGGCAAGTACAAGTGCCGCACCAAGCGCGTGCGGGGCACCCTCACCGAGGCCAAGCAGATGCTGCGCGACTTCATCGCCGAGATCGAGGAGGGCGAGGCGCCGGGCCGGCGCGGCACCACCTTCGCCGACGAGTGCGAGCGGCTGCTCGCCAACCGCCGCGCGTCCGGCAACTACTCCGACACCCGCATGAAGCAGCTCGATTCCGGCCTCAAGACCATCTGCAACCACATCGGCGAGCGCGACTTCCTCGAGGTCTCCCCCGCCATGCTCAACGACATGTACGCCAAGCTCCGCGCCGGCGAGGGCACGCTCTCGGGCAAGCCCGCCAGCGGCGCCTACGTCAGAAGCCTCCACCACATGGTCAGCCTCGTCTACAACCAGGCCATGCGCGAGGGCCGCGTCGCCGCCAACCCGGCGCACTTCGCCGAGCCGCCCAGGAAGGACTCCGAGCCCAAGCGCTCGCTCACCCCCGCCCAGCTCGACGCCCTGGTGGAAGCATTGGAGCCCACCGAGGAGCACGACCTGGCCTGGCTGCTCGCGGCCACGCTGGGCCTTCGCCGCGGCGAGATATGCGGCCTTTCCTGGGGCGACGTCGACCTTGCCAGCCAGTCCGTCTCCATCGAGCACAGCTACGACTCCAACCGCAACCTCAAGTCCACCAAGACCGCGGCCGGCCGCCGCGTCCTGCCCCTCATGCCCGAGACCGCCCAGGCGCTCGCAGACCACCTGGCGGCGCAGCAGGAGCGCGGCCTTCCCTGCGATTCCGCAGACCCCGTCATCGTCACCAACCGCGGCACCCGCGTGCACCCCGACATCATGGAGAAGTGGTGGCGCGCCGACCGCGCGGGCCTCGGCATCGGCGACTTCTGCCTGCACGAGCTTCGCCACACCTACTTGACGCAGCTCGCGCGCGCGGGCGTCCACCCCAAGGTCATGCAGGCCCTGGCGGGACATGCCAACTCCGCCATCACCATGGATATCTACACCCACGCCGACATGGACGGCAAGCGCCGCGCCGCCGAGCAGCTGCGCGCCTCCATGCAGCCCTACGGCGACGACGAGGACGCCTGGGACCCGAGCCTCCCGCCCGCGCAGCCCAAGTGGCGCACCGCGCCAACGCCCGGCTGGGCCGCGGGCGCCGCGAGCCCCGCGGCGTTCGGCAACAGGTAGCCGGCAACCCCACCGCAACGCCGCAACCGGAAGCAACATCAACCCCAAACACGAAGGAAGCCCCCGGGCCGCGGCTCACAACCGCGATACCCGGGGACTTCCCCTTCTCCCTACGACGCCCGCGCCGCCAGGATCAGCGTCGCCGTGCCGTCCTCGTCGACCTCGACCCACAGCACGTCCTCGCCGCGCAGCCGCAGGGCCACGTCCAGCTCCGTCCCCGCCTGGACCCTCACCTGGTCCAGCGGGCGGCGCCTGCCCCGCACGCGGGCCCTCCCGCGGCCCCCGGGGTCGTCCTTGCCGCCGCCTGTGCCCTTGCTGCCCGAACATCCCATCTGCCATCGCCCCTCTCGTATCGGTTGCCGTAAAGCGCTCCTATGCGCATAAACCAATGGTAAGGCGGCGTCACAAATCGCAGCGTTTCGCTGCTTTCCGCCGCGTATCACGAGCGCGCCGCGCCCGGCCGCCGGCCACAAGACCGGCAAGCCCTACGCGCGCGCCATGCCCTTTCCTGAATGTATTTTCAGCTTACGGGCAGCCGGGGCGTGATAAAAGCAGCGGTAATCGGGAATCGCCGGGAATTTCCGACCAGAAACGTGCCCTCACCTGCACAGGAGCGCCGAGCGGACGCGCCCGCCCACGTCCGGGAAATCCTGCGGGCGGTAGGAATCCCACGCCAGGCGCGCGCCGGTGAACACCACGTCCATCTCGTCGGCCAAAACGCGGAAGGCGCACTTCTCGTGGCCGTCGTCGGCGCACGTGTAGGTCATGAACTGGCCCTTGTCGCGGGTGTTCACCTTCGGGCACACCACGATCCGCTCGTCGAAGCGGTAGAGGGCCTTCGCCGGGAAGTCGTGGGTCAAATACAGCGTCAAATGCGCCGGCGCGCAGCCCCTGCGCGCGGCAACCTTCGCCGCCCGCTCGGCGTGCTCGCACCAGGTGCCTGCAACGTCGGCCGTCTTGCGCGCCAAGGTCGCCGGCTCGTGCCCGATGTACTCGGCAAAGGGCGCGAAGAAGATGCTGCCGGGGTCCAGAAGCCCCACCCGCACCTCGACGCCCTCGCGGGCAAGCGCGTCCTTCAGAAACTCGCTGTGGGTGTTCGTCCAGGTCTGGCCGCAGAAGTGCAGCACGTCCACGCGCCGCACCGCGCCCTCTATCAGCGCGTCGTAGCCCACGTCGCCGCTACGGTACTCGAAGCGCTCTACCCCGTAGGCGTAGCCGCCACGCACGGGTTCGGGGGCCCGCCAGCCCAAGCGGCCCCGGCGGTCGGCGGCAACTTTCAACAAAGCCTGCGCGCCCTGGTCGTCGTCGACGTACTCCACGCCCACAGCGTCGGTCAGCATGCGGCGCAGAAGAGCCTTCTGCGCGGCGACCTTTGCCTTGCGGTCGGGGTCGTCCTCGGCGTCCACCACGAAGTCGCCCGTCTCCACCCCGTACAGGTCGTACACAAGGTTCCTCACCGCACGGGAGAACGCACACACGTCGTAGTCGCTGCGCCCGTCCAGCGCCCGGCAGGCAAGCTCCACCACCCGCTTGCTGTATATGTCAACTCAATAATGGGCCACGTTTCGCTTTAAAAACGGGCCACCCCGTGCTTGCCTAATCTTCTAGCCCATCATCCTGTTCGTCTTCTCTATCCACTCCTTC
>CAVEWV010000178.1:0-4505 GCA_963619535.1 Acutalibacteraceae bacterium | reverse complement strand
GTTGGACACGAAGGAGACGATGCCCTCGTCGCCGATGCGGTCGCTCGCCCAGCGGAAGGCCTCGATGTAGGAGTCCATGAGCGAGTTCTTGTTGGTGGCGTCGGTGCGCGCGGAGTACGTCCGCTGGATCCGCCCCTCGAGCGTCGGGTAGTGCTCGTTCTGGTTGTCGTCGTTGGCGTTCCTCTGCCCGGCCGAGTAGGGCGGGTTGCCCACGATCACGGTGATGGGCGTCTCCTGCTGGTGCACCACGCGCTCGGAGTTGTCGACGAACATACCCAGGTCCAGCTCGTCGTTGCCCTCGTCCATCTGGAAGGTGTCGGTGAAGAGGGCCCCCTCGAAGGGCACGTACTCGCCGCCCACGCGCGAGTGGTAAGCGTACTCGATGTTCACGACCATGATGTAGTAGGCCAAGAGCACCAGCTCGTTGGAGTGCAGCTCGCCCGCGTACTTGGCGGGCAGGGCGTCGAGGGGCATGAGCTCGGGGTCGCTCACCAGCTGCGCCATGTACGAGCCGGTGCCGGCGAACGGGTCCAGGACGTGCACGCCCTCGTCGCACAGGCGCCGGCCGAACTCGCGCTCGAGGGCGCGGTCGGTGGCGTGCAGCATGTAGTCGACGATCTGGAGCGGCGTGTAGACGATGCCCAGCTTCTCGCTCGTGCGCGCGAACGCCTTGGCGAAGAAGTCGTTGTACAGGTCCTTTATCAGCGTCTGGCGGTTCGAGTCCGTGCGGCAGAAGCTCGCGCGGCGCCTCACGCTCGCGTAGAGCTCGTCCAGGCTGCGGGTGTCCTCGTCGGGGAGGTCGCCGACGCCGTGCCCCTCGAGGGCGTCGAGGAAGCCCGTGATGGCGACCGAGACGGGGTTCGACTTCGCGAAGGCGTAGTCGCCGAAGAGCGCCTCGAACACCGGCAGCGTCACCTTGTGCTGCGCCACCATCTCGATGGCGGCCTGCTCGGCGATGCCTGGGTTGAGCGAGTCGCGCAGCGACCTCAGGAACGAGTCCATGGCCTCGCGGGCCACCGGGTCGCTCGCCACGGCAGCCTGTATCTGCCCGATGTGCGCCTGCGCGATGCGGCCCACGTCCTCGGCCCAGCTCGACCAGAACACCTTGTTGCCGCACTTCTCCACGGCCTTGGCGTAGACGGCGCGCTCCAGGGCGGTCACGCCGAAGTCAATCGTCATCTGGGCATCCGCGCCGCCGGCCGGCGATCCGCCCGCCTGGCCCTCTTCGCCGTCGCCCTGGCCGCCGCCCCGCCCGATGCCGAGCTCGCCGTCCTTCTTGCGCGGCTTGCGCATGGGCAGGCTGTTGATGTAGGCGTCGATGCGCTGGTCGTGGCTTCGCAGCGCCTGCAGCACGCCCCACACCACGTCGAAGGTGTCGGACTGGTTGAGCGCGTCCACGGCCGTCATCTCGGAGGGGATGGCCACCGGCAGGATGATGTAGCCGAGCTTCTTCTCGTCGGCCTGCCCCTTGTGGAAGGTGCGCATGACGCGGCCCACGGCCTGCACGACGTCGACCTTCGAGCGCTTGGGCGCGAAGAAGATGACGGCGTCGAGCGACGGCACGTCCACGCCCTCGGCGAGGCAGCGGGCGTTGGTCAGGATGCGGCACTCGTTGGGGTCGTCGCCGGAGGCCAGCCAGTCGAGCTTCTTGGCGCGCACCTTCGAGTCCATCGAGCCGTCCACGTGGTCGAGGCGGCAGGCGGGGCCGCCCTGGTCGCCGGTGGACTGCACGTAGGCGTCCACGACCTGGGCGAAGGCCTCGTCGATGTTCTTCGAGCTCTGGATGGTCGAGCAGAAGCCCACGGCGCGCCGCAGCGGCTTCACCTCGCTGTCGGGGTCGCCCAGGATGTCGGCCATCCCGTCCTCGTCCCAGCTGTCGAAGTCGTCGACCAGAAGGAAGTCGGTCGTGTCGGCCGCCTCGTCGCCCTCGAGCCCGTCGAGGCGCCGGGCCGCGTCCTCGCCGTGGGTGGCCAGGCCGCGCCAGCAGCCGATGATCTTCGCCTTGTCGCCGATGTCGAGCTCGGTCGCGTCGTCGCCGTGCGCCACGACGATCTTCGTGCCGGGCACCGCGTCCTGGTTGATGGCCAGCACGACAACGCGGTAGTCGCACAGGAGCCCCTTCTCGACGGCCTCGGCGAAGGTCATCTCGTAGGCGACGGGCCCGTACTTCTCCTCGTCGTCCATCGAGTACAGCTCGGCGGCCGCCTCGCCGGCCCTCGTCCTCACGTTGTCGCCGTAGACCTTGGGCGTCGCCGTCATGAATAGGCGCTTGTCGGCGCGCACGCGCTCGCCGTCGACGACGATCTGGTAGCAGGCCACGTCCTCGTCCTCGGCGTAGCGGGTGCCCGCCGTGCGGTGCGCCTCGTCGCAGACGCAAAGGCCGAAGCGCGGAAGGCCCATGTCCTGGGCGTCCTGCACGACCTGCATGCTCTGGTAGGTGCTGAACACGACGATGAGCGCCTCCGGGTAGCGCTCGCGCGTCCAGCGGTAGTTGTCCAGCAGCGCCCGGGCGTCGGTCGTCGCCGGGAAGCCCACGTCGACGACGCTGTCCAGCAGGTCGTCCGCGCCGACCCTGGAGGCCTTCGCGTCCGAGCACACGACGAGGGAGCGGAAGGGGACGCGCGCCTGGTTGGTCCACTCGCGCATCGCCTGCGCAACGAGCGCGATCGAGGGCGCGCAGAAAAGCACGTCCCTGCAGCCGGAGCCCGCCATGCGCCTCTCGGCCAGGCGAAGCGCGGTCAGCGTCTTGCCGGTTCCGCAGGCCATGACGGCCTTGGCGCGGTCGTGGCGCTCGAAGGCCGTCTGGATCTGGTTGATGGCGTCCAGCTGGTGGGGGCGCGGGTTGTAGGTGCGCGCCCAGCGCTCCTCCTCGGTCTCCGCGCGGTCGCGCACGAGCAGCGACCAGTCGACGTTGGACTGCGCCATGACCGAGGGCGAGAGGGTGAGCGACGCCGTGCCCCGGTTCGCGCGCAGCGTCAGAAGGTGGTCCTCCACGGTGGACGAGATCTCCTCGCCCGCGGTTGCGATCATCAGGCCGGCGTAGCGGTCGTCGGCCTCCGCGGCCGCGAAGAACGTGGCCAGGTCGCCCTGCGAGAGCTTGTGGCCCGCGTCGAAGTTCTTGCACTGGACGGCCCAGTAGGTCCCGGGCTCGTCGGTGCGCTCGGCCACGATGTCGATGCCGGTGTCGTGCCCGGTGCGAAGCGGGTTCTCCGCGTCGTCCCAGCGCCAGACCCGGCCGACGACCTGCTGCATCTCGGGGTCGTTGCGCAGGTACCATGCGCAGACGCGCTCCCAAAGGTCGCCCTTGTCGTGCGCCGTGCGCTCGTGGGACCCCATGTAGTCGAGCACGTCGGCGAAGGTGACGATCCGTTCCTGATCAGCGTCCATGGCGCTCTCCGTATCCAAGAGGGGGCGAGGCCGCCGCCCCGGGGACCGGGCGCGCCCGCCTCGCGCGTATAACAATTCGAAGCATGCGGCGTAAAAACCGCAGTGTCCGCATTATACGCCCGAGCGCCCCCGCGGGCCTATTTCGCGGCCGCGGGCATCTCGAGCGGCAGCACCCTCAGGATTCGCTCCGGCGGGACGTCTTTTATAAGATAACCGTCGAACCTGGGGGATTCTATTTCCCCTTTCAGGCACTTCCGCAGCGCGGTGAGCGCGCGGTTCTTCGTTGACCCTGCCAGGGCAGCGAAGGGGTAGCGGAAGTTGACGCGCCAGGGCGTCCCGATGGCAAGCTTCTCGTAGGCCGCCCCGCCGATGACGCCCTCGAGTGCCCACCTGAGGGTTTCCCCTCCGTAAGTTTTGCCGAACCTGTAGTACTCGCCTTCGAGGACGTCCCTCTCCAAAGAGAAGAAGTTGACGCCGCGCCTGTTCTCATCGCGCTCCAGGTAAGCGGCGGCGCTCGCGATGGTCGCCGCCCTCTGCTCGTCGGTGAGCTCTATCCGGTCGAGCGCCTGGATTATACGGTTCAGCCCCTCCTCCATGTCGTAGGCCCTCAGGCCTTTGTCGACGACCTCGTTAACGTCGAGGAGCCTCGTCACATGCCACCCCGTGAGCTCGGCGCCCCAGAGCTTTTTACAAAGCTCCTCATCCCAAAGCTCCTCATCCGTGCGGGGCCGCCCCAAAAGCTCCTCGACGTTCTCGCCCATGTCGCAGTCGATGATCAGCCGTCCTTCGCGCATGTGCGCTCCTTTCTAGGTTTGGGATACGGCGGTTATCCAGATCCTAGACCGGAGCCCAGAAAACTTCGTGCCGGATTTGCGCGGGCGGCCAATCGTCCCCGCCGCTCCGAAGCGTCGTGACGCCCGCGAGGCGGCTGCGCGCCGTGAGGCCCCGTCCAGCGACCCAAACCAGCCTTAACCCGCACCAGGTAGAAACATCCATTAAATTGCGCATCGCGTGCGACCCAAACCGCGGCAACCCTGCGCCCGGCGAACACCCGCCGCCAAGAGGCGGCGGAAACGGTGACCCCGATGTCAAACCCCGGCCACAAGAGGCGCCGAGGG
>CAVEWV010000177.1:0-4609 GCA_963619535.1 Acutalibacteraceae bacterium | reverse complement strand
TGGGCTGCGTGACGTGCAGCACGTTGGCCGCCTCGGTCATGTTCTCCTCGCGTGCCACGGCGAGGAAGTAGCGCAGGGTCCGCAGCTCCATTGGGTGCCGCCTTTCGGGGGATGACTTGCTCGGGTTGGCTCGGCTGGCTTGGCATAGCTTGGCCTGGCACGTCTCAGCCGGTCTTGGCTCGGCTCGGCTCGCTTTGCCCGGCTTGGCGTAGCTTGGCCTGGCGTGCTCGGCTTGGCCTGTCATTCAAAACACGCATACCTAGCTAGTCAGTATAAGCATTTAACATTGCCGCCCGCCGCCCGTACTCTTGCTTGCAAGGAAAAACGCCAACCCCCAAGAAAGGCGGCAGCATGCAGTACACGACCCTCGGCCACTCCGGCATCAAGGTCTCCAAGCTCTGCCTGGGCGGCATGAGTTTCGGCGAGGCCAGCCCCGACTTCCACCAGTGGACCATCGGGCCCAGCGAGACCCGCGCCGTCATCGCCCGCGCCCTTGAGCAGGGCGTCAACTTCATCGACACGGCCAACTGCTACGCCTTCGGCACGAGCGAGGAGTACATCGGCGCCGCCCTGCGCGACCTGGCTGTACCGCGCGAGGACGTCGTGCTCGCCAGCAAGGTGCACTTCAACGAGGGCGGACTTTCCGCCGCGGCCATCGAGCGCGAGTGCGAGGGCAGCCTGAAGCGCCTGGGCATCGACTACCTCGACCTCTACATCATCCACCGCTTCGACTACGACACGCCCATCGAGGAGACCATGGAGGCGCTCGACAAGCTCGTGCGCGCCGGCAAGGTCCGCGCCCTGGGCGCCAGCGCCATGTACGCCTACCAGCTGCACAACATGCAGGTGGCGGCGCAGCGCAACGGCTGGACCGCGTTCACGAGCATGCAGTGTCACTACAACCTGCTCTATCGCGAGGACGAGCGCGAGATGATCCCCGTGTGCCGCCAGTACGGCATGGCGCTCACGCCGTACAGCCCCATGGCGAGCGGCCACTTGTGCCGCCCCACCTGGGAGTCCTCGAGCACGCGCGGCACCACCGACACCACCGTGGTGAACAAGTACGACCACGACCGCGCCATCGACATGCCCGTGGTGGAGCGCGTGGCGCAGCTCGCCGAGAGGCGCGGCGTCCCCATGGCGCAGGTGGCGCTGGCCTGGCACTGGGCGCGCGGCGTGGAGTCGCCCATTGTGGGCTGCTCCAAGCCCGAACGCGTCGACGACGCCGTGGCCGCGCTCGACCTCGAGCTCACATCCGAGGAGGTGGACTTCCTCGAGGAGCTCTACCAGCCGCACAACCTCGTGGGGCCCAAGGGCCGTCCCGGCGAGAAGGCCCTGGCCGGCACCACCAAGGTCAAGCTCTCCCGCTAGGCGCGCCCCGCATGGACGAGAGAACCCGTGCCAACCTGCGCGACGCCGGCTGCAGCGAGGGCTTCATCGCCGAGTACGCGGGCCTGCCCAGCGACTGCGCGCGCCTGTGCCGCCTGAAGGAGCGCCGCCGCGAGCTGCTGGAAGGCATCCATGCCGGCCAGCGACAGCTCGAATGCCTTGACTACCTTATCTACCAGCTGCGATGCGGCAGCGAGCATGGCCCCTGCCGCCAGCAGAAACCAAAAGGAGAATGACATGCCCATCAAGCAGACCGCAGGCCGCGACGCCCTGGGCGGCTTCGCCCCCGAGTTCGCGCACTTCAACGACGACGTGCTCTTCGGCGAGAACTGGAACAACGCCGACATCGACCTCAAGACGCGCAGCCTCATCACCGTGGTGGCCCTCATGGCGCAGGGCATCACCGACAGCTCGCTTTCCTACCACATCGCCAACGCCAAGGCTCACGGCGTGACCCGCAAGGAGATGGCGGCCGCGATCACCCACGTGGCCTTCTACGCCGGTTGGCCCAAGGCCTGGGCGACCTTCAACCTGGCAAAGGCGGTCTATGCCGAGGACGCGGCGGCGGGCGAGGGGGCAGGTGAGGGCGCCGACGCGCCGCAAGCCCACGGCGGCCCTGCAGGCACCGACGCGCCCCAAGCCCATGGCGGCTTCTTCGGCCTGGGCCAGCCCAACGACGCCTTCGCGCAGTACTTCACGGGGCGCAGCTTCCTCAACCGCGTGAGCGCCCCGGACGGCTACCTGCCCGTCTTCAACGTCACGTTCGAGCCGGGATGCCGCAACAACTGGCACATCCACCACGCAAGTTCAGGCGGCGGCCAGGTCCTCATCTGCGTGGACGGACGCGGCTGGTACCAGGAGGAGGGCAAGCCGGCGCAGGCGCTCAAGCCCGGCGACGTGGTGGAGATCCCCGCCAACGTCAAGCACTGGCACGGCGCGGCGGCCGACTCCTGGTTCAGCCACCTGGCCTTCGAGTACCCCGGGCAGGACGCCAGCAACGAGTGGTGCGAGCCCGTGGACGACGAGGCCTACGGCGCGCTCGAGGTGTAGGGAAAAAATCACGGACAAACTCTCACGAAAGGACCCACCATGAGCAAGAAGATGCTGGTCGTGTACTACACCTGGACGAACGGCAACACCGAGAAGGTCGCCGAGCAGCTCGCCGAGGCCTGCGGGGCCGACATCGAGCGCATCGAGACCGTCGAGCCCTACCCCGAGGACTATGACACCACCGTGAAGCAGGCCCAGGACGAGGTCAACGCGGGCTTCGAGCCCGAGATTGAGCCGCTGGAGCACGACCCGGCCGACTACGACGTGATCGCCGTGGGCACGCCTACCTGGTGGTACACCATGGCACCGGCCGTCAAGACCTTCATGGGCGGCGCCAGCTGGTCGGGCAAGACCGTGGTGCCGTTCGCGACCGACGCCGGATGGCTCGGAAACGTCCTCGAGGACATCGAGGACGCCGCGCCCGGCGCCGTGCCCGGCCCCAGCATGGAAGTGCAGTTCGACTCCAATGGCGGCCCCCGGCAGGTGACCCCGCAAGCCGACGTCGACGCCTGGATCGAGCGCGTGAAGGCCCTGCTGTAGGGGGAGGGGGGACGTCGCGCTCCAACGGCGATCGGCCATCTCAATCGCGCACGCCATGCAAGTGGGCGCCCCCGGCCTGTCTGGAGGGCGCCCACTTTTGCATGCACGTTGAAGCTAGGGTGCCACCCCCACGCTACGCCACGGCGTATGCGGCGGCCGCCTCGCCGGCGACCAGGCCCGAGCCCAGGGAGAAGCCGTTGGCCGAGCCGTTCTGCAGGTAGGGACTCGTCTGGATGTCGGCGTCGCCGCCGGCCACGTAGAGGCCCGCGATGGCGACGTTGTCCGCGTCGAGGGCCTGGCAGCGGCCGTTGCACTTGATGCCGCCCAGCGACATGTACGCCGAGGGCTGCAGCTCGATGGCGTAGAAGGGGCCCTCCTGCATGGGCTCCAGGTAGCTCGCGTCCTTGTAGAACTCGTCGTCGACGCCGGCCTCGCAGGCGGCGTTGTACGTCTCCACGGCCTCGGAAAGACCGGCCAGTCCGCATGCCTGCGCAAGCTCCTCGACGCTCTGGGCGCTGAAACCCCAGCCCTGCTCGGCGGCCTCGGCAAACTGGTCGCGCACGTTGGAGAGCACCATGCCTCCCGCGCCGTTGACCATCTTGGCGGTGCGGAAGAAGCCAGCGAAGGGCTCGGTCTCGAGGCGGGTCATGTAAGCCTAGTCAAACACGGCGTAGTAGCGGCTCTGTCTCACCAAGGGCTCGCCGCTGTAGAAGGGGTTCTCGGCGAGGAAGCCCTCGTTGACGAAGCGCTGACCGTTGGGGTCGACGAACATGCAGCCGAAGTGCGTCGCGCGGAGCAGGTCGTTGCCGGGGTTGGGGGAGGAGAAGGAGTTGGAGCCGGTGATGGGCTCGGCCTTGTCGTTCGCGCCGCCGTACTCGTTCATGACCACCGTGAAGGCCTTGCCCAGCTGGGCGCCCGCCTCAACGGCCATGCCGATGCCGGCCCCGTCGCACACCGCGGCCGACTTGGACACGACGTGCGCCCCGGCGAGGTACTTCTTCTGAAGCTCGGCGTTGTTCAAAAAGCCGCCCGTGCACAGCACCACGGCCTGCGCGTGTACCTCAAGTTCCGAGCCGTCCTCGGCCGTGCAGCGAACGCCGGCCACGACGCCATTCCCCATCAGCAGCTTTGTTGCCTGCGTGCCGAAGAGGCAGGTGACCCCGTTCTTGTCGAGCATGGCCTGGAACTTGTCGGCGCGGGCCTGGCCGTTCTCGCCGTAGGTGTGCGCGGCGCGGTTGGTGAGGTCGGACTCGGGCGTGGATGTGGGGAACGGGGAGTTGTCGAACGTGAAGCCCGCGTCGTCCACGAGGATGTCGACGCAGCGGCCCATGGCCTCGAGCACCGCGCGCAGGGCCTGGCTGTTGAAGCCGTAGTTCGACTTCTCCTGAAGGGCGGTCGCGGCCTCCTGCACCGTCAGGGGGTTCTCGCAGGCGAGCTGGAGCTTGGAGCCCACGATGAAGGGGCCGTGCGTGTAGCAGTTCGTGGTGCCAGTCAGGGCCGCCGCGCGGTCCACGGCGACGATGCGCGCCCCCGCCTTGGCCGCGCCCACCGAGGCCATGAGGCCCGAGGCTCCCAGGCCGATGACGCAGACGTCGCACTCGTAGGACGAGGCGGCCTCAACGGCCTCGCC
>CAVEWV010000176.1:0-4666 GCA_963619535.1 Acutalibacteraceae bacterium | reverse complement strand
ACCCTGTCCTCAGGCCCCACGGCCAGGCTCGCCTTCACGCGCGCAGAGCCGTTCACGCGCACGCGGCCCGACTCGATGAGGAGCTTGGCCTTGTCGCGCGAGGGGGCGAGGCCCCTGCCGGCCAGGTAGGCGTCGAGGCGCACGGTGCCCTCGGCCGCGCGCTTGGCGGCGGCAGGCGTGAGGTCGGGGCGCAGCGAGCCGGGCTCGGGCACCACGCGGCCGAAGTAGTCGCGCTCGGCGTGGCGGTTCTTCTGGCGCATGACGGCGTGCTCGTTGGCGCGGTCGGCGCGCGTGCCGGGCGCCTTCTTCTTGCCGGGCTTCTCGGGCTCTTTCACTTCCTTGAGCTTCATGGCGGCTCGTCCTTTCGATGTTGGATGGGCCGAAGTGTACAAGATGCCCCGCGCCGCGCCCGTCCACAGCCCGTCCCCAAGCAACAACTGCGCAATTCGACCAGACACGCCGGCAGGTTCATAGCGCGCCTGCTACCAGGTAAAACGATCCGTTGTAACGCACCTCTCACGCGCATCGCAAACCTGAAAGCGCATGCAACCTTGCGGCAACGCCGTGTGGGAGGCGGCTTTTCAGGAAGCTTGGGGGCGGCCTGCGTACCTTAGGTGTCGTTCGGCGGGCAAGACTCGGCACCGCCGATACCCAAGACCGCTCATCGAAAGGAGCGAGTACCATGACCTACAGCAACGCCAACCACAGCACCGCACGCCTCACCCGCAAGCAGTTCATGCTCGCCGCGGCCACCTGCGCCACCGCGTCCCTCGTGGCGCTGCCTGCTCTCGCCCTGGCCGACCAGGCCGGCGGCACGCCCCCTGAGATGCCCTCCGGCGAGGCTCCCGCCGACGGCCAGGCCCCCACGGGCGACAAGCCCGAAGGCGAGCCCCCCTCGGGCGGCATGGGCGGCCAGGGCGGCCCTGGCGGCGCCGACACCATGAACTTCGACTACACGGGCACCTACACCGGCGCCTTCACCGCCGACGCCACCTCCCAGGAGAGCTCGGGCGTGAGCATCGAGGCCACCGAGACCGACCAGAACGCCGTGCTCGCCCAGAACGCCGGCACCGCCACCGTCTCGGACTGCAGCATCACCAAGTCCGGCGACGACACCGACGGCGACCGCTGCAACTTCTACGGCGCCAACTCCATCGCCCTTGCGGTGAACGAGGGCTCCACCGTGGTGCTCGACGGCTGCACGATGTCGGCCACGAGCGAGGGCTCCAACGCCGTCTTCGCCACCGACTCGGCCGTGGCGTACGTGAACAACTGCACCATCCAGACCGAGGCCGGCAACTCCCGCGGCCTGGACGCCACCTATGCGGGCGTCGTGGTTGCCTCGCAGGTGGACATCACCACGAACGGCCAGCACTGCGCGGCCTGCGCCACCGACCGCGGCGGCGGCACCATCTCGGTGGTGAACTCCACGCTGAGCACCGCAGGCTCCGGGTCGCCCCTGCTCTACTCCACGGGCAACATCCAGGCGCACAACGTGACCGGCACGGCCACGGGCAGCCAGATCGCCGGCATGGAGGGCCTCAACACCATCCTCATCGACAACTGCACGCTCGAGAGCACCAACCAGGGCGCGACGGGCTCGGACCCCGTGGCCGACGGCGTGATCATCTACCAGTCCACCTCCGGCGACGCCGAGTCCACCACGGGCGACGCGGCCACCTTCCAGGTGGTGAACTCCACGCTCAAGAGCGCCATCGCCTCGGGCGCCATGTTCTACTTCACCAACACCTGCGCCAACGCCCTCGTGTGCAACTCCGAGCTCGACTTCGACGCCGCCGCGGCCAAGCTCGTCTACGCGGCCGGCAACGACGCCAACAGCTGGGGCACGCCCGGCAGCAACGGCGCCACGGTGAACTTCACGGGCCTCAACCAGGAGCTTGCCGGCGACGTGTGCGCCGACACCGTCTCGACCCTCAACATGTTCGTGCTGGGCGGCACCACCTGGCAGGGCGCCGCGAGCATCGAGGAGAACGCCAACGGCTCCACCTCGGCCGCTCCCCTCACGGTGAACGTGGACGCCAACTCCACGTGGGTCGTCACGGCCGACTCGCATGTGAGCGCCCTCAACGTGGCCGAGGGCGGCACGCTGCAGGACGCCTCGGGCAACACCGTGACCGTCGTGGCGAACGGCGAGACGGTCGTCGCCGGCTCGGGCGCAATCACCGTCACCGTGGACGGTGCCTACGGCACCACCGTCACCACCACGGCCGCCAACGAGATCACGAGCGACGTGTACGACCGCAGCGCCTTCGACGCGCAGTTCGGCACCACCACCACTTGGGCGATGGGCAACACGGCCGACTAACGCCACGCTAGCACAGCACGCAGCCATTCTCCGGTGACCCCGGGGCCTCTTTCACCGGGGGCCTCGGGGTCGCCTTTTCTTTGGCCCGCATTAGGTGCGCCGCGGCGGGAATTTCATCAAAGTACCTGGTAGATACTGTCAAGAGAATGTCATCACCAAACGCGGTGATGAGGTTTGAGTGCGCTCGCCAACAAGCGCCCGGGCGCCCTTCACCACGCGCGGTGATGTGCGCGCGGCAATCCGGCCTAACCTCGGTCATGCCCGCGCAGGGCACGGCGGCGACACCGCCGCGCACGTGCCCGCCCAGGCATGCATATATCCAAGAGAAGGGATCTGCACCATGGCACGTTCCACCGTTTCCCGCCGTGACTTCCTCGCAGGCGCCGCCGCCGGCACCATGGGCGTGGCCGCCCTCTCCGGCATGGCCGCCGCCAACGTGGCCCGCGCCGAGGAGGCCGCCGCTTCGGGCACCTACGACATCATGGCCCAGTACTCCACCTACAACCACGGTGAGAACCCCGACAAGAAGGCTGCCACCACCCCCGCCGAGTTCATCGAGTCCAAGGGCGACGGCGTCCTGGCCGCCGGCGGCATGGTCGACGAGCTGGGCATCGCCCCCGCCGACTTCATGCTGAACGTTCCCGCCTGGCTCGGCACCGCCCCCGAGATCTCTGACATCGCCGACACCGAGGAGTGCGACGTGCTCGTCATCGGCGCCGGCAACGCCGGCACCGTGGCCGCCCTGCGCGCCCAGGAGCTGGGCGCCAACGTCATCCTCGCCGAGACCCAGACCTACGACGAGTACGACGAGTACGCCTGCGACATGGCCTGCTACAACTCCAAGCTGTTCCTCGACAAGGGCACGCCCGAGATCGACACCATGGACATCTTCAACGAGTACATGCGCCAGTACCGCGGCCATGCCCACCAGAAGCTCGTGCGCGACTACGCCACGCGCTCCGGCGAGATGCTCGACTGGATGTGCACCTACATCCCCCAGGAGCTCATCGACAACTACGCCAAGACCTCCAACTACAAGGGCAACGCCAACTTCAGCGGCGAGCACTGCGGCCAGAAGTCGTTCATCGGCATGACCCAGTGGCGCGACGAGGACTCCAACATCAACATGTGGCCCTACGTCATCCGCAGCCTGCACACCGCGCTTGAGGACAAGGGCGGCGCCATGCGCTGGGGCTACCAGGCCATCGAGCTCGTGAAGACCGACGACGCCGTGACCGGCGCCATCCTGCGCGACGTGGAGGGCGTGTACCACCAGATCAACGCCAAGGCCACCATCGTGTGCGCCGGCGACTTCGGCGGCAACCCCGACATGCGCCTGGACCTGTCCGACCAGATGCGCAACCTGGCCTGGTCCTTCGGCAACGACCGCACCGACACCGGCTCCATCGGCGGCCTGGGCCGCGACGGCAGCGGCATCAAGATGTGCATGTGGGCCGGCGGCACCATGGAGGGCGGCCCGCGCGCCGGCCAGGCCGCAGGCATCAACGGCAAGCCCGGCCTGGCCTTCGGCGGCTGCTGGCCGTGCTTCGGCGCCGACGGCAAGCGTTTCTACAACGAGTGCCTCGTCAAGCACGGCTCCGACGGCTACCTGGACATGCTGCCCGCCGGCTTCCTGATGCTGCAAGTCACCGACTCCAACTGGGAGGAGTACCTGTCGCACCAGGGCTACGGCCATGAGACCATGGACCGCAGCTCCGACTACATGTGCGACGAGGTGCGCGAGAACATGGAGGCCTACGTGACGGGCGCCGACGGCTTCCCCGTGCGTGCCTTCTCCCGCTTCGGCAAGGAGTACACCACCATGTACGCCGCCGACACCCTGGAGGAGGTCGCCCAGATCGCCGGCCTCGACGAGGAGGCCACCGCTGCCTTCGTCGAGGAGGTCGCGCACTGGAACGAGATGTGCGAGGCCGGCGCCGACACCGACTGGGGCATCGACCCGCAGCTGCTCATGCCCATCAAGGACGCGCCCTTCTTCTTCAACTTCGCCACGACCGGCGGCAACCCCTCCGGCGGCCTGTGCCAGCACGCGGCCGTGTGCACCGACGGCAACTACCAGGTGCTTCACGGCGACAAGACCCCCATCGAGGGCCTGTACGCCGCCGGCAACACCTGCGGCCAGCGCATCGGCATCCAGTACACCACCCCCACGGCCGGCAACTCCTGCGCAAGCGCGCTGACCAGCGGCTACGTCGCCGCCGAGTGCGTCCTCGCCGCCCTTTAGCGAGTTGCGGAACCTGATGCGCTGCGTTCCGCAGGGCCTCACGTACGTCCAGTACGCTACGGCCCTGCGCGCCTTGCGCATCAGAACCCGCTTTT
>CAVEWV010000175.1:0-4686 GCA_963619535.1 Acutalibacteraceae bacterium | reverse complement strand
TTGGCCTCGACGATCTGGGAGGGCAGCTGCTCGATGGCCTTGGAGCCGATGCCCTGGGTCTCGGAGTTGTCGCCCACGGTGACGTCGGTGATCTTGCCGCCCTCGACGGTGACGGTCACGGGCACCTTGCCGCCGATGCCCTTGCCCTCGGCGGTGTACTCGCCGTCGGTGTAGGCGGCAGCCGCGTCGGTGGCCTCAGTGGTGGCGGCCTTCTCGTCGGTGGTGGCCTCAGTGGCGGTCTCGGTGGCAGCGGCCTTGTCGGTGTTCTCGGCGGCGAAGGCGCTCTGGGCCGTCATGGCGACGGCGCCCATGCCCAGGCCGGCGCACAGGACGAGGGACAGACCAGCGTTGCGAATGATAGAACGATCCATGACGCACACTCCTTTGTGTTGTGGGGTGACGTGCGGCGCTTCCGCGTATCACGGTCACTCCGGTTCTAGGGTCGTCCTGGCGGCGTGCTCGGGGTCTGCGGCCTTTCCGGCTTCGGGGGATGCCTGGGCGGCCTTCCCTGGAGCTCTTGCCAAAACTGAGGTTGATTGTATCCGCAAGCGTCGCGCCTCTAACGTCAGCACACGACACACACGATTGCTACCTGGGAAAACGCGATATTTTACGCCGTACATTCATAAAGTCGAAACATAGTCTGAAAGCACTCTTAAGGCTTTTCGGCCCCGTCTCGCCCTCGGCCGCATCGCACGAAAAAGCCGCCCGCCGGTCGTGGTGGACTGGCGGGCGGCGGTTGGGGGCGCTGTTTTGGGATGTGTGCGGTTGCGTTAGAACTCCAGGCGCCCCTGCTTGATCTGCTTGATGAGGCTCGACACCCGGAAGGCGCCCGTGATGAGCAGGATGCCGCGCACGATGGCCATGCAGCCCAGGTAGATGATGAAGAGCGCGGGCATGGCGATCATGAGGATGCCGAAGACCACGGTGAGCAGCGCGGCGACGACGCTCAGAACGCAGGGGCCGGTGCCGGTGAGGGGCTTCAGACGCAGGGCCGAGACCACGTCCATGATGCCGCACACGATGACCACCGCGCCCACGAGCCAGGCGATGGTAATGCCGCCCACGGCGGGCTGCACCAGGAAGAGCACGCCGATGAGCACGTCGATGACGCCGCTCAGAAGCGACCAGCCGCCCATCGGCATGAAGACGGCCAGGTCGAAGTACGTGGCGACGCCCGTGATGCCGGCGAGCAGGAAGCCCAGGCCCACCGCGATGGACACGGCGAACATGGCCGGCTCGGGCCACACGAGGCACGCCACGCCCAGGAGCGTGACGAGCACGCCTAAGCCGACGAACCACCACTTGTAATGGCGCGACTTGCGCTCCGGCTCGATGATGTAGGCCTGGGTCTCGATGACGTCCGACATGGCTGCCGCCTTCCTGGGGCGCGCCCGTGCGGGCTGCGCCGATTGAATCTTACAAGATGCGCGGCTTATACCCCATATGTGGATTAATACTCACCTATGGATAAATTTGTGGAAGCACCAGGAAACTCGATGACGGCTCGGCCAGGGAGCACCGTGCCGAGCCGTCATGCGTGCAGGCGTGTCTCGCTTTCGAGTCAGGACATGGCATGCGTGTTGGCTCAGAGGTGGGGCTGTGCGCCGGTGAGCCGGCGCATCTCGCAAGGCCGCCTACGCCCCCAGCCACACCTTGACGACGGGGATCCACCCGCTCACCCACACTGCGACGATAAGGACAGGCAGCACGTAGGTCATGTAGACGCGCGTCCAGGCGGGGAACTTCATGCCGTTGCCCTTGTCCACCTCGGCCAAAAACGCCTTCCAGCCCCAGCCGCGCTTGGTGGTGCAGAAGAAGATGAAGACGAGCGCGCCGATGGAGAGGATGTTGTTGGAGAGGATGAAGTCCTCGAGCGACTGGATGTCGCCGATGCCGGCCACTTGGAAGCCCGACCACAGGTTGTAGCCCAGCACGCAGGGAAGCGACAGGGCGAAGATGAGAACGCCGTTCACCAGGCAGGAGCGCTTGCGCGAGACGCCCCACTGGTCGATGCTGAAGGCCATGATGTTCTCGAACACCGTGACCACGGTTGAGAGGGCCGCGAAGCTCATGAAGAGGAAGAAGAGCGTGGACCAGAGCTGGCCCAGCGGCATCTGCTGGAACACGGCGGGCAGGGTGATGAACACCAGGCCCGGGCCGCTGTCGGGTTGGACGCCGAAGGTGAAGCACGTGGGGAAGATGATGAGGCCGGCCATGAGGGCCACGAGGGTGTCGAGCACGGCGATGCGCACCGACTCGCCGGTGATGGAGCGCTCCGGGCTCATGTAGCTGCCGAAGACGCCCATCGAGCCCACGCCCACGCCCAGGGTGAAGAAGGCCTGGCCCATGGCCGCGAACACCGCCTCGCGCAGCTCGTCGGGGCCCGAGGCGAGCAGGCCCGCGAAGTCGGGACGCAGGTAGAAGGCGAGGCCCTCGGGCGCGCCCGACAGGGTGACGGCGCGGATCACGAGCAGGATGAGCAGGACGAAGAGCGCCGACATGAGCACCTTGCTCACGCGCTCGATGCCGCGCTTGAGGCCCAAGCTCGTGACGAGCGCCCCGAACAGCACCACCAGGGCGAGGAAGAACACCATCTCGCCGGGGTTTGTGAGCATGTCGTTGAAGACGCCCGCAACCTGGGAGGCGTCGATGCCCGAGAACGTCCCCAGGGCGCTCTTCACCGTGTAGTCGAGCATCCAGCCGGCCACGGCGGCGTAGAACATCATGAGCAGGTAACTGCCCACAAGGCCGAGCCACTTTGCCCAGTGCCACTTGCGGCCCTTGGGCTCGAGCACGTCGAACGAGCGGGCGATGCCTTTGCGGCTGCCGCGGCCCACTGAGAGCTCGAAGATGAGGATGGGCAGCGAGAAGATGAGGAGGAACACCAGGTAGAGGATCACGAAGGCCGAGCCCCCGTACTGCCCCACGATGTAGGGGAAACGCCATATGTTGCCCAGGCCGATGGCACAGCCGGCGGCGGCGAAGAGAAAGCCGATGCGCGAGCCGAACTGCTCGCGCGCCTGTGCGCCGGACGTCTCGGGGGCCTCGATGCTCTTGTTCATCTGCATGCTCCTGTCGCGCGTCTGCGAGTGTGGTGGCGCCGCTGCGGCTGGCGGCGGCAACGGGCAACTATAGCATTCGCGGGCGCATGGGCGCATGGGCGGGGGAAGGATGGGAGGGGCGAATCGGCCGCGCCGCCATGGGCTAGGGGCTGCCGGGGCTGGACGGGTGTGGCAACAGGCGCGACGAGAGTTATCAAATAAATCGATTACAAAATTGGTCAAATTCCCTCTTGCGCACCTATGGGCGATAGGCATAGGATACGCGCCAACATAGTCATCTGTTCAGGGCGAGGTGCAATCCCTCACTGGCGGTGATCGGGAGCAATCCCGCGAGCCCGCGAGCCCCAATAGGGGCAGGATCTGGTGCGAACCCAGGGCCAACGGTTACAGTCCGGATGGAAGAGCAGCGAATGACGTTTTATGGCGACGGGAGGGGTCTACCTCTTCCGCCATTCAACGCATTTCGTCAAATCCAGCAAAGCCCGTCGGCAGGTGCCCGGCGGGCTTTTTGTTTGCCCTGGAAGGCCGCCTCGCTCCTGCCCTCGCGCGGAAAAGGGTTGTGATGGCACGCAACGAGTGGGGAACACAGGGGGAGCAAGACGAGGCCTTCATGCGCAGGGCGCTTGCCCTAGCCGCGCGCGGCGTGGGCCGCACGAACCCGAACCCCCTGGTGGGGGCCGTGATCGTGCGTGAGGGGCGCGTCATCGGCGAAGGCTGGCACGCCTGCTATGGGCAGGCCCATGCCGAGCGCAACGCCCTGGACGACTGCGCCCGGCGCGGCGAGGACCCCCGCGGGGCCTGCGTGTACGTGACGCTTGAGCCCTGCAGCCACCAGGGCAAGCAGCCGCCCTGTGCCGACGCTCTGCTCGCGGCGGGCGTGGCGCGCGTCGTGGTGGGCTCGCGCGACCCCAACCCGCTCGTGAGCGGCCGGGGCGCGGCGCGTCTGGAAGCCGCGGGCGTCGAGGTGGTGCAGGACTTCCTGCGTGATGAGTGCGATGCCATCAACCAGGTGTTTTTCCGCTACATCACGACGAGGCGCCCGTATGTTGTGGCCAAGTGGGCCATGACGGCCGACGGGCGCATCGCCTGCGCCAACGGGGACTCCCGCTGGGTGAGCGGGCAGGAGTCGCGCCGCGACGCCCATGCCCTGCGCAACCGCCTGGCCGCCGTGCTTGTGGGTATCGGCACCGTGCGGGCCGACGACCCGCTGCTGACCTGCCGGCTTGAGGGCGGGCGCGACCCGCTGCGCGTGGTGTGCGACTCGCGCCTCTCCATCGACCCGGCGTGCGCCCTCGTGCGCTCGGCGGCGGCTGGCGAGGCCCCTGTGCTCGTGGCGTGCCTTGAGGGCGCCGACGACGCGAAGGCCCAGGCACTGCGCGCGCTTGGCGTCGAGGTGGTCGAGCTTGCGGCCGATGCCGAGGGGCACGTGAGCCTGCCTGACCTCATGGGGGAGCTGGGCGCACGCGGGGTGGACTCGGTGCTGCTCGAGGGCGGGGCGCACCTGCTGGCCGGCGCCTTCGAGGCCGGCGTGGTGGACGAGGCCGTGGCTTACGTGGCGCCCAAGGCGCTCTGCGAGGCCGGGGCGCTGGCCCCTGTGGCGGGCGGGCAGAAGGCCGCCATG
>CAVEWV010000174.1:0-4788 GCA_963619535.1 Acutalibacteraceae bacterium | reverse complement strand
GGGACCGGCGTTCGGCCCCGCGCGGCACGAGGGGCCGCCGAAGGGAAGGCGCGCCGTGCAGGGCACGGGCGGAAAGGCCGGGCGGGCGTCGTCGAGGGGTGGTCCGGGGGTCTGAAAGGCGAACGGCTGCGCACCGACGAGCACCCGACCCCGCCCGGGCCTCGGAGGCCCGTCGCCCAGCGCGTGGACCAGCGCAACTCGGCAAGACCACGCGGGTCTTTGGGCTGTGGGACGCCGGAGGGCCGGTGTCATTCGGGCCCGACGGCTGCCTAGACGGCCAAGGACAGGGACGCGGGCCCACTCTCAAAACCGATTTTGCTGTCCAGACATGGGTGCCATATCACCTGGCCTTCTCATCCCTCCCTCGGGGCAAAAAATGCCAGAGGATAAGCCCCTGGCGCTTGGAGGTAGCAATAAAGCCACCGATTCTCCTATGCCACGTTGATGCCGCTTCAAGCAAGTTCATTTGCCCGGGCGGGGCAGGGTTCCTTGAAAATCTATGCGGATTGCACGTTCCAACCGGTAGCCCCGCGCCCCGTCTCCATCAGGCCCGATGGTCCTCGCGCCACTGCATGGGGGACACGCCGCAGGCCTGTTTGAACTGGGTCTGCCCCCCAGCGCCATCCGGCCGCCTACCCCAAAGTGGGCATGCGCGGTGTGAGTCGTCTATCAGCGGTTTCATCATCTTTGGGCATGACGCTTGCCGGACGGTGCGGTTAGGGTTGTTGGCGCCGCACGGTCACGGGGCAAGCCTCCTAGCGCCGATGCGGGCGTTCGTAAATCCCACAGATGAAAGGAATCGTCATGAGCACGAACATCAGTAGGCGCAACCTCATCGCCGGCGCCGCGATCGCAGGGTCGAGCCTGGCGTGCGTCGCGGGCAAGGCCCTGGCGGATGCGCCCGAGGTCGAGTGGGCCGACGAGGCGGACGTCGTCATCCTGGGCATGGGCGTGGCGGGCATGACCGCCGCCTGCACCATCTGTATGGAGGGACTGGGCAGCTGCCTGGTGCTGGAGGCTGCGCCGTATGACCTGCGCGGTGGCAACTCCAGCGCCACGGGCGGCGTCGTATTCTGCCCCAACAGCGTGGACGCGGCGATCGAGTACCAGACGGCGCTGAACCAGGGTTACGAGGTGCCGCAGGACGTCATGCAGACCTGGGCCGAGGAGATCTGCCAGAACGTGGCGTGGCTCGACGAGAACTTCGACACCAAGCTCGAAGGTAACTACTTCGACGAGTGCGGCGAGTTTCCCTTCATGGCGCGCGCCGACGAGTGCCCGTCGTACTCGTGCGGCAACGGGACCACGTGGGGCTGCATCGCGGCCAAGTATGACGAGCTGGGTGTGAAGACGTGCTACGAGGCTCGTGGCGTCGAACTCATCACGGGCGCCGAGGGAGAGGTGACGGGCGTCAAGGTCGAGGACGGCCGCTGCTTCAAGGCCAACAAGGGAGTCCTTCTCGCTTGCGGTGGCTTCGAGCACAACAAGGAGATGCTCGCCATGTACAACCCCACGGGGTGCAACAACATGGTGGGCAAGGGCTCCTGGTACAACCGGGGCGACGGCATCCTCATGGCGCAGCGCCTCGGGGCCAAGCTGTGGCACATGAACAACATGAGCGGCTGCAACCTGGGCACGCGCTGCCTCGTGAGCGACGAGGTGGACGCCCGCACCATGTTCGTGTTCAAGACGAAGCAGTACATCTACGTCGACGGCCGCTGTCAGCGCTTCATCGACGAGGACCTCTCCTTCGACCACAACATCCGCCACGGCAAGGTGTACAGCAACGGCGCCCAGATTGACTTCCCACATCCCACGGTGTGCTGGGCCATCTTCACGCAGGGCGAGGTGGACGCTGGTGGCGCCATGCCCTCGGGCACCTGCTTCGCGCGTAAAAAGCCCGTCGAGGGGGTTGTGACCAACGCTCAGGAGGCGATCGAGGCCGGCCTGTACGTGCGCTGCGACACCCATGAGGAGATCGCCCAGGTCCTCGGTGTGGACGTGTCTCTGGTTGACGGTACGCTCGACTACTACAACCAGTGCGCCGAGGCCAACGACGACCCGCTCTTCAACCGCGGCAAGGCCATCAACGAGTTCTGCGAGCTCATCTCCCAGCCCGGGCACGAGGACGATTTCGTGGCGCGCGAGGCGTTCGACCTCGAGAAGCTCGAGCCGCCCTTCTACGTGGCGCGCGTGTACGCTTGCATGTACAACACGCAGGGCGGCCCTGTGCGCAGTGCCGACTGCGAGGTGCTCGACATCGACGGTAACCCCATCCCGCGCCTGTACGAGGCGGGTGAGATGGGCTGCGAGTACCCCTACGTCTACAACGTGGGCGGCAACATTTCCGGCGCCGTCAGCTCGGGGCGCCGTGCGGCGCGGGTCATCTGCGGGCTTGACCCGGTAGCCTAAGGCGATAAGGCGAGAGGGCCGAGGGGGTTTCGCGCGATGGGCGCGGGACCCCCTTTCTGGTGGAGGGACGCCGTTGGCTGAGGCGGGATACGCGCGCGGGGCGTCTGTCTCAGGCGTTGCGGATCAGGCGTATCAGGTCCTCGGTCTTGTGCACGTCCAGCTTGGTGTAGATATGCTTCTTGTGCGAGCGGACCGTGGCGAGCGACACGTGCAGGTGCTCGGCGATAGCCTCGGCCGTGTAGCTGTCTGCCAGAAGTACGAGCACCTCGCGCTCTCGCTCAGTCAGGCCGCCGGCGAGAGAGATTGCGGCGACCCGCCTCCCAAGCAGCTCGACGTCGTTGAGCGAGGCCCGGCGTGCCGTTATGCCCATGAGGCAGAGCATGTATGCCAGCACGAGCATCACCTCCAGGTACATGGCGTTGTTCCCCAAGAGCGCGTAGGCAACCGCGCCTGCCACGTACACCAGCACGCAAGCGAGCACAAACGGCGCCGTGGCAAGCCCGGTGGAGAGGAGTTTCTCGCGACACCGCAGGGCCGTCGTCGCAATGAAGAGCGAGCCGAACCCGATAAGGCCTACGTTGTAGCAGACAGAAAGAAAACCGCGCAAAAAGCCCGAGGCGTCGAGCATCCGCGCAAACGCGAAACACACCATCGCGACGGCGAAGATGGGCAGGAGGAAGAACATGCGCTGGCGCGCCTCCTCATAGGTGGCCCGGCTTCCCAGCTGGCGCGCGGCCCAGGCTATGACGAGCAGGCCCACGAGGTCGCCCAGGAAGAACGTCAACAGCCCGGTCACGGTGAAGTCGTCGATGTAGCGCGCGGGGGGTAGGGCTATGACTCCCCAGGCAAAGCAGCAAAGCATGAGGCCAAAGCCGGCAGACGAGCAGCTTTGACGCAGCACGGAGACGATGTCCGGGCGCTCTTTTGACTCGACGGTCTCAGCGGGGCGCGCATCGGCGGGGCGCGCGTGCAGGAGCGATACCCCGCAGACCACGTTGAAGATGATGAGTAGGGCGTTGAGTGTCAACGGGTTCGAGACGGTGTGCATGGGTATCTGCGAGAGATTCCCCAGCAGGATGCACACGGCCGTGAGGCAGAGCACGACCGGCGCGGAGACGCCACGCAGGGCGTTGAGCCAGCCCAGCAAATACGTGGCCAACGTGAACCCGATGCATCCATACCCTGCGACGACGAGCCACGCCGAGGGGAAGGGCAGCGAGAACACCGCGCCTGTGGACTCGGGGAGCACGGCGGTCGCCATGGCCACAAGGCCCACGGTGCCGCCTACAAGTCCCAGCCGCGCATATCGGGTCTGCGTCGCGGCGCGGCCAACGAGCGCCGCACCGCCAGCGCCGACGAGGCCGACGGCCATGCCGGCGCAGAGGCAGGTTATGCACAGGGCGGGCGACACCAGGGCACCCAGCGCCTGCGGCAACGGCAGGGAGATGCGCCTGAATGCCCAAAGCAGAGGTATGTAGCATGCAAACCCCAGATGCCAAGGCTTCAGCTCGGCCCACGCCTTGTCCAACATCTACCCACGCCTTCCCGTTCGTGTGCGGATGTCCCAGGGTAGCACAGCGGTCGGCGCTTCAAGAGGAAACGGCACCTGACGGCGACCCGTCGCATGCGTCGCGCGGGCTGGTCTGTACCGGGCTACCCTTGCCGCAGGAACGCGAGTTCGGGCAGGCGGCCCTCATCGACTATCGTGGCGAGCATGGCGGCGAAGCCCTTTGGGTCGCGAATCTGGAACTGCATGTGGTTGTGGCCCTCGAACACCGGGAAGTTGCCGTGCGGCCAGGCGGCCATGACGGCGCCGCGGTACTTGAAGTGCTCCTCGGCGCTGCCGAACTCCCAGAAGGAGCGCTCCTGCAGGTCCGCCGGCAGGGCGGGGAAGGGCTCGTCGAGCAGGCTGTCGGAGAGCTGGCGGCGCAGGTTTGCGTACGTGAGCGCGCGTCCCGCGTCCATGAAGTAGTGCTTGATGGCATCGTCGTCGCACCACATGATGCGCTTGAGCGTGTCGCCGCGCGACCACCAGAGGCTCTTGATGGCCAGGTAGAGCAGCGGCGTCATGGCGCGCCGTGCGGCCGGGCCGATCTGGGCGAACTGTCCGCCGTCGAAGAAGGCGTGGCCCACGGGCAGTGCGGTCTTCGCGAGGAAGGCGCAGGCCAGGTCGGCCCCCAGCGACGACGAGACCACCAGCTCAAGCCGGCCGACGCCCCTGCTCGCCAGGAACTCCTCCACCTGGCGCACCTCGTCGGCCTTGCCCCGGTAGGTTTGCCCCGCGCAGTACACCGTGGAGGTGGGCATGATGCAGAAGAACCTGCTTGCGAGGTGCCGCGCCACGCGCTCGCTGCTGGCCCCCGTGACCCCCATCGC
>CAVEWV010000173.1:0-4826 GCA_963619535.1 Acutalibacteraceae bacterium | reverse complement strand
CCTGGCCGGCGATAGCTGCCGGGGACCTGCCGGGGAAACGACGATTAAGCCGTGCCGCCCCAGTTGCGCAGGGTCTTTACCTGCACCGTTGTTGCGCTGGTGTGCGGGGAAGCGACTCGTTCATCGCTACCTCGGATGCTATGGCTTGGCGTGGCCGCACGCGGGGCAGAACCGCTCCGTGCAGCGTGCGCCGCATGCAGGGCAGAACCAGGTGTCGACGCCTCGGGACATCGGCGCGGGGTGCTGGCCTGGGCGGGGATGCGGGTCGGCAGGCCGCGCCTGCGGGTTCGCGTGCGGGGACGCGCCCGGGTCCGCAGGCCGCACACGCGGGCCGCCGTCGGGCATGCCCGCCCGCGGACCCGGGTTTGCCCCCGGCGCTGGGGGACGCATGCCCGGGCGAGGGCCGCCCGCGGCGAGGTGCGCCGCCATGGCGTCGGCCGCGTCGCGCCGGCGCTCCCGCTCGATGTCGGCCAGGCGCCTGCCGAAGGCGCCCCCGTCGTCGGCGCCCGCGTGGTCTTCCTCCCAGGCCTGCGCCAGGGCGTCGCGGATGGCGTCGGCCTCGTGCGCGGCGGCGCGGTAGGCGTCTGAGTCGCGGCGCTCCAGCCGGGCGTCGTTTACCTTGAAGGCGATCTCGTCGAAGTAGGGGCTGTTCACGTTCACCACGACCCAGATGTCGTAGTCCACGTCGTAGCGCGGCGGGTCGAAGTGCACGCGCTTGCCGTCGGGGCCCTCGTCCCAGATCTCGGTCTTGGTCTCGCGCACCTCGGCCGCGCAGCCCGTCACCTGGCTGAAGTCGACGACGTCGGGGTTGATGTCGCGCCAACGCGACGATGTCGTCACGATGAGGGCGCGCATGTCGTCGTCCATGAGCAGCTTGGTGCGCGCGCCGAAGGTGCGCGTGGGGTTGAATGCGGCGACGCGCGCCTCGTTCTCGGCGCGGTAGGCGAGCTGGGCGCGAATCTGCTCGACGGTGCTGTGGCGGCGCTCGTCAAAGAGCGGGGAGAGCCTGGAGGCGCACTCCTTGCACAGGTTGCCGTCGGCCAGCTTGCGGTTGCCCATGAGGCCGATCTCGCCCCCGCAGATGTCGCAGGTCTTCTTCTCAAAGAGCTTGTCGAGGATGCCCATAGCACGCTCCTTTGCTTGCTGGCGGCAGGTTATGCTGCCATGCTCGCAGGTTTGCCCCCGACATCACAGGCCTTTGCGGCCCAATCGCGTGGGCCCGCGCGTGCCATGTGTCCCACGGTGAGACGCGTGCCCCGCGGCTTTCGTATCCTACCGGCCATGCAGAAGGCCGGGCTCCCTCAGATGAGAAGAACCCGGCCTTACATGGAAACGTAACGATATCTCACGCTAGAGCGACTCGCCGCTCTACCAGGGATACTGCCCCTTCTTGGCGTAGGGCAGCAGCTTGCCGTCGAGGGTGATGACCACGCGGTGGTTCCCTTCGGCGTCTGTGATTACGTTACAGTCCAGTCCGAAGTCGATGGCGCTCATGATGGCGTTGCCGCCCTGCTCGTGGATGATGCTCTTGATGGCCGGGCCGTAGGTGTCGATGACCTCGTGCAGACGGTAGAGGATCGGGTCGGTGTTGCCCTTGTAGGGGTGGTCGGCCAAGAAGGCGGTCTGGGCGGCGGGGACGCCCAGCGCCTTGGCGAGCTTGTCGCAGTACTCCTCGGGCACGTACTGCTGCCCGTCGAAGGCCGAGGCGAGCCACACCTTGTTGACGCCCACCTTCTCGGCGAGCTCGGCGAAGGTGAGGCCGCTTGCCTTCTTCGCCTCCTTGAGCGCGGCCAGCTCGTCGGCGTGCTGGACCCTGGTCAGATAATCGGCGTTGCTCATAGGCTCCATGGTGCTCACCCCTGCCTGTCGGGTCGCCTCCCACGCGGGCTGCGCGGTCGTGCGGCCATGCATGCGGCCACCTTGCGCCCCTCGCGTTGCGCCCCCGTTACGCCGCCCGATCGTTTACCCGCCCGAAACGAATGACGAAAAGGGACGTAGCCTTTTCGTCATTTGCCTGGTAGATGGCTTGTCGGTCGGATGTTCCCTACAAGGGCCGGGAGGCGGGCGGGTAGCTTTTCTGCCCAACCCCCCTCTCAGGCGGGCGCCGAAAACCGACCGCCGCGCAGGGCCGACGCGCGCTGGGGTGCATACGGCTCTGCGCGGCGAGACGGAACCCGCTGCGTTACTTCGCGGCCTGCTTGAGAGCGGCCTTGACGGCCTGCTCGATGGCCTTGCTCGTCACCGTGGCGCCGGCCACGCCGTCGATGTCGGCAGACTGGGCGGCCTCGACCTGCGCGGCGTAGGTGCCGTCCTCGATGGCCTCGTAACCGCCGATGCCCTGCGTCTCGTTGTTGGGCGAGATGTCGGCGACCGAGATGGTGCCGCCGGAAATCTCAATCGTCACGTTGATGTGGCCGCCCATGCCCGCGCCGGTGCCCGTGTAGGTGCCGTCGGCCAGGTTGGAGAGGTCCACCTCGCCCGAGGGCTTCACGGCGGTCTTCTCGGTGGCCACATAGCTCTCCGACGAGGAGATCTGCATCACGAGCTGACGCCCCTCGGTCACCGTACGGCCGGCTGCCAGGCCCGGGAAGTACTCGGGGTAGTTGGTGCAGAAGAAGCCGCCCGAGCAGTCGCCGATGGCGTAGAGGCCCTCGACGGGCTGGTAGTCGGCGTCGAGCACCTGCATCTTGGCGTTGATTTGCAGGCCGTCGAGCGTGGTGAGCAGGCTCGCGCCGTACCAGCAGCCGTAGAAGGGGGCGTGGCGCAGCTCGGAGAGGCGGTAGGCCTCCTTGCCGTAATCGGTGTCGGCCTGGACGTCGTACAGCTCGTTGTAGCGCTCGCACGTGGCCAGGAAATCGGTCTTGGCGTCGCCCTCAAAGCCCAGCTTGTCGGCCAGCTCGTCGAGGGTGTCGGCCTTCATCATGACCTCGCTGCCGCCGTCCATGGCGATGAAGTCGTCCAGGGGCATGCCCTGCTCCATCATCATGCGGGTGTAGCTCGCGCAACCGATCATCATGAAGCGCTTGATGTCCTCGGGCGCGTTGGCGTCGAATACCTGGCAGAACACGCCTCCGGGCTGGCGGCCCGTGGCGAAGAGCATGTTGTCGTAGGGCGTGGACTCGTTGGCGAAGCGCTTGCCCTCGCGGTTGACCTTGAGGAAGGGCTGGCTGCCGATGTTGAGCTGGAAGATGGTGCCGGGCAGCGTCGCGTCGGCGCCCTGGCCCACGTAGCCCGCATCCACCCCGGCGAGCACCGCGCCGCGGTCGAAGATCATGGGCGTGGGGTCGGTCTGCTTGGCGCCGCCCGCCCAGATGCCGGCCTTGATGCCGCTGCCGTCGCAGAAGGCGTTGTAGCTGGCGGCGGTCACGACCTTGCAGGTGTCGGGCTGCAGGGCCTGCATCATCTCGGGGTTGGCCGGGTAGCCGCCGCAGGCGAGGATGGTGTAGGGGGCGTCGATCTGCACGTAGCCGTCGTCGCACTTGAAGATGCCGCCGCTCACCTTGCCGTCCTCGTGCACGAGGCGCACCAGCTCGTAGCCGAACCAGATGTCGTCGCCCTGCTCTTGGATGTGGGCGTAGAGCACGTCGTTGCGCGTGGGCGGCACATAAGGCACGGGCCAGCTGTGCTCGCAGACGGGGACGACGTAGTCGGTGCCGCCGGTGGCGTGGTCGCCGGGGTCGGCCACCGAGCAGGCCTTGCCGGCGGCCTGAAGCAGCGGGTCGACCCAATCGATCATCTCGGCGGAGTTGTCGAGCCAGAGCTTGATGAGGTCGCGGTCGCACTTGCCGCTCGCATAGCGGCTGATCTCGTTCATGAGCTTGGTCTTGTCCATCTCGCCCAGCTCGGAGCTGTACACGCTGTTCACGGCGCCCAGGTACTCGCGCGTCTCAGTTACGGAGAGGGCCTTGTCGCAGGCGATGTAGTTGAGGCCCAGGTCGCTCGCGGTCGCGGCGGCGGCCAGGCCGCCGTTGCCCGCGCCGCCCACGATGAGGATGTCGCAGGCGTAGGTTGCGACGATCTGGTCGGCGGCAATCTGGGGCTCCTCGCCCAGCCAGGCGGGGTTGGCGGAGGCGCTGGCGACATCGGCCCCCGCCGTCTCCTCGGCCAGTGCGATGCCGGCCGAGCCGAGCAGGCCGGCGCCGGCCAGGCCAAGCGACCCGAGGGCGGAACCGGTGACGAAGCTTCGACGATCCATGGTATATTCCCTTCCTTTGTACGTTATCGGGATGTGCGCAAGGCAATGCCGTGTGCGTGTGCCGCACGGGGTGCCAAGGCGGGTGCAACGTTAGCCGCCGGCGTGCCGCCAAGGCCCCACCCCGCTGGTATTGACTTGCAAAACGCCTGGTAGTTCCCGTAACAATCCGTTGTCGCGTGCTATACAATCCCCACGTTGACGCTGCGGCGATCGGAGGGGGGAGCATGCGCGGTATGCCGTCACGTGAGGTGCAGGGCCGTCCCATCCCAACGGGGCGGGAGCTCTTTTGGCGATGCCTGGCGGCCTGCACGCTTGTCTTTGCCTCTAACCTGTTTTTTAACGGCGCGCTGGGGACCGGGCCCGGTGAGGCAGAGGGTCCGACGGGTGTCGTCGCGGCCCGCGACATGTCGTGCCTTGTGGGCATGGCGACGTTTCTCACACTGTGGGTCGTCGGCATGCGCAGGTCGGATCTGTTGAGGCCCTTCCCTCTCACCGCGGGCTCGGCCATCCTTGTGATGGCGAGTCAGGCGCTCGTGCTTGTCGGGTGGTCATGGGGCGGCGCGTGGCTCGTCGTGATAGGAACATGCGCGTCGGGGGTGGCGATGGCTTGGGTGACGCTGCTGCTCCTGCT
>CAVEWV010000172.1:0-4879 GCA_963619535.1 Acutalibacteraceae bacterium | reverse complement strand
GTCGGATCCTTCTTCTCCAATCTCGACTCCCTCATCACCCTTCATCAGCGTAAGCTGGAACTGCTCCGCAACGTCAAGAAAGCGATGCTCGACAAGATGTTCGTCTAGGCCTATGTTGATCGCAACGTCGGCGAGGGGCGCAGGCAGGCCCTTGCCGACGTTGCAAGCTCCGTTGGCCACAGCGTGATCTTTAAGGAAGTCCAACGTTAGAAAAGGGGCTTTTATGTGGGAATATGTTCGCTTTGACGATGACACCCAGGTCTCATATTCCAATGTGCGCGACGACAACACGGTCTTAGTCGTCATAGAGCGCCCGAGGGACTGGGGCTTCGACACCGCCAAGTGCCTGCTGCCGGCCTATACGTGGACCGACATCGACGGGTTCGACGAGGCCGACCTTGCCAATCTGGACACCTTCGTCCATAACAACGCCCCGCTCATCATGCGGTTTGCCTATGAGGGGGGCAGGCAGTATGCCTAGCCTCTTTCGCATAGGCCCCTACTTGCTTTTCTTCTGGACCGGCGAGAACGGGGAGCCCGTCCATGTCCACGTCGCCGTCAAACGGCCCACGAAGAATGCCACCAAGATCTGGCTGACCCGCTCGGGCGGGTGCGTCCTCGCGCACAACCAGGGGGACATCCCCGCGCGCGATCTTCGCGATATCGAGCAGTTTGTCTCCGCCAACCACGAGTATATCTGCCAGCGCTGGTGCGAGGCCACCGGGGAGGCTCTCTCGTTCTACTGCTAAGGGGCAAGCGGCGTGGCTATGGAATGCTTCTCCGCGTCGGAGAGTGCCCCCGAGGCAGAAACATGGCCCTCCGCGCCCCCGGCTACCCCGCCAAAACACCCCTTTATGCAATTCCATGAGTACACACATACCCGAACTCTGGGGCTTGACCACACAATCGGACGCCATCTCATCCGCTTGGGAACAGCGTAAGTTGGGGGAGGTCGCGACAATAACCCGCGGCGAGCGTTTCACCGCCGCCGACTACGTCGAATCCGAGGGTATCCCGTGCATCCACTACGGCGAGATTTACACGAGCTACGGACCGGTGGCAACCGAGTCCATATCGCAAGTAAACCCCTCGATGAAGAAATCACTGCGGTTCGCAAATCCGGGCGACGTGATTGTAGCGACAACAAGTGAGAACGTCGAAGATGTGTGCAAGGCAGTGGCATGGATGGGAAACGGGCAGGTAGCCTACCATGACGACAGCTTTGCCCTTGCATATGAGGGGGACCCTGTTTTTCTGACAAGCTTCTTCGAGACGCCAGGCCTCTACGAACAGAAAGCCTCCGCAGCGCACGGCGTCAAAGTCATGAGAGTCAGCTCCGACTCCCTCGCCAAAGTCAACATTCCAATTCCCACCCTTGCCGAACAGAACCTCGTCGGATCCTTCTTCTCCAATCTCGACTCCCTCATCACCCTTCATCAGCGTAAGCATGAGAAGCTTGCCCAGCTGAAGAAGGCGATGCTGGACAAGATGTTCCCCAAGCCGGGCGAGAAGTTCCCCGAGGTACGCTTCAAGGGTTTCGCTGCCCCTTGGGAACAGCGTAAGTTGGGGGACCTGTATTCCCCAGTAGCAGAAAAGAATGACTTGAGTTTTGGCAGGGACTCGATAATCTCTGTTGCAAATATGCATTTCAATGCATATGTCTACATTGCGGACGACCAATATCTTCGCACGTACAATGTCATGCGCCTTGGTGATATTGCCTTCGAGGGACATTCAAACGAAGAGTTCGCGCATGGTCGGTTTGTTGAAAATTACATCGGTGATGGCATAGTTTCTCACATATTCACTGTACTCAGACCCCGTGGCCCGTTTGATATCAATTACTGGCGATACGCAATTAATAACGAGAAGCTAATGGGACAACCGTTGATTAGATCGACTAAGGCATCAACGATGATGCACGATCTTGTTCCTTCTGATCTTCTCCGAGAGACAATTCCTACACCATCTCTTGCCGAGCAAAAAGAAATCGGGGCATTTTTGGTAGCCCTCGACTCCCTCATCACCCTTCATCAGCGTAAGCGCGCTTCATACCCAAGGAGAGGCACGATGACAGCTTCACACGATGGAATCCTGTTCTGCGACTACTACCGGCAGTGGGTGAAGGTTTACAAGGAGGGCGCCATTCGAGAGGTGACGATGGGCAAGTATCGCCTCACGCAGGCCTGGCTCGACAAGCTCGTCCCCACGCTTGAGCTGCGCGACCTGAACAGGGTGACGTACCAGCAGCTCATCAACGAGTACGCCGAGAGCCACGAGCGCCAGACCACCATGGACTTCCACCACCAGCTGAAGGGGGCGATCCTCGACGCCGTAGACGACGGCCTGATTCCCAAGGACCCCACGCGCAAGGTCATAATCAAGGGCAAGCAGCCCCGCGCGAAAAAGATCAAGTATCTCAACCAGTTCGAGCTCCACGCCATGCTGGCCGACCTCGACCTGGGCGAGAGGGCCACGCTCGACTGGCTCATCCTGCTCATCGCCAAGACGGGGCTCAGGTTCTCCGAGGCGCTGGGGCTCACGCCCGAAGACTTCGACTTCACCCGCCAAACCCTGAGCGTGAACAAGACCTGGGATTACAAGCGAGGCACCGGGTTTGTACCGACCAAGAACGCCTCATCGGTGCGAAAGGTGCAGCTCGACTGGCAACTCGTGATGCAGTTCGCGGGGCTACTCAAGAACCTTCCGGCCACAAAGCCCATCTTTGTCGATGGCAAGGTCTACAACTCCACCGCAAACGACGTGCTGGCGCGGCATTGCCAAAACGCGGGGGTGCCGGTGATATCGGTCCACGGCCTGCGTCACACGCACGCATCCCTCTTGCTGTTTGCCGGCGTCTCAATCGCCAGCGTCTCGCGAAGGCTCGGCCATGCGAGTATGACCACGACGCAGGAGACCTACCTCCACATCATCCGAGAGCTTGAGAACCAAGACGTCGACATAGTCATGCGCTCCCTGTCGGCGCTTTCGTAGCAGCAACATACCAACCGCTTACGCTGATGCAGGCCGGCGAGGCGGGCCGGGCGCCATTGTCTGACGTCCGGCCCGCCTCGCACACTTATGGGACTGCCCGGCCGCAACGCCGCCCAGCTCGCCGGTACCTACTTGCCTTCCAGGTCAAAGCCGCCTGCGAGCACGAAGCGCTTGAGGAGGTCGGCGGCCTTTGCGTTCACCTTGAAGGGCGTGACGGGCTTGCCTTCGACAACCTCGAAGTACGCCTTTGCGCGCGCCTTGTCCACGGAAGCCTTGAGCTTGTCGAAGCGCCCGTACTCGTTGAGGTTTCTCTCGTTCAGGTCCAGGCCCATGAGCTCGCGCAACTGGGCTAGGTCGACACCGAGGGCCTCGTGCAGGGCGTCAAGCTGGGCGTCTTTTTCGCGTCGGGCATACGAGTTGATGTAGTCGCGCAGGGTCATGCCGGCCTCGGGCTTCACGTCGCCGCGCTCCACGTCATGCAAGAACAGCTCCGCCAAATCCTGCTCTTGGCGGGAGAGCGTCGCGAACAGGCGGTGGAGCTCCTCCCACGCGCTCACCAGCTCCTTGCCGCCGACATCCAGCGCCTTGAGCCACTTGGTAAAGTTTGCGTCCATGTAGGCGGCGTCGATGAGCCCGGTATCTATCGTGCTCAAGTGCCCCACCAGCTCGTAGGGAGCGTCGTCGGGCCCTGTGCCGGGTTCTGTGCCGGGGCCGGGTTTTTCGAACAGCTCCTTGTAGCGCTGGGCAAGAATCAGATACGTCCGCTCGTCAATCTCGGGCTCGACGTTGCTCTGCTTGCCCTGCTCGTCTACAAACGAGTACATTCGCTGCTCCCACGAGAAGCCCTGCACCTTTGCAGCCTCGAGGAAGCCGTTGAGCTCGACGAACTCCTTGGCGAACTTCTTGCATGCCTCGACGGAACCGGGCAGGCGCGAAAGGTCGCGCACGCCCGCGGCCCCGAAGACGGCCCGTATCTCCTCAAGCCTGGTATCCATGCCCAGGATGTTCTGGGGGAGCTTCTGCACAAACAGCTCAGGCGGCCGCTCCCCGGAGTACAGCGCCACCGCCGCTTCGATGTTGGCCCTCATGGTGTGGGGCCTGCGGTAGTAACGAATCGAGCCGAAAGGCTTCTCATGCCCGAACAGGCGGTTCGTGCGGCTGAACGCCTGGATGAGGCCCTCGTACCTCAGTTCCTTGTCGAGATAGAGCGTGTTCACCCACTTGGAGTCGAAGCCGGTAAGCATCTGGTCCACCACGATGAGGATATCGATTCGCTCGTCGCGCTGGGTGTCGATATTGAGGTAGGGCTTCTTGTGGGCAAGGCGCGCGGAGATGTCCTTCTTCATGTTGGCCCAGGTAGGGATGGTGTAGTCCTTGCCGTAAGCCTCGTTGTAGTCGCCGATTATCTCCATCAGGGCGTCTTCCTTCATCAAGGCGTTACCGTTGTTGTCGATGTTCGGGTCGAAGAGCGCGGTGCACTTGAGCTGCGGGGCGCGCTCCTTGAGGAGGCGGTAGTAGTTGATGGCCTCCGGGATGGAGCTGGTCGCGAATATGGCGTGGAACTTGTTGGCGTGGCTCAACACCGGGAAGCGCCTCACGATGTCCTCCACCACCTTGTCCACGTGGTTGGAATTGAAGGCGTACTGCGACTCCGGCAGCAAGTCCTCCACCCCCTCGACGCGTTTTCCGTGCTCATCAAACTTGCCGGCCATGGGGGCGGTGTCCATCCAGTAATAGAAGACCTCGTCCTTCTTGGGATCTTTTCCGAGCTCAAAGACCCCTTTCATCTTCGCCTTGTCAAGGGCTACGACCTCGCGCACGTCGCTGTCGTTGTAGGTGGTCACCATGTCGGGGTCGAACCCAAGCACGTTGCGGTCACGTATGC
>CAVEWV010000171.1:0-4948 GCA_963619535.1 Acutalibacteraceae bacterium | reverse complement strand
GCGAAGGCCGCCCCGCAGCGCCCCAGCGAGTCGAGCGGGCTGTACTCCTCGAAGCCCCCGCGCGCCTTGTCCGCGTCGCTGAACTGCGGCTGGTTGCCGTAGAGCTCCACGTAGGGGCTGCCCGAGTAGGCAGGGACGCTGGAAAGGTCGAAGGCTGCCGCCGCCTCCGGCTGCGGCTCATCGGCTGCCTGCCCCTGGGTTTCAGCTCCTTGCTCATCGGCCTGCTGGGCCTGCCCGGTTGCCGCCTGCTGGGACCCGGTGTCGACGGCGGCGGAGGAAGAGCATCCCGGCAGCAGCGAGATGGACAGCAGCAGCGCCAGAGCCAGCGAGAGCAGGCTTTGGGGCTTCAGATGCGTTTTCTCGAATCCACGGAAGCTGCTCACGATTCCTCGTTTCTCCTTATCCGCTACGCAGCCGGAGGCGTTGGGCATGCGCACGCTTAGCTGCTCGCGCCTTCCTTGGCGCCGCTCTTGATGCGCGCCCCGATCTTGCGGCTAGGCCTTGAAGGAGTCCTTCCAGGCCACGTACTCGCCGCGCCCCATCTCGCCCTCGTCCAGGTCGCGCTTGGCCCTGTGCCAGTCCCGCAGCGCCTTCGCCAAGATCTCCTGGTCCTCATCCGACGCATCCTCCGGGAGCGCCAGGACCACGGCGTCGCCCACCTTGACGGGCTCCAGGCAGAACGCCTCCTCCAGATCGAAGAGCACGTGCACCGCGTCGTTGGCGTCGCTGCCCCAGTCGGCCCTGAGCGAGGCGGGGTCGACCTCCAGGCAGCGGGCTATCTCCTCCACCATGGGGCCCTTGGGCGTGCGCTCGCCGTACTCGTACTTGCGCAGCGACACGGCCGAGATCCCGAGCATCTCGGCGAACTGGTCGGCGGTGTAGCCGCGGTCGTTTCGCATGCGGTGGATCTTCTCTCCGATGCCCATCTGGCCTCCTGACCTGTAATACCGAATGTGTGCTTCGGCGATTCCCGGAAATTTCCTCTTGTTGATACGAAAGTGTATCAGTTATCTTGTTCGTATGACTGATACGTTTTTGTATCAATAGACAGGAGGATACCATGGACAGCCGATTGATAACAGCCAAGGAGATCGCGGAGGACCTGGAGTGCAGCATGCAGCACGCCTACAAGATCGTGAGGACCCTCAACAAGGAGCTCGACGAGATGGGCTGCATCACCATGAGGGGCAGGACCAACCGCAGCTACTACCACGAGCGCCTCTTCGGCCCCATAAGCGAGATCGACCTGAGCGGGCTGGAGGGCAGGTCCGGCGATGAGCGTTAGGAAGGACGAGAAGCGCGGCACCTGGATCGTGAAGCTCCACTACACCAACCGCGACGGCAGGACCGTCGACTCCACCAAGCGCGGCTTCAAGTCGAAGTCCGACGCGCTCAACTGGGAGCGCGACTTCCTGGCCAACGAGTCGAGGTCCACGAGCATGACCTTCGAGCAGTTCGCGAAGGTGTACGAAGAGGACGTGAAGCCCAGACTGCGCGAGACCACCTGGCATTCCAAGCAGCACATGATCGACGGGAAGCTCGTGCCGTTCTTCGGCGAGATGCGCCTTGTCGACATCACCTCGCGAGACGTCATGGACTGGCAGAACGAGCTCCTCAAGGCCAAAGACGAGAACGGCAGGAAGCTATCCGAGACCTACATCAGGACTGTCGAGAACCAGCTCTCCGCGATACTCAACCACGCGGTCAAGCACTACGGGCTGCCGTCGAACCCTCTGCAGAAGACCGGGCGCGTGGGCCGAAAGCAGGGCAAGGAGATGAAGTTCTGGACGACCGACGAGTACCTGCGCTTCTCCGAGCAGGTCGTCGACCGGCCCGAGATGTTCTACGCCTACGAGATCCTCTACTGGTGCGGCCTGCGCGAGGGCGAGCTCCTGGCGCTCACGCCCAAGGACGTGGACACCGCCAACAGGACGATCAGCGTCACCAAGTCCTACACGCGCCTCGAGGGGCGCGACATCATCGGCAAGCCCAAGACCAAGAAGTCCGAGCGCGTGGTCGCCATGCCGAGGTTCCTCTCCCAGGAGCTCGAGGAGTACATGGAGATGGAATGGGAGGCCGCCGATGACGAGAGGCTCTTCCCGTTCACGAAGTACGCGCTCAACAGCACCCTCAAGACGGCGGCGAGGCTCGCCGGCGTCAAGGAGATAAGGGTCCACGACCTGCGCCACAGCCACGTGTCGCTGCTCATCAACCTCGGGTTCACCGCGGTGGCCATCGCAGAACGAATGGGCCACGAGAGCGTCCACATCACCTACCGCTACGCGCACCTCTTCCCCAACCAGCAGCGCAACATGGCAGACGTGCTCGACGCCCTCATGGGAGCGAGGGGCGACGGCCATGAGCGTTAAGAGCCTCGATGGCGAGGGGCGCTGGCGCGACAAGACCGTGGCGTTCCGCGTCTCCGACGAGGAGAACGAGCGGGTCAACCAGCTGGCGGCCATGAGCGGCAAGACCAAGCAGGAGTTCATCATGAGCAGGCTCGAGGGCGCGGAGATCACCGTGGTGGCCACCGCCCGCGTGCAGAAGTCGCTCGCCATCCAGGCGAGGCGCGTCGCCGACGAGCTCGAGAGGCTCGCCGGAGGCGACGAGGTGAACGCGAGGCTCGCCGACCTGTCGGGCGCCCTGCTCGACGTGCTCGCGCAGATGGCCGCGCAGGGCGCGACCATAGACGAGGATGCGGAGGGCTCCACCCTGGAGGAGATCGAGACCTCCGAGCTCGCCGCCACCATGACGCCCGAGATGCGCCAGATCCCGCTCGCGCCCGAGGAGGTCGAGGCCGTGGCGGACGCAAAGAGCCGCAGGCCAAGGCGCCGCAGGGCGTGCACCAAGGGCATGTTCAAGAGGGACAAGAGATGATCCCGCGAAAGCTCACCGGCAACGCCGCCGTCGACGCCGTGGCCACCATGGCGGTCACCGGCAACGTGATACCCGCCGCCTGGTACAAGACCATAACGACGCCCGCGGGCAAGGCGGACCTCACCGCCATCAACATCCTGGCCGACATCCTCTACTGGTACCGCCCGCGCGAGGTGCGCGACGAGTTCACCGGCGACGTCGTCGCGTACCAGAAGCGGTTCTCGGCCGACTACCTGCAGCGCAGCTACGAGCAGCTCTCCGAGCACTTCGGCATCAGCAAGCGCCAGGCCAAGGACGCCGTCGTGAGGCTCGAGGAGCTCGGCGCCGTGAGGAGGGTGCTCCGCAACGTCGAGTGCGCCACCGGCGTCGTGGGAAACGTCATGTTCATCGCCATCGACCCGGCGCGGATCTTCGAGCTCACGTACCCCGAGCCGGAGGATCCAGGCGCCTTAGACCCTATGACGGAAAAACGCCATAGCTATGACGGGGGCGATGCCCATCCGGGCACCCCTATGACGAAATTCCGCCATAGGTATGGCGAAAATCCGACAGACATATACAAAGACTACCCAGAGATTACGAATAACCATCCATCCAACCATCCGACCAGCCTCGCTAGCGGCAAGGAGGACGGAGGGCCGGAGACGAGCGACGCCTTCGAGGGCGCCTGGGAGAAGGTCCCGCGCTCCAAGGCGTCCCAATGCGCCAAGGAGAAGGCCTGGCGGCTCTGGGGCGAGACGCTGGAGTCCGCGGACGCCGACGAGGAGTTCCTCGCGAAGTCGTACCGCCGCTACGTGACCCAGCAGGAGAACGCCGGCACCGAGCAGCGCTTCATAGCGACGCTGTCCACCTGGCTCAGGCCCAGGAAGCCGATCGCGGGGCTGAGCCTCGAGGCGGCGCTGGCCAAGCGCGAGGCCGACAAGGCCCGCATGAGGCGCGAGCGGTCCGCCAGGAAGGCCGAGGCCGAACGCGAGGCCGCCGAGGAGCTCGAGCGCAAGCGCGAGGCCGGCTGGCGGGAATCCGACCCGAGGGCGCGAGAGCTCTGGGCGGCGGTGTGGGACGTCTCCAGGGGATTCGAGGAGAAGACCGCCGCGATGTCCGACTACATCGCCTACCGGGATGCGCACCTCGATCCCGGCTAGCCATGCGACTGGGACAAATTGTCCCAGCCGGCCCCGCACTCGAGCCGCTCGCGCCCGATTCCCGCCTGAACGCGCCCCTGATCAGCCCCTTGTCACGAAAACGGACCCCTTAATCGCCTCGCTTTCCGTAAAGTCGAGCCGTATCTGTTTTAAGGCGCGAGCTCGCCCTGCCGCAAACCCGACGGCCGAGTTGCGCCCCGAATCCGTCACGAGACGACGGATTTCCGTCACCAGGTGACGGATTTAGACGCAAACGCGAAGCGCAACGGTAACCTCCCCTCAATCACCGGGCCTGAAGGGGCCGCGGCTGCAACGGCTCGCAGCCGCGAGTGATGGAGGAAGCGATGAGGAAGCAAGACCCGATCGAGAAGCAGTTCCTGGGCATCATAAACGAGACCAAGGAGAAGTGCGGGATGTCCACCGCCGAGCTCGCCAGGCGCATAGAGCTGAGCGACAGCAGCGTCGGCAAGAAGCTCAGGGGCGAGATCGCCGTGTCCGGGGTCGAGCTGATCAAGATCTCCTACATCTTCGGGATCGACGTCACGGAGTACTTCCTCGTGTCCTCGGAGGACCTGCCCGAGCAGGTCCGCCCCTTCAGGAGAAAGCGTTAGCGGGAACTGGGACGAATCGTCCCAGCGGCGAAAGGAGGACCAGCGATGCCGAGCGATTTCGGGGACGAGTCCGGCGAGAAGCTCTTCGACTGGATGATGGACATCGGCCAGCAGGCCGGCAAGGAGGCCATGGCGGGAAGCGCCGCGCGCATGGCCATGGCGCTCAGGAACGCGGCCGGCGACGCCGCGCGAGGGGGCGGGAGGCCCGGGGGCAAGGAAGCCGCCGGCGCCGCGCCCGAATGGGCCAAGCTCAACCTGCGCGAGCTCGAGGAGCTCCCCGAGTTCGACGCCGTCAAGGACGCCATCGCAGCCAAGCTC
>CAVEWV010000170.1:0-4960 GCA_963619535.1 Acutalibacteraceae bacterium | reverse complement strand
GTTTGTGGGCGACGGCATCGTGCCCCTCAAGTCGGTCACAAGCTTTACCTCGTTTCCCGATGCCGGGCGCCCCTGGAACCTTTTCCTGCTCGGGAGCTACGTGCACCGTTTCAGCGGACGCTATCAGCTTGGCGGCGACCCTGTGCGCGACGCCAGCGTCGGCGCTTTGTACCCCAAGGCGATGCGGTTTGCCAATCACGCCGACCTTTTGGCCCGTGTGCTTGCGGACAGCGGGATTCCCCTGGACGACGACAAGGCGGCCAGTGACTACCTCGTCGAGCAGGGGTTTGTCGCACGGCGGGCAAAGGTCACACGAGAGGCCGCGGCTCGCGCCCGCTCGCTGCGGGATCTGCAATAGGTTAGAAAGATAGGGAACACCAGCGTGTACGATTACACTTACGACCCTCAAACTGGCGGCGTTCTTCTCAACGACCGCACTGTGCAGCTGTCCGGGGAGCCCCGGCCCGTCTTTGCGCCCGAGATGCGCCTGCTCGGCATGGACCGGCACTGGCGTTTTGACGACCAGGACGAGGTGCCCTACCTGTGGTCCGAGGCGAACAACTACTACTATCGGGGTCAGAAGGTCGCAAAGATCAAAGGCGGCTCGCTGAGCGAAGCCCCTGTTCTCGAGCTTGTGCAGGGAGAGGCACGCCCTGATGGCTCGACGGCGCCGGTCCTGCCGGAGGGGACGCTGCTCGAGCCCGTCGACATCCCCGCGATGCTTGAGAAGAACCGGACGCTCCTCTCGATACTGGAGCAGATGACCGTCAAGCGCATCTATGACTACTACGTCAAATACAAGGACCGTCTCGACTGCTTCCACGTGGCCTTCTCGGGAGGCAAGGACAGCATCGTGATGCTGGAACTTGTGCGCCGCGCCCTTCCGTGCAGTGCGTTCGTGGTCGTGTTCGGGGACACAGGGATGGAGTTTCCCGATACCTATCGGGCTGTGGAGGAGGTCGAGCGTCGGTGCCGTGAGGACGGCGTGGGGTTCTACCGCGCGCGCAGCCATTTCGATCCCATGGATTCATGGCGGCTGTTCGGCCCCCCGTCGAGCACGCTGCGTTGGTGCTGCACGGTCCACAAGGCCGCCCCGCAGACCATCATGCTGCGCGAGCTCGTCGGCAAGGACGAGTATGTGGGCGCCGACTTTGTCGGCGTCCGTGCGCAGGAGAGCCTGAGGCGATCGACGTACGAATATGAGAGCTACGGCAAGAAGCAGCGCGGGCAGCATTCGCTCAACCCCCTGCTCGATTGGTCGTCCGCCGAGGTCTGGCTCTACATCTTCGCCAGGGGGCTTGTCATAAACGATGCCTACAAGAAGGGCAACTCGCGCGCGGGATGCCTGCTGTGCCCCATGAGCGGCGGGAAGTCCGATTATTTCAGGCGCGCTGCTTACGGCGAGGAAGTAAAGCAATTTACCGATGTCATCCGCGAGGTGATAGAGGACGACTCCATCGACACCTACATATCCAACGGTGGGTGGATCGGGCGGCGCAACGGGCGCGATATCAGGGGCAACGCCTCGAACTACGGCGAGCAGGTCAAGGGCTTGCGTTTTGTCATAACCGTGCCATGTCCCCGCACGCCCTGGACGGAGTGGATAAAGACCGTGCCCAACGTGCCGCTTTCCCTACGCGTCGAGCGCGAGGGGGAGGCGCTTGTTGCCAGCTTTCCCTCAGAACTCGACAAGACGCCCGCGGCACGCCAGCTCAAGCAGGTCTTCCACAAGGTGGCCTACTGCCGTGCGTGCCGGGTGTGCGAGGCCAACTGCCCGCATGGGTGTATCAGCTTTACCGAGGACGGTCTGCGCGTGGCCGACTCGTGCGTTCAATGCGGCCAATGCCGTGCCATCGACGAAGGCTGCCTGTTGTATCACTCCCTGCAATTGCCAAAAAACGGAGGAAGGGTCATGAAGAAAAGTCTGAACTCGTATGCCGATCACGCACCCAAGCCTGGTTGGGTTCAGGATTTCTACGAGCGGGGTGACGCCTTCTTTGAGGACAACGCCCTGGGCCCCAAGCAGATTCCGATATTCAGGCGCTTCCTTGTCGAGGCGGGCCTGGCAGAGAAGGAGAAGTCCAGCGGGTACCGCACCACCGACTTCATGCGTCTCACCAAGGCGCTTGGATGGGACTCCCAAACCACCTGGGGCTTGATTCTTGTGAACCTCGTCTATGCCAATCCCCAGATTCGCTGGTATGTGGACAACATGGCGGTCGGGGAGTGCCTGCCGAGTGCCTATGTGGAAGAAAAGCTGCAAGAGGAGGGGCTGAGCGCCCGCGACGCGGGTTCGGTCGTGAGGGCGTTCGGCCGCCTGTGCGACCTTCCTTTGGGAACGGCCTTGGGCTTTGGGTGCGTGCAGACCAAGGGCAAGTCCATCGAGGCGCTCTCACGGGGCAAGATTGCCCTGCACGACGACCGGGTGGTCCTGTATGCGATGTATCGGTTTGCCCAGGCCGAGGGCTATTGCCAGTTCAGCCTTTCAAACCTGATGGATGGCGCGACCGGCGCTGAGGGCGTCTCCCTGTCCAGGCTGTTCGGTTGCGCAGCCGACGAGCTCGAGCGCGTCGCGCGCGGTTTGTCGGTGCGGTATCCCGACTTCCTGTACGCGACGTTCACCCATGACCTGGAGAAGATTCAACTGCGTGAGGACAAGACGCCCCAGGACGTCCTTGCCCTGTTTGCGGATTAGGGGGCGCGACGATGAAGAAGTACAGCGATTATTTCGAGGTCGACAGCGGGTACTACCCCGAGATCAACCCGAACTCTATCAAAGACCCCAAGACGCGTTGGGACAAGACCTTCCCCCACAAGACGTTCGTGGGCCTTCTGGAAGACACGCAGCGCATGCTTGCACGGGAGGACAACACCAAAAAGAAGGGCATCTGGATCGAGGGTGCCTACGGAACAGGCAAGTCGCGCGTGGCCTGGACGCTCAAGAACCTGCTCGATTGCTCCGAGAAGGACTTCAACGCCTACTTCGACGCCTATGATGCGCTGAAGGACAGGCATGACCTGCGCGCCAAGCTCCTCGCCTCGAAGCGCGGCAGGATCGTCACGGCATATCGCTACGGGTCGGGGCTGAACTCGATCCAAGACTTTATCGTGGCGGTCTTTGACAGCGTCACCGAGGCGCTGGAGAAGGCGGGGCTCGACCCGCGCGGTAACACGACGATTCGCGGCAGGATCGCCGCCTGGCTATCCGATGCCGAAAACCGACAGGTGTTCGAGATATTTGCGGGCAAGCCGGAACATCGGGGTAGGGGCAGCCTTGCGGGGAAGTCGGTAGACGACATCCTTGCCCAGCTCAACAACCATGGCCAGGACGCATCCGGGCTGATCGGCGACATCCTGGCCGTTGGCAAGGCGTCGGGCATCTCCATGTTCAAGCTCGGCATGGAGGACCTGACCGCATGGATCTCCGAGGTCATCGAGGCCAACCGGATCAACTCCCTCGTGTTTGTGTGGGACGAGTTCTCCTCGTTCTTCAAGAACAACCGCACCGCTCTCGACGAATTTCAAAAGTTGGCGGAGCTTTCCAGTGAGAAGCCGTTCTACCTGGTAATCGTCACACACATGGCGGGCCTGCTCGGAAGCGAGGGCGACCAGGCGTTCAGGATCGTGCGCGACCGCTTTACCCATTGCAGCATCGAGATGCCCGATTCTGTCGCCTTCGACCTCATCGGCCACGCCCTCACGGTGAAGCCGGCGGGAAGGAGCGAGTGGGAGGAGTATTCGGAGGACCTCAACAGTCGCATGCCCAAGGCGAGGGAGGCGGTCCTTGCCGAGGTGGGGGGCATTTCGGATAAGACCCTGAAGCGCCTGCTTCCCCTTCACCCCATGGCCGCGCTGCTGCTTAAGCACATCTCGACGACGTTTGCCTCCAATCAGCGCAGCATGTTCAACTTCATCAACTCCGCCGACGCCGACGACCTACAGGCGTTCCAATGGTTCATAAAGACGCACGGGCCCGAGGACGAGGATCCTATCCTGACCATCGACTTCCTCTGGAACTTCTTCTATGAGAAGGGCACCGACGAGTTCACCTCGCAAAGCGGCAGGAGCAACCTGGACTTCATCGTGGCCGCCACGCTCGACACCTACCCGAGCCACGAGCGAGAGCTCAACACGGAGGAGCGCCGCGTCCTCAAGACCATCCTGATGATGCAGGCCATCAGCCAGAAGCTCAACAACAGCGTCGCGATACTGCGGCCTACGGAGAAGAACATCAACCTGGCCTTCCAGGGCGACAGCTCGCTCGAGAACGGTCGCGCTGTCACGATCGCAAACAACATGCTCGTCAAGCAGCGCAAGATTCTCTATATCAGCCCCACCGCAGACGGCAATGAGTTCGCGGCGTCCGCGGTGTCGGGCGACCAGGTCCAGATCGATGAGTTTAAGCAGCAAAAGCTGGCAGAGACAAAAACGAAGCGCCTCGTCGAGGACGCGAAGTTCCAAGACGCCGTCGAGGGCGGGCTGTCTGTGGCGCTGCGCATGCGCTTCAAGACGAGCGTCGCAACCGCCGATGATGTGAGGAAGGTCGCCAACTCCGCTGCCGGCACAGACCCCGACTACCATCTTCAGGCCGTTCTCTGCTTTGCCCGCAACGACGAGGAGCAGGTCCGGCTGCGGAAGTTCATACGGGACGAGGCCTCCAAGGAGCCCTATCGCGGCATCGTCTTCATCGACACGTCCGGCAACATGCTGGGCGTCGAGCGCTTCGGCGAGTGGGCGGCCTTCTCCGCCAACGAGCAGTATTGGCGAAACAAAGACTCAAACCAGGCGGACAACCAGAAGCGCAATGCCGACCAAATACTGAGCGCCTGGAAATCCTCCGTGGTGCAAGGTCCCTTCGAGGTCACCCGAGGGGACGAGAGGCGGCGCTGTGGCAGCATTGAGGAGCTTAAGGCCGTGCTCGCCGAGGCTGTGCTCGCGCGTTTTCCCCTTGCGTTCGATC
>CAVEWV010000169.1:0-4974 GCA_963619535.1 Acutalibacteraceae bacterium | reverse complement strand
GCGCTCGCTATCGGGTGTCTGCAATCCACGAGGCGTCGGCGTCGAAGGCAATGAGGGCGTGCTCCGACCCCGTGGGTGCCTCCTCGCGCCGGTATGCGGGGACGGTCTCGCCGTGGCGCAGCGCGCTTGCCACCCACGTGCGCGCTGCGTCGATGGCCATGGAGACTGCCTCAAGGAAGTCGTTTCCGCAGGTGAAACAGCCTGATAGGGCGGGGATCTCCGCGCTGTAGCCGCCCTCTTCCGCAGGGGTCAGGAGGGCATCGAAAACGTATGAGGACAGGGCTATCCCTGCCTGAGCGGGCGTCTCCAGCGCCACGACTTCCACCACGCCGCCATGCTCTGGGGCGTTGCCGAAGGTTGGCGCGGGCAGCTCGTCGCCTGCCGTCAAGGCGTGCTCCAATTCGCCTCTGAGCCAGTCGGCCACCATGAGGGCCACCTCGGTCATGTCCCTTCCCTGGGTGCCGCCCTCGAGGCCAAAGGGGATGGCGAGGACCCACCCTTCGTCCTCGAAGAATTCGAACTCATAGGCTGCAAGCATGAGAACCCCTTTCAAGACGGCGGTGCCTGCTTTTGAGGACCCATCTTGGAAGAAATCACAGACATAGACAAGTTGGATATTATCGGGTCGGCCAAAGGGCATCATCTACAGCGAGAGGCGTTTGTTCCGTAGGCCCAAACATCCTGGCGTATCTCAAGGGGGCCTGGTGGCTAACGCAGAGCGCATCGACGAACCAACGCCATCCGGTGGCGATTATTCGGAGATTGTCTACCTCGATGATGACTCGTGCGCCGTCGACTCGTCAGAGGCGACGAGGTGCGTGATTCGTGAATGCCTCGAGGATGGCGCCCTCATCGCTGAGACGTGGGGATTTTGCAACGGCAGGCTGGCGTGAGGTGCCCCTGGCGGCCCTGACGAAGGATGAGTCGGGCCGGGGATGAGATTGGGCCGCCATGTTTGCGTCGAGGTAACCGCGGTTCACGCACATCTTGCCGAGGGCGTGTGTTGTAAAGCCGACAGATTCGGCCTGCCCGTTCATGTCTGGCTCGCGAAACGCCCGCAACAATGCCCGCGCCCTGGTTCCCGCCGCCGCCCGCCCGGGCGCGCAGCAGGGCTTTAACTACACCCTGTCCGCCCTCGCCGCCGACAAGCGGGGCGCCCGGTCGACCGCGGCGCCCACGCTCGGCTGGGCGCAGCCCGACAGCTACCGCTTCTGCTTCAAGGGCGTGCCGAGGCGCTCCACGGTGGCCGTGTCCACGGTGGGCGTGAAGTCCTCGCCCGACGCCCTGTCCATGGCGCGACGGCATGCGGCGCGCCATGGACAGGCTGGAGCCCGCCCGTGTGCTGCTCTACGGCGGCGACGTCGGGTTCGACTTCGGCGCGTGCGAGGTCGTGAGGTACAGGAACGGCGTCACGGAGAGGATGGCCAATGGGCGGAAGGGGTAGCAGCTCGCCCCTGTCGATGAGGGGGGCGCAGCCGAAATTCCAGAGGAGCGCGCTCGGCACCAGGGTGGCCGGGAGCCTCAAGGAGGCGCTCGGGGCGAAGGGCGCGCCGATGTCGATGACGAGGGCGTACGGGGGCGCGAACCCGTACTATTCGGAGGATTACTCGGAGTACTCCTGGAACTGCCAGCGCTGCGTCGTGGCCTACGAGGCCCGCAGGCGCGGGTACGACGTCATGGCCCAGCCGACGTACGCCGGGGACGTGCTCCCGCAGTCGACGGCCGGTGGCAACGGGCGGTGGATGGGCGCGTTCCAGGGGGCGAAGTCCGTCATGGCCGGCGCGGGCACCGTCGACGGGGCGAAGTCGCGTATGAAGTCGCAGATGCAGGCCTGGGGCGACGGCTCGCGCGCCATCGTGCGCGTCGGCTGGAAGAACTCCCGGTCGGGCCACGTCTTCAACGCGGAGAACCGCGGCGGTAAAATCCACTATGTGGACGCCCAGACCGGCGACCGCGTGAACATCAACCAGTACCTCGGCGCGGCGAACACGTCCACCGTGAGGCTGGTCAGAACGGACAACCTGCGCTTCTCGGAGCGCGCGAAGAAGTCGTTGGCGAAGGCGAGGGGCTGACATGGTCACATACGATGAGGCGCTGGGGCTGGCCAGGGGGTGCGTCGGAGAGCCCGACGTGCTCAACGATTACGAGAACTTCTTCGTCTTCATCGACAACCCGCCCGAGGAGGTCGACGCGGACTGCGGCATGGTCGCGGTCGAGAAGGCGACAGGCAGGTGCCTGAACTTCGTGTCCGCCCTGCCGCGCCTCGGCAGGGAGCTGGGCGGGTACGCGGTGGCCCCGGACGGGGCGCTGACGCCGCTTTCCCCCGAGCCGGCGGACTGACCGGGCATATGTCAGAAGGTACGGTGGCGTTGGCTGATGAGAAGAATCCTGAAGGAATGCAAGCCGTTCGAAAAAAGCCAGTTCTATGAGTTCGTCAGGGACGAGTTCGACAACGCGCTCATTTCCTACGACGGCCGCGACTATATGTTCGACCGCGCGAGGGCGAAGGAGGACGGCCAATGGCGCTGGTATCTCATGGATGCCGTCGACCACCTGACGGAGAGGAAGCCCAGGCCGCTCTTCGGCCCATTCGAGTCATTCGAAAGCCTGGTAACCGCCCCGATTCTGGACGGCAAGTCAATTGACGACAGGTACGACGAGATAGGGAAAAGCGATACGTTTTACGTGGAGTATGACTAATCGTTTCCTCTAAGCCCGAAGAAGGGACTCCACGGGGGCGCTCTAGGAAGCTGCGACGGCCGTCCCTCGGGGCGGCTTTTTTCGTTTGGGGGCAAGCCGTGGGCATCGTCAAGCCGCCCGGCGTGGAGTCGGACGGGTACATGTCGGCGAAGTGGGACGAGCTGGCGGCCGGGCGCGACCTCGCGCAGGCCGACGCGCCGACGCTGGCGCTTCTGTGCCGCTGGCACAAGGTGTGCGACCGGGCCGCCGAGGAGCTGGAGGGCTTCGGCGGGCAGACCGCGTACACCACGGGCGCGGGGGACCTGAGGGCCTTCCCGCAGATAGCGACGCTCAAGGCCGCCAGCGCCGAGATACGCGCGCTCGACAGGCAGCTCGGCGGGCGGGCCGCGCCCGCCGCCGGGCCGGAGAGGAAGGCGACCGCCCTTGAGGTCATCCAGGGACGCCGCGACCGGAAGGCAAGAGCCGCCGGTCAGGGTTGAGCCGGCCCGCGCGTACACCGACGGCGCCGACGCCGCCGAGCTGGTGGCCGCCTACGGCTACGACCTGGACCCCTGGCAGCGCCTGGTGCTCGACTCGTGGCTGGGCCGCGACGCCGGCGACCAGTACTCCGCCACCTCCTGCGGCCTGGCGGTGCCCCGCCAGAACGGCAAGAACGCCCTGCTGGAGGCCCGCGAGCTCTACGGCATGCTGACCACGGGGGAGCGCATCCTGCACACGGCCCACGAGGTCAAGACGGCCCGCAAGGCGTTCCTGCGCCCGGCGTCGTTTTTCGAGGACGGGCGGCGCCACCCCGAGCTGGCGGAGCAGGTGAAGTTCATCCGCCGCACCAACGGCCAGGAGGCCATAGAGCTGAGCAACGGCGGGGGCGTGGAGTTCTCCGCCCGCTCCAAGAACGCGGCTCGAGGCTACACCGTGGACGTGGTGGTGTTCGACGAGGCCCAGGCGCTCAACGACGAGCAGGTCGAGGCCATCGTGCCCACCCTGGCGGCCGCCCCGCACGGCAACAGGCAGTTCATTTACACCGGCACCCCGCCCGGCCCCTCCGTCTTCGGCGACGTCTTCAGGCGCACCCGCGCCGCCGCCCGCGCGGGCCGCGACCCCACGGCCGCCTGGCACGAGTGGTCCGTGGCCGGCGGCGCGGCGTGGGTGGCCGAGGGCCTGGAGGCCGCGTGCGGGTGGGGCTACAAGGCCGTCGAGGTCATGCGCGACCACGTGCAGTTCGACGGCTTCGCCGCGCCCGACGACGCCCTGGCCGCCCAGGCGCTGGCCCGCGTGTCGAGGCGAAACGCCATGCTCTCGCGCGTGGGCAGGGCCACCACGTCGGCGCTGAAGTACTGCTTCGCGCTGTGGGTGGTGACCTCCAACGCCGACGGGACGGCGCGCGTGAGCGCCTACCCGCCCACGCTCAGCTCGGCGCGCTGGAACGAGGTCGAGGACAGGGCCGACGCGGGCATGTTCGTGGTGCAGTTCGACCGCGACGCGGCGGGCAGGCCGCTGTCGGTGCCCAGGTGGGTGGACGTGCTGACCGACACCGACCTCATCCGCCTGCGCCGCCCCGAGGGCGGGGCCTGGTCTGCGGAGTACTCGCCCCACTCCATGGGCCGCGCCCCGGTGTTCGCGATGCCGTACAGCCCCGACGACGACCGGCCCTTCGGCAACTCCCGCATCAACGCCGAGGTGCGCTGGCTCATCGACTGCGCGGTGCGGGCCAACGTCAACGAGGAGATCGCCGCCGCCTTCGCGGCGAGCACCCAGAAGTACCTGCTGGGCGCCGACGAGGACACCTTCGAGACGCAGAGCAAGTGGAGCGCCTACATCGGGTCGCTGTTCGCGGTGACGCCCAACATGGACGGGCAGGTGCCCCAGTTCGGGCAGCTGACGCAGCCCTCCATGCAGCCCATGACCGAGCACTTCGCGAACCTCTGCAAGCGCATGAGCGCCGCCACGGGCGTGCACGTGGGGCAGCTTGGCGTCCTCACGGACAACCCGAGCAGCGCCCAGGCCATCTACGCCGAGAACGAGCCGCTCATCCTGAAGTGCAAGGGCTTCATCCGCGAGTGCAAGGCGGCCCTGGCCGACGTCGCCACGGCGGCGCTGGCGGTGGAGGGCGGCACGTCGTTCGACGAGGCCCGCGAGGCCACGGACGTCTCCGTGCGCTTCCTGAACCCGGCCATGCCCACGCTCTCGCAGCAGACCGACTCCAGCTGCAAGCTGGCGGCGGCCGTGCCCGCCTTCGCCAACACCCCCACGTTCTGGCGCATGAACGGCCTGGAC
>CAVEWV010000168.1:0-5011 GCA_963619535.1 Acutalibacteraceae bacterium | reverse complement strand
GAGGAACGCTCGCCCCGCGATGGAAGCTGCAAAGCTCGCCGAGCGTGACCCTACAACCCATACCCGATCGCCTCCAGGTTCTTCTTGATCTGCTCCTGCAGGCGGTTCGACTCCTCGAAGCACTTGGCGATCTCGCCGGTCAGGCGCGACATCTTCTCCTCGAAGGGCTCGCCGTCGTCCTCGGCCTCGGCGATGCCAACGTAGCGTCCGGGGGTCAGGATGAAGTCCTGCTTGGCGATCTCTTCCAGGTCGGCTACGGCGCTAAAGCCCTTCTCCGGCTCGAGCTCGCCGTTGCGGAAGGCCGTGAAGGCACCTGCCACCTTAGCGATGTCCTCGTCGGTGAACTCGCGCAGCTTGCGGCTCACCATGGTGCCCATCTCACGGGCGTCGATGAACAGGGTCTTGCCGGGCTGCGCCTTCTTCTTGTCCAGGATCCACAGGCACACGGGGATGCCCGTGCTGTAGAACAGCTGCCCCGGCATGGCCACGACGCCCTCGACGAGGTCGTCCTCCACGATCGCCCGGCGGATGTCGCCCTCGCCGCTCGTCTGGCTCGAGAGGGAGCCGTTGGCGAGCACCAGGCCGATCTTGCCGGTGTCGTTCAGGTGCCAGATCATGTGCTGCATCCAGGCGAAGTTCGCGTTTCCGGCGGGCGGAGTGCCGTATTTCCAGCGCGGGTCCTCGGCGAGCGCCTCGGCGCCCCAGTTCTTAAGGTTGAAGGGCGGGTTGGCCAGCACGTAGTCGAACTTCTCGTTCCTGTGCTGGTCGGCGCTGAAGGTGTCGGCGTAGCTGCCCAGGTCGGCCTCGATGCCGCGGATGCCCAGGTTCATCTTGGCGAGCTTCCAGGTGTTGGGGTTGCTCTCCTGGCCGTACACGGTGATGTCCTGCACAACGTTGCCGCCGTGGTGGCGCACGAAGGCCGCCGACTGCACGAACATGCCGCCGCTGCCGCAGCAGGGGTCGTAGACGCGGCCGTGGAACGGCTGCAGGATCTCGACCAGCGTGCGCACGATGCAGGAGGGGGTGTAGAACTCTCCGGCGTTCTTGCCCTCGAGGGAGGCGAACTGCGAGAGGCAGTACTCGTAGGCGCGGCCCAGCAGGTCCACCTCGCTCTCGCCGTCGGACATCTGCACGTTGGTGAACAGGTCCACCACCTCGCCCAGGCGCCTCTTGTCGAGCTCGGGGCGCGCGAAGTTCTTGGGCAGCACTTCCTTGAGCGCGTCGTTCTCGCGCTCGATGGCGCGCATGGCGTTGTCGATGACCTGGCCGATCTCGGGCGTGTGGGCCTCCTTGGCGATGCTCGCCCAGCGCGCCTCCTCAGGCACGAAGAAGACGTTCTGCTCAAGGTAGCAGTCGCGGTCCTCCTCGTCGCCGTAGCCCTCCGCAACCAGCTCGCGGTAGCGCTCGTCGAAGCGGTCGGAGAGGTACTTCAGGAAGATGAGCCCCAGCACCACGTTCTTGTAGTCGGCGGCGTCCATGTTGCCGCGCAGCACGTCGGCGGCGTCCCAGAGCTGCTTCTCGAAGCCGATCTCCGCCGTGTTCTTCTCTTTAGCCTTTGCCATTCGCTCTCAATCCCTTATGCCTCGTTGTCCGCCCACAGCTCGCACTGCTCCATCACGGTGGAAAGAGCGTACTCCATGCCCTCGGGCGGGTACTTGTGATGCTTGAGCAGCCGCTTGATGGCCACGCGCATGGCGGCCCTCGCGCTCTGCTTCTTCTGCCAGTCCACGGTGCGCAGCTCCCGCATCTTGGCGGCGAGCTCCTGCGTGATGGCCACCAGCTCGTCGTTTCTGCCCTTGTAGAAGTCGGCCACGGCAGCCGGTTGCGTCAGCGCCTCGTAGAAGGCGAACTCCTCGTCGGTGAGCCCCAGCCCCTTGGCCTTCTCGTTCTCGGCCATCATCTCCTCGGCCATCTTGAGCATCTCCTCGAACACCTCGGCGTTCGTGAGCTGCCCGTTCAGGTAGCCGTTGACCATGCCCTGCATGAGCTCGGAGTACTTGCGCGCCTGCGTCACGCTGCGCTTGCGGTAGCCCTTGATCTGGTCGTCGATGAGCTTCTTAAGGAGCTCGTAGGCCAGGTTGCGCTCCTTCATGCGGGTCAGGTTCGCCAGGAACCTCGGGTCGAAGACCGACACGCTCTCGTCCTCGACGCGGAACAGGTCGATCACGCCGTCGGAGTGCACGATGTTCTGCTCGAGCAGCGCGGTGATGCGCTCGTTGACCTGCGCGAGCGTCAGCTTCGGGGCGGGGCCGCCGCCCGTGCCGCCGCCCTGCTCGGTCAGCTGCACGATGAGCTCGCGCACCACCTGGAAGTAGCCGGCCTCGACGCGCTGCTCGTCGGTGGCGCGGCTCTTGGCCAGCCCGTAGGCCTTCAGCATGATCCCGGCCTGCTCCACGAACTCGCGGGCGCCGTCCTCGTCGGCGGGGGCCAGCACGTGGTTCACGCCGCCGGTGATGAGCTCGCTTCGCCTGGCGGCCGAGCCCGTCGTCATGAACTCCGAGTAGTCGTAGCCGAACATCTTGTCGCGGCACACGGCCAGCTTCTCCAGGAACTTCGGGTAGGCCGTCTCGCCGATGTCCATGTCGCCGTAGTTCTTCTGGTCGCGCTTGGTGTAGTCGCGCATCGCACGCTTGAGGGCGTTGGCGATGCCCACGTAGTCGACGACCAGGCCGCCCTCCTTGTCCTTGTACACGCGGTTGACGCGGGCGATGGCCTGCATAAGGTTGTAGCCGCGCATGGGCTTGTACACGTACATGGTGGCCAGGCTCGGCACGTCGAAGCCGGTGAGCCACATGTCCACGACGATGACGATCTTCAGCGGGTCGCTATCGTCCTTGAAGCGCTTCGCCATCTCCTTGATGTGGGCCTTGTTGCCCACCACGTCGAACCACCACTCCGGGTTCTGGTTGCCCATGGTCATGACGACGCCGAGCTTGCCCTCGTCCCTCCAGGCGGGGCGCAGCTCGCAGATGCGCTCGTATATGGCCATGGCCGCCGGGCGCGAGTAGGCCACGATCATCGCCTTGCCGGTCAGCTCGTTCGCGCGGTTGCGCTCGTAGTGGTCCACGATGTCGTCGCAGAGCGCCTCTATGACCTCGGGGGCGCCCAGCACGGCGTCCAGGTTGGCGAAGCCGCGCTTGCTCGCGTCGATCGTCTCGGCGTTGGCCTCCTCGGTCAGTCGCTCGTACTCGTCGTCCACCTTCGCCAGGATGCCCTGGTCGAGCTTGAGGGCCACCACGCGGCTCTCGTAGAAGACGGGGCGCGTGGCGTCGTCCTCCACGGCCTGCGTCATGTCGTAGACGTCGATGTAGTCGCCGAACACCTCGCGCGTCGAGCGGTCCTCGGCAGATATCGGCGTGCCGGTGAAGCCCACGAAGGTGGCGTTGGGGAGGGCCCGGCGCACGAGCAGGGCGGTGCCGGTGTGCTTCTTGCCGTCGGCGTCGAAGCGCTCCTCGAAGCCGTACTGGCCGCGGTGCGCCTCGTCCACCATCACCACGACGTTCTCGCGGTCGGAAAGGGCGCTCTCCTCCTCCGCGAACTTCTGCATGGTGGTGAAGACGATGCCGTTGGCGCGGCGGCTCGATATCTGATGGGCGAGGTCGGCGCGGCTCGCCGCCTGCACGGGCACCTGCCGCAGGAAGTCCGAGCACCTTCCGAACTGCGCGAAGAGCTGCGAGTCGAGGTCGTTGCGGTCGGTGATGACGACGATGGTGGGGCTGTCCAGGCGCGCCTCGAGCAGGTGGGCCAGAAACACCATCGAGAGCGATTTGCCTGAGCCCTGCGTGTGCCAGAAGACGCCGCCGCGCCCGTCGCCCCCGATGGCCTCGCGAACGCTGTCGAGCGCCTTGTTCACGGCGAAGTACTGGTGGTAGCCGGCGAGGATCTTGGCGTCGCCCGAGAACAGGACGAAGTTCTTCAGGATGTCGACAAGCCGGGCCTTCGGGAACATGCCGTCGAGCGGCGTCTCCCAGTCCGCGAACTGGGTGGCCTCGTAGCCGCCGTCAGAGCTCTTCCACTCCACGAAGCGCGACTCGTTCGCGGTGATGGTGCCGACCTTGGTGTGCAGCATGTCGCTGATCACGCAGAAGGCGTTGTAGGTGAACAGCCCCGGGATCTGCTTCTTGTAGTTCTGAATCTGCTGGTAGGCGTCGGCGTTGTCCGCCTCCGCGCGGGCGGGGCTCTTCAGCTCGAAGAGGACGAGCGGCAGGCCGTTCACGAAGACGATGACGTCCGGGCGCTTGTTAGTGCCGCGCTCGACGTAGGTCCACTGGTTCACGACGTGGAACTCGTTGCGCCCGGGGTCGTCGTAGTCCACCAGCTGCACGATGTCGGTGCGGTCCTCCTTGCCGTCGAACCAGCGTACCTCTACGCCGCCCTGCAGCATGTCCATGAACACGCGGTTCTTGGCCACGAGGGAGCCGCCCTCGATATCCTTGAGCTTGGCGACGGCCCCGGCGACGGCGCGGCGGTCGAGCGCGGGGTTGACGCGCTCGAGGGCGGGGCCGATCACGTCGGGCAGGAACGCGTCGTCGAAGGCGTCGGAGCTGCGTCGCACGTCGGGGCCGTAAAGGTGCTCGTAGCCGAGGCCCGTGCAGAGGTGGTCGATGATGCCCTGCTCGAAGGCGTCCTCGTTGAAGACGCTCGTGACCGCGCGCTCGACGCTACCCATGCGAAACCTCGAATCGAAAACATGCGCGCGGCCGGCGGCCGCGGGCGATAAAGGTTTAACTAACTAAACAACCTCGCATTTTATCATCCGGCGGAAGCAAGCGCGCCATTCGACGCCCGAAACGCCGGGTAATGGCAGCAAACATAACAAGGAACCCAGATGATGCGCGACCGCGGGCCAGGAAACCGGCCGCAGCTCAACAGTGCCGCAGGGAGGCGACGTGACCGGTTATCACAGCAGAAATAGCCCGGCGCCAAGAGGCGCCGAGGACTGTTGCCGACAGCCGACGACCCGAAAGCCCGCGCCGCCAAGAGGCGACGCTGCCGACCCGGAGACGGTTGG
>CAVEWV010000167.1:0-5040 GCA_963619535.1 Acutalibacteraceae bacterium | reverse complement strand
TCCAAGGCCATCTTCACGGCCGTCGAGGACTGCCTGGAGCAGGCCCAGGCCTAAGTCCTGCCAGCTTCGGCTGCATGTGACACCAAAAGGGGAACGTCCCATCGGGGCGTTCCCCTTTTTCATGCGCTCGACGCGCGGCTAGGGGCTTGCGGCCAGGGCAAGACCAAGCCTTGCACCCAGAGGACGCCCAGCGCCCTCCACCAGGCCCTTAGCAGGCCTTTTGCACACGTCCGATCTGCTCAAGCACCTCGTCGCGGCGCCGCACAGACAGCGAGAGCACATCGCCGTTGGACATCTCCACGGTGTCGCGCCCCACGCACGTGACGTACATCGAGTTCACCGAGAAGCTGCGGTGCGTGAAGACGAACAGGCCCGTGCGCTGCGGGTCGACGCGCTCGACGACGCGGCCGATGCCCTCGCGCAGCCTGAACTGCCCCGAGACGCAGTGGACCACCGTGGACTGCCTGCGTGCCTCCAGGTAGAGCACGTCGATCGGACGGATGAAGTGCACGCCGCCATCGACGTCGCGGATCTCCACGGGCTCGTCGGCGCCGTCTCGAAGAAGCGTCATCGCATAGCGGTCCGCGCTGAACGAAGGCGCCTGCGCCGCAGGCTGGGCATCTGCGTCCTGACCGCACACCGGCTGGGAGAGGTGGCAGTGCACGAGGCGCAGCCCCTCGGGACGGGCGCGCCACACGAAGGTGACGCGCTGCCGCAGGCTCGACGTGGACGTGAAGGACAGGCCGGTGAAGCAGCGGTATTGGCAGGCGACCACCACGGTGCGCGTGCCCCCCGAGGGGATCGCGCGGTATTCCTCGCCCATAAGGATGACGCGCACGTCGGGCCCCGCCATGCGGCCGTGCATCTGGGCGAACGCCTCGGCTCCCCCGCCGAAGTCGTCGGCCTCCACGCCGACCCAGGAGAAGTCAGGCGACAGCATCGCCACGCAGCCCGCGGTGTCGGCGTTCCAGAAGCGATGGACGAACTCGCGCGAGGCTGCCACGGCGGCTTCCATCGACACCATGGCCGCAAGCTCGGCCTGGTCTTGCCCCGCCGCGTCCCTGCCGGGACGCGTCCCCTCATCGATAGGCTCTTCGGCGATTTTCCCCTCAGTTTTCATCGCATTCGTTCCTTTCGATATGCCTTTCGTCTTGCATGGTACCAAAAGCCCGACGCCGCGTGTATGCTGGCAGCATAGCACATACCCCAACAGACCCCCAGGAAGGGAGCCTCCATGGAACGCCCCGACGTCAGAGAGCTGCTGCAGCAGGCAAGCACGTGCAACACCGTGGAGGAGCTGCGCCGCGTGATCGAGGGCTTCGGCCTGTGGCTCAACGACACGGCCGTGGCCTCCACCTTCGAGGCGATACGCCGCAGGCGCGCCGCGATGTCCGGCCAGCTCGGCGACCGCGAGCTGGCCGCGGTGGTGGGCGGCGTGAGCCCGGTGCCCGACAGCCTGGCCGACGACGCGGAGCTCGTCGCCATGCTTGAGGAGCTGTTCGCGGGACGCTGATGCGACCCGCGCCCGGCCACGCAGGACCGCCTTGGCGAGCCCGCCCCATACGTGCAGGGACAAGCGCCCCGGCTACCTCACCACGACCGTCGTGAAGTAGCCGGGGTTCTTCTGCGCATCGAACGTCCCCAGGTCGCGGCACACGAGCTCGTCGGGCAGGCCGCAGTTCGCCACGAGCGACGCCCGCCCAAGCTCGCCGCGGCGGCGCAGGGCCTCCACCAGCTGGGGCAGGGAGCCGCACGGCTTCATGAGCACCTTCGTGCCGGGCAGGTCGAGCAGGTCGTCGAGCTCTTCGGCACACGCCGCGGCCGGGATCACATGGAGTGGCTCGTCCATCTCGGTGAGGCCCTCGCCCAGGCGGGCCGACACGGCCGAGAAGCTCGTGACCCCCGGGACGACCCGCACCTCGAAGCCCCTGGCACGAAGGCCGTCTGCCAGGTAGGAAAACGACGAGAACACGCCCACGTCGCCCAGCGTGACGCAGGCGACGTCGAGGCCCCGGGCAAGGCGCGCCGCTATGGCCTCGACGGCCTCGGCGTGCATGCGCTCGCGCTGCCCGGCGTCGCGCGACATGGCGAAGGGCAGGAGCAGCGTCTCTTTGCCGGAGAGGTCGGCCGCGCCGCGCGCGATGTCGAGGGCGAGCGTCGAGGACTGCCTCGTCTGCGGGGCGGCCACCACATCGCAGCCCTCAAGCACGCGCACGGCCTTGAGCGTCATGAGCTCGGGGTCGCCCGGGCCCACGCCCACGCCGTAGCAGATGCCGGGCCGCGTCGAATCCCCCGCCATCGCCTTACATCAGCCCCAAGGCCGCGGGCACCTGGGAGGGCTCGCTCGCCACAGCGTCGGGCCCCTGCGCCATGAGCGCCTCAGCCGGGAACATCCCCCAGATGGCGGCCACGGTGAGGCAGCCGGCGGCGTTGCCGGCCTGAATGTCGAACGGGCTGTCGCCCACATAGGCGCACTCGGCGGGGGCCAGGCCCAGGCGCTCGCACCCCATGAGGATGGGCGCGGGGTCGGGCTTGTGCTGCGGGCATTCGTCCGAGCCGATGGTGAACTCCACGTGCGCGCCCAGGCCGCACACGTCCACGCCGCGCCGCGCCAGGGCCCCGCGCTTGGAGGTGACCACGCCGATGAGAAGGCCGCGCGCATGCAGGCCGTCGAACAGCTCGGCCACGCCGGGGAAGGCCCGCACACGCTCGTCGTGGATGGCCTCGTTGTAGGCGCGGTACACGCGCACGAGCTCGTCTTGCTGCGCGGGGTCGTCGGTGAAGTCCTTCATCTCCTCCACGAGCGGCGTGCCCACCTTGGCCATGAGCACCTCGTCGGGGAACGTGTGGCCGAGCACCTGCGTGGTGGCGTGCCGGAAGCTCTCCAGTATGAGGGCATACGTGTCGATGAGGGTGCCGTCCAGGTCGAAGAGGACCCCCTTGAGCGCAGGGCGCCCCACCGCGCCCGTCGTACCCGCCGTATCGGCCTGATCTGCCATCTGCCTGCTCCTTTGCGCGTTCCGTAGAAGTGTCTGCGGCAAACTCTAGCACACGCGGCGGGAGGGGCGCGGGCACCGGGGGCATTGCCCGCGATGTCCATCGAGGGCGCGAGCGGGCGAGCGCAGGTCGGGCGGCATGAGGGCGACGGGCGACGGGCGCAGGTCGGACGGCATGAGGGCGGGCAGCGGGCGGACGGTCGATAAGCCGGCAAGCCTGTCCGTCGCGGCATGCCCCCTATACCTGAAAGGCCAAGCAGCATCCTGAAAGCGCCGACAGCTTTGCAGCCGCATGACGGATACTTGACAATCCCGTGGTACGCGTCGCCCGGCGGGCGTTTAATGCACGCCGAGGTGCCCCGCAAGGCAAGCGCGGCACCAGGTGGGGGCGTGGCGCCGTGCGCCTCGCAGACGACCCCATCCTCCAACCATCTCATACGCTTTATGGGAGGCATGACATGAACGCAACCAGCGCAAAAAGCATCCTTCGCAGCACGGCCCCGATCACCCGCCGCAGCGCCCTTTTGGGCCTGGGGTGCACCATCGTGGCCGCCGGACTGACGGGGGCAGGCACGGCCTGGGGCACCGAGGCTGCGGCCGGCGGCGAGCAGGCAGGAACGGGCGAGGTGGTCGTGACCTTCTCCGACGAGGGCATCACGGCAGACGGGCAGGCCGTGGGCACCGACGACACGGCGGCCCTCTACACCGCCAACGACGTGGTGTACTACGAGGACCGCGACGAGTACGACTCGGGCAACCCCTACGGCGAGGGCGCCGCCGACGAGCGCCACAGCGCCGAGGACGCCGCGGCCGTCACCGTGCTGCACATCGCGCAGGCCGGCACCTACCGCCTGACCGGCTCCATCTCCGCAGGCCAGGTGTGGGTCGACCTGGGCGAGGACGCCTCGGCCGACGAGTCCGCCAAGGTCACGCTCGTGCTCGACGGGCTCGACATCACCTGCGACGTGGCCCCGGCCGTCGTGTTCCACAACGTCTACGAGTGCGACGGCGACTGGAGCGCCGAGACCGCCAGCAAGGACGTGGACACCTCGCAGGCAGGCGCCGTGGTGGTGGTCGCCGACGGCAGTGTGAACAACGTCACCGGCAGCCACGTGGCGCGCATCTACAAGGACAAGGCCGAGCAGAAGAAGCTCTGGAAGATCGACGGCGCCTTCTACTCGTACATGTCGATGAACATCGAGGGCGGCGAGGACGGCACCGGCGTGCTCAACATCGTGGCCGACAACGAGGGCCTCGACTCCGAGCTGCACCTCACCATCAACGGCGGCAACATCTCCATCCAATCCGGCGACGACGGCATCAACACCAACGAGGACGGCGTGTCCGTCACCACCATCAACGGCGGCACCCTGCACATCGTGGCCGGTCTGGGCAGCGAGGGCGACGGCGTGGACTCCAACGGCTTCCTCGTGATCAACGGCGGCACGGTCATCTCCATGGCCAACCCCGCCAGCGACTCGGGCCTGGACTCCGACATGGGCTCCTACATCAACGGCGGCACCGTGGTGGCCCTGGGCTCCACCATGGACTGGGCCGAGAGCGACTCCGACCAGGTGACGATGAACCTGCAGTTCTCCAGCCAGCAGGACGCCGGCGACGCAATCGTGGTGTGCGACGAGGACGGCAACGTGGTGTTCGCCTACGACCCCTCCGAGGACGAGACGGCCTCCGGCAACACGCGCACCTACCAGGGCGCGGTCTTGAGCTGCGCGAACTTCGAGGTGGGCCAGACCTACAGCGTGTACGTGGGCGGCGTCGTGAGCGGCCAGGAGACGCAGGGCGTCTATGAGGTCGACACCGTGACCGGCTATACCGACGGCGTGCAGCAGTCCTACACCGGCACCGACGTGCAGGGCGGCCCCGGCGGCGGCTTTGGCGGGCCCGGCGGCGGCATGGGCCCGGGCGGCATGGGCGACGGCGGCCCCGGCGGCCAGGGCGGCGACATGCAGCCTCCCTCGGGCGACGCGGGGCAGGGCGACGGCAGCGAGCCGCCGAGCAAGCCCGAGGGCGACGCCGGCCAGGG
>CAVEWV010000166.1:0-5099 GCA_963619535.1 Acutalibacteraceae bacterium | reverse complement strand
AGGCGGAGCACAGCGTTTTGTCGCTTACCGTGAGGGGTATGACTTATTCACGCGTGGCCGAAGAACTCGGGCTGAGCCCCAACACCGTCAAGGCCCATCTCAGGAAGATATATATCAAGACGGATTGCCACTCGGCTGAAGAACTGTTTTGCCTGTTGGGGTAGACAGTCCGGCCTGTCTGGCCTGTCCGTTACGAGATCGGCAACTCCCGTTTCGCATCGGATATGGCGCGTGTGCATTGGGCGATCGAGCCGCCGTCCTTGAAGCTTGTGGCGTTCTATAACGATAGCAGGGGGTATGCAGCGGGCCAGTACGTTCTCTGCCTTGGCTCGTCGATCGTGTAGAAAAGGCCGACTTTCGGGGTGGGCAATCCGACGGCTGGGGCCCCGGACGTTCTTCCGGACGCCCGGGCTACGCTGAGTGGCCGGGCTGCTCCTTGCGCTACCTGAGCATCTTCCATCCCGGCGCCCTCTTGATCTACATGATTCTGTACCACTCGATGTAGGCACCCAGCCTGCGCGAGAACTTCCCGAATCTGACGCCCGCTCAGCTTTGCCCCTCGAAGAGGTCGCTCTTGAGCGTCCTGAAGAAGTCATCGGCGCGGGCGTTGCCGGGGCTCCTACTCTTGCGTGACATCGAGCGCGTCACCCCCGAGCGCTCGCAAGTTGACCTCCACTTCTCGTGACCGTGATGGCGGTCAAGCGAGTTTCGGGGCAGCTCTCGTGATCATGCTGGCTGGCAAACGAGTTTCGGAGTAACTATTGCGACCGCATTGGCTGGAAATCGAGTTTCGGAGTAGTAATTGGGGCCGCATTGGCAGCTAAACGAGTTTCGGAGTAGTAGCCGGGCCAGAATCGATTACTTTTACGTATGAAGCTGGCCCTTAGGGGGTCGATAGTCTATCGTAACGCCAAAATCCGTTGTCTATACAACGGATTTTGAGCCTCGAACACTCAATCAGGCGAACCAACTTCAGTCGGACTACTCCGAAACTGAATTTCGCAACCAATGGGTTCGGCGACGTCGGTGCCGACGCCTTTCTCCCTACCCCAAAGCCACCACTTCGCCGCCGTTGGCCACCACCACGGGGGCGATGGCGCGGGCGATCATGTCGAGGTAGGCTTGCTCGCCTTCGGGGCGCAGGTGGGTCTGGTCGTCCCAGAAGTACTCCGACTCGTGCCCGGCGGCCGTGGCGGGCCAATCGACGTAGTGCACGTTGTCGTGGGCGTCGGCCACCTGCATGAGGTTGGCGTTGGCGTCGTCCTGGAAGCCGTCGGGGTTCTTGGTGCCCACGAGGAACACGTGCGTGCCCTGCGGCACCCCGGCCACCATGCCCTCGAGGCCCTCCACGTCGGGGGTTGTGTTGGTGAAGCAGGCGAACACCACGGTCTTGCCCACCACGCCCTGCGCCACGTAGTCGGCAAACACGCTGTAGGCTTGGGCGGGCATGCGCCCCACGTAGGCGTCCTCGTAGCCGTCGGGGAACACGGTGGAGAAGCCGTCCTCGGGTGGCACCGAGTCGCCGATGAGGATGGGGGAGTACACGCCCAGGGCGTTGTCGTCGGCTGACTGGCGCAGCGCAAACGACATGACGCCTTCGGGCAGGCTGAGTTCGCCTGCGGGCTGGGTGCTGCCGGCCGGCTGCTCGCCGAGGGCGGGCGCACCCGCCTGCGTGGCGTCGCCGCCCGCTTCTGCCTGCGCCGTCGTGCCGTCGGCCCCGGATGCCCCCGCCTGCTGCGCCGATGTGCCGCCCGCGCCATCGGAGGCCGTCGCGCTCGCCAGACTGCTCGCGGCGGCCTTGGCGGCCTTCTCGGCGGAGAGGTCGCGCGCCTTGTCCACCGCCTCGCCGGTGGAGGAGATGGCGTCTTTGGGCACGAGCGTGGTCTCGGGTACAGCGATGCAGCCCACCACGCCCACGAGCAGCACCACCGCGCAGGCCGCGGTGCCCGCGACCTGGGGCGTCCGCGTGAAGAAGGAGACGCCCACCTGGCGGATGTAGGCCATGAGGTCCTTGTCGCCCAGGGGCTTCTCTACAAAGCGCCAGGCAAGCTCGGCCAGGGCGAGCGACACGGCGGCGGCGACGAGCTTGAGCCACCAGGGGGCGTAGCCGTCGGCGTCGAGCAACACCACCACGGGGTAGTGCCACAGATAGAGGGCATACGAGCGGCTTCCGAGCCACTGCAGGGGCGCGCAGGAGAAGGCGCGCGCAAGAATCGAGCCCCTCGACAGCAGGCTCACGAGCACCAGGCAGCTCAGCAGGCTCGCCAGCACCATGCCGCCGTAGTAGAAGAACATGGAGCTCGTAGGCACCGCCACCATGATGATGACGAGGCCTGCAAGGCCCACGAAGCCGCTGGCCTCGGCAAACTTGGAGGGCACGAAGACGGGGCGCTCCACAAAGCCGCGCGGGTCGTGCTCGTCGCGGATGCGGCGATGCCCGGCGTAGCTCACAAGCAGGTCGCGCCCCATGGCGGGCATGTAGCCCAGCGGCCACATGATGGCCAGCGCCGCCCCCAGAAGCACCGAGAAGGCGCGCGTGTCGCAGCCGTAGTACACGCGGCTCGGGTCGGCCCCGGGCACGTAGAGCACCGCCATGAGCACGGCCGACACCGCCGCCAGCCCCAGGGCCACGCCCAGCAGAAGGTTCTTGTTGTTGCGGCTCGCCTTGAGGCAGCCCAGCGCCACGAGCGGCCACAGCAGGCAGAGCTGCATGTCAACGCCCAGGTACCACAGGTGCGTGAGCGGCGAGACCCCGCCGATCTTGTCGAAGTACGAAAGGCCGCTGGCAATATAGTTCCAGTTGTCGAAGAACAGAAGGCTCGGCAGGATGTCGGGGCGCATCTTGGTGAGGGCCACGTGGTTGAAGACGACGCAGACGGCGCACGTCACGGCCACCATTGCGGCCAGGGGCGGCCACAGGCGCTTGATGCGCCGGCCCCAGAACGCCAGCAGGTTCACCTCGCCCGTGCGGTCGAACTCGCGCAGCAGCGAGTTGGTCACGAGGTAGCCCGTGAGCACGAGGAACATGACGACGCCCATGTGGCCGCTCGGCAGCCATCCCACCTCCAGGTGGTAGGCCACGACCGAGGCGATGGCGAGGGCGCGCAGGCCCTCGATCGATTTCACGCGCGCTTGTGCCATGGGTGCGTGCTCCCTTGTGAATCTGAAACGACATTCAGGCGGGCATTATGCGGTATCGCCGCAGCTACGGCAACGTGCCCATGGGATGCGCACGCTTCGAGGGGCCTCGCGGGCCCGTGCGAAGACGCGCCGGGCTGACTGACGGGTGCGTGTCGAGACGCCTGCCTATGGAAACAAAGAGCAAGTCACTTTCCAGCTCGCCGGCGTGACAACGGCGCAGGTAAAGGCCCCATGCAATTGGGGTGACATGACGTTCCCTAACCCGGGCGACCGGGGGGTGGGGAAGACCCCGTGCAATTGAGGCGCCATGACGTAATCACTGTCCCCCTATGCTCTTGAAGGCGAAGGCGGCAGACGAGAGCGGCCGCCTGAGCGCAGCGCCATCCCTGTCTGCCGCATGGCGACGGCGAAAGTAGGCGCACGTGAGTCATATGTCGTTTTCTTGTGCGGCTGGATTTATGAGGTAGAGCCGCATGTGCCGACTTCAAGGGCCTCTGCGCGCGATACACTATTAGCGATTATGGATGAAGCGGGGGCCCTGCGAGGGCACCCTTGAACGCAACGCAAGACAGGAGCTGACGTGAGGCTTTTCGGCGACAACAGCACATACGGCACCGAGCCGGTGGAGTTTGCGAGCAAGCGCACGGTGGGCGTGACCGTGGCCGAGGGGGAGAAGTTCCCCGAGGGCATCTGCGGCCTGATCCCCGTCGTCTCCAAGCGCAAGAAGGGCGGCACGAAGACCGTCTACGCCTTCCCCACGGCCGAGGGCGACTCCGGCGAGCTTGAGCCCACCGACGAGCTCGCGGTGGTCACCGACGGCGTGGACCTCGTGAACCGCCTGCTCGCCCAGGCCGCCGAGCTCGCCCACATCGACCTGGGCCAGATCTTCGGCGTGGCCATGGGCATCACCGAGGACGGCTATGGCTTCACGCGCGTGGAGGTCGTGCCTATCGACGAGCACAACCGTCCCAGCGAGACCCCCGTCCACCTGCACATCGAGACGTCCGACACCCCCGGCGAGCCCGGCACGGTCAACGCCGTCATCGCGCTTGACGCCGAGGGCGTGCCGGCCCGCGTGCTCATCACTGAGTTCAACGAGCGCGGTGCCACCATCCGCGTGAACGTGAACGTGAACGAGAAGACGGGCAAGCTGAGCGTGCAGAAGGTGGAGGACATCCGCGGCGGCGATTCTCGCCTGCTGTACAAGCGCGGCTGGACTCCCCAGGGCGCCTCCTATGTGAGCGCGCGCCGCGACGGCCGCCCCGGCGGCGAGCGCGGCGGCAAGTTCGTGCGCGAGACCGGGCGCACCACCCAGCACGCTCCCCAGCATGTCCGCGATGACGAGCGCGGCCAGCGTCGCGACGACGCCCGCGGTCAGCGTCCCGCGCCCGGCCGCGGCCAGGGCGGCCAGCAAGGCCGTCCCGCCCGCCGCGACGAGGTGCCCGGCATGAGGCGCATCGACGGCTCGGCCGCCAAGCGCGGCGGCACCTTCCCCGAGCGCGGCCGCGACGAGCGTCGCGACGACCGTCCCCGCCGTGACGACCGCCCCCGCTTTGACGACCGTCCCCGTCGCGACGATCGCAGCCAGGCCTCTCGCGGCTCCCGTGACGACCGTCGCCCCGGCGGCGCGCAGCAGGGCCGCAGCTTCGGCGGCGACTCCCGCGGCCAGCGCGGCGAGCGTTCCGGCGGCTTCAACCGCTCCGAGGGCCGTCCCCAGGGCGGCCGTCCCAGCAACGGCAGCCGCCCCAGCTCCAACGGTCGTCCCAGCAACGGCGGTCGCTCCGGCGGCAGCCGCCCCGGTTCCAACGGCCGTACCGGCAACGGCGGCCCGCGCCGCTCGTACTAGAGCCGCCAGCCCTTCGCATTCTCAGGCCCGCTCCCGTGAGCGGGCCTTTTTTGTTCCGGCGGCTGCCCCGTCCCCGCGCCCCGCGCCCGCCTCGCGCCCCCCGAATCTGCCC
>CAVEWV010000165.1:0-5159 GCA_963619535.1 Acutalibacteraceae bacterium | reverse complement strand
CGGGGAAAAAACCCCCTCCGGGCTTTCCACCAGGCAAAACGCCGCCGTCAAGGACGTTTTGCAGCGCCTGGTGACGGCGCTGGGCGTGCGGTTCGGCGAGCTGAACGTCGAGGTGATCGTGGGCGAGGGCGACGTTCCCTACGTGCTTGAGCTGGGAAGCCGCGCCGGCGGCAACATGATCCCCGTGCAGCTTACCGACGCGAGCGGGGTGGACCTGGTGGCCGCCAACGTGCTGTGCGCGATGGGGGAGGACCCCGGCGACATAGCCTGGGACTCCGCCGAGTGCGACGGGGCGTACGCGACCTACGTGCTGCACTCCGGCGTGGACGGCACGTATGAGGGCATCGAACTCTCGGACGCTGCCAGGAGCGCCTGCTACAGAGAGGTGATCTACCAGGATCCCGGCGCGCGCGTCGAGCGCTTCGACGGTGCGAACAAGGCGCTGGGCATCCTTTTCCTTAAATTCGGCGACGAGCTGGCGCTGGACCGCTTCTGCGAAGACGGCGGCGCGCATGTTCACGCACTTGTTAGAGAAGGCCAATGAAAAAAGAGGATCTTACAAAGGCCCAGCGATGGGCGATAGCCGACAAACTGGCCGAGGAGCGCCTGCCGATGATCGACGCGGGGCTCGAGGACGTCGTGCCGAGCAGCACGATCTACGCCCGGTACGGCAAGCGCGTCCTTGACGTGGGCATCTCGGCCTGCGCCATGGTCGTCTGCGTCCCCGTCAACCTCGTCGTAGGCGTCGTCACCTTCTTCGACGTCGGCCGGCCCATCTTCTTCAAGCAGCAGCGCGTCGGGCGAAACGGCGAGCCGTTCACCATCATCAAGTTCCGCAACATGCGCAACACCACCGACGAGAACGGCGAGCTTCTGCCGCCCGCGCAGCGCGTCACGAAGTTCGGCAAGTTCGTGCGCAAGACCTCCCTCGACGAGCTGTGGAACTTCTGGAGCATCCTTAAGGGCGACATGAGCATCCTGGGGCCGCGCCCCTTGGTGCCCGAGTACACGCACCGCTACAACAAGCGCCACCGGATGCGCCTTGCCGTGCGCCCCGGCCTCGAGTGCCCGCCGAGGAAGCTCGACGGTCACGTCTGGACGTGGCAGGAGCAGCTCGACAACGACGTCTGGTACGTGGAGAACCTCAGCTTCAAGACGGACTGCATGATGTTCTGGAACCTGGTGAAGTTCACGTTCGACAGGGAGAGCGCAAAGGCCAGGTCCACTTCGCGCCGCGGGATGTTCATGGGCTACGGCCACGACGGCCGCGCGCTTAACCTCGACATGGTGCTCGAGGAGTACCCGGAGCTGTGCCGATCTGTCGTGGAGGCGGAAAATGCGTAGGGAGATCGGCGGCTACATGGAGCTGTGCGGCCCTCGCGCAAGGCGCCTTCATGGCGGGGCCATCCCCCTGAACAGCGGCAGGAGCTGTCTGGAATACCTGATCCGCGCCCGAGGAATCCGGGCCATCTGGCTCCCCGACCTCATGTGCTCCTCGGTTTCCGACCTGTGCCGCAAATGCGGTGTGGAGATCTTGACCTATGCGGTCGGAGAGGGTTTTGCCCCAGCCTGGGATTTCGATATCGAGGAAGGCCAGTACCTTTATCTCTGCGATTACTATGGCCAGCTGGACGATGCGGTGGTTGAGAAGGCTTTGACGCTTTCGAGCGGCCGGCTCATCATCGACGAGTCCCAAAACCTTATCACCGCGCCCCGTGCCGGCATCGACACCCTTTACTCGGCCCGCAAGTTCCTCGGTATTCCCGACGGCGGTTTCCTGTACACCGATGCCAGGATTGCGGAGAGGCTGCCCATGGACTCATCCTTGGGGCACATGGGCTTCGTGCTCGGCCGCGTCGAGGCCGGGGCCGGGGCCTTCTTCGGCGAGTCGAAGGAGAACAACAAGCGCTTCGCGGGCGAGGGCCTGAAGGCGATGTCGAAGCTTACCCGCGCGCTGATCGCAAGGGAAGACCCGCGCCTGATCAATACCTGTCGCAGGGAGAACTGGGAGACGCTTCACGGCATGCTCGGGGCCTGCAACCCGCTTAGCCTGAGGGAGCCAGAGTCGCCGTTCATGTACCCGCTTCTCGTCCAGGACGGGCCCAAGGCGCGTGCCGCTCTGGCCAAGCGGGGAATCTTTATCCCGACGCTCTGGCCTAACGTCCTTGACGAGGCGGAGCCGGGCAGTTTCGCGCACCGATGTGCGAAGGACATCCTGCCGCTGCCGATCGACCAGCGCTACGGCGCCGGCGAGATGACGGCAATCGTTGATGCTTTGAGAGAGGAGGGGGTCGCCCCCATGGAGTTGGCCGGAAAGAAGATCGCCATACTGGGCGGGACCCGCATTTCCTGCGAGATAGTGCGTGCCGCCAAGGCGATGGGGATGCACACGTGCGTCATCGACTACTACCCGCCCGAGAAGTCCCCGGCAAAGCAGATCGCCGACGAGCATGCGCAGATAAGCGTGGCGGACATCGACGAGGTAGCCACCTTCCTCAAGGAGAACGGCTTCGACGGCGTGACCACTGGCTACACGGACTCTATCCTCGGTTTCTACGCCGACGTCTGCGAGGCGGCGGGTCTGCCCTGCTACGGCACGCGCTCGCAGTTCGAGACGTTCACCGACAAGTCGAAGTGGAAGAAGCTGTGCCGGGAGTACGGCGTCCCCACGGCGACCGAGTACGACGTCGAAGGGCTTCTGGCTATGTCCGGCGACGATCTGCCGTTGCCCCTGTTCGTCAAGCCGGCAGACGGCAGCGGCTCGCGCGGCGCGTCTGTCGTTCGTTGCGCCGACGAGCTGGGTCCCGCGGTCGAGTACGCCAGCAAGTTCCTCAAGGGCGGCAAGGTGCTTGCCGAGGACTACCTGGAAGGCCCTGAGGTCACCGTGTTCTGGCTGTTCATCGACGGGGTGTACCGCGTATTTCTGCTGGGCAACAGGCTGGTCAAGAACAACCAGGAGGGCGCGCTGCCGCTGCCTGCCGGATACAGCTTCCCTGCGGCCGTCACGCCTTACTACATCGAAAACATCGCCCCCCGAGTAGAGGAGATGCTTGCGAGTCAGGGCGTACGTGACGGCATGATGTTCATGCAGTGCATCGTGCGCGACGGCGTGCCCTTCGTGTACGACATAGGCTATCGCCTCACCGGCAGCCTGGAGCAGCACATCACGAAGCATGTCGCCGGCTACAGCCCCATGGACATGCTCCTTCGCCATGCGGTGACCGGGAGGATGAGCGACGATCCTGCGATTTGGGAGAAGGTCGATGCGGGGCTTAAGTCCTATGCGTACAACGTGTCCTGCCTGATGGCGCCCGGCACGCTCGACCATTTCGAGGGGCTTGACGCGCTGGACGACGACCCCACCGTAATCAAATACGTGAAGGCGCATGTGGAGGGCGAGACCCTGCCCCCCGAGGCGCGCGGAGAGCTTAGGCAGATCACCCTGCGCGTGCTTGGGGCCGTTCAGGACGCGTGCGACCTCGAGCCCGCGATGATGCGCGTGCAAGACACCGTGCGCATCGTTTCCGACGAAGGCGAGGACCTGAAGCTTCCCGGTCTCGATGCGGCCGACTTCCAGGGGAACATCCTCGTCGATAGGTGTTGGTAGCATGGAGAATACCCTGCCCAAAATCATGGTCACCGGTGCCGGCGGATTCCTGGGAAGGAACCTGGTTGCCGAGCTTGTCCGTCGCGGGCATGCCGTTTACGCGGTGACGTCGAAGAGCGAGGAAGAGCTCGGCGCGAACGGTCTTACCGCCGTGGTGGGCAACCGTGACTTCGAAACCATTGGCGAGCTCCTCGACACCACGGATGTGCTGGTCAACTGCGCTTTCCCGCGCAACGTCGACGGGCGCAAGCTCGCGGAGGGCATGGATTATCTGCAGCGGGTGTTCGCCGCTGCTGGCGCTTCCAATGTTGGTTCCGTCGTGAACATCTCTTCCCAGAGCGTCTACAGTCAGAGCAGGACCGAGCCTGCGCACGAGGATACCCCTGTCTGCCTTGAGAGCAAGTACGCGGTTGCCAAGTACGCCTCTGAGCAGCTGCTTGAGGCGTACTGCGACGATAAGCCGCACACCAATATTCGGCTTGCCTCGCTCATCGGTCCGGGGTTTGACCAGCGTTTTATCAATGTGATGGCCAAACGAGCTTTGGAGACCGGAGTCGTTGAGGTTCGCGACAACGGGAGCCGGTTTGGTTTTCTCGATGTCGATGATGCCGTTGTGGCATTGGTTGCGCTTTGCGAACGCATCCCACTCGAGAGCGTTGAGCGTGTATACAACTTGGGGATTGAAGGGTCTTATTCGTCCACTGACGTTGCCGTTGAGCTTGTTCGAGTTTTTCGTGATCTCGGTTGGGGTGTGGAACTGCGTCACTGTGAAAGCCAGGGAAGTAATTCGACAAACTCGGATTTGGATTCAACTCGCTTCCAGCGTGACTTCGGTTGGGAAGCCCATGAATCTCTTCACAGCAGCGCTCTGAAGATCATTGATTACATTAAAGGTGGGCGTTGATGAGTCTGCTCAAGAGGATTTATTCAAATTTTGTTATTGGCGACCTCAAGAACACCGAGGATGTTCCTGACGTGGACGCCTGGATGGAATACTTGGACTCACTGCCGATAGCGACCGATGCGTTCTCGCAGTCCTATAACAAGTATCTATGCCGGACTTGGTATATTCCGAAGCCCAAGCTCGTGCTGCTCAATATCGTTTCTTTGTTTGGGCTTTTGGCAGCCTTGCCGAGACTGCTTGGAAGCGAACGGGCCGTCCATTCCGTCGAGACGGATAAGCTTGTCGTTGTTGAATCAGCGACTGTCCCTTATGGGGACGTGATACCCCATGAGCTTGTGGAGAGTCATGAGGACGCAGTGTACCGTAAGCCGCCTGCCTACAAGGTGGGCTCTTTGTCTCGGCGTGCAAAAGACGCCTTCACGACGTGCGCGAAGGCTCATCCATTCAGCTTCTACTACCTGTACTACATGCTCAAGGAGCTTTCGCAGCACAGTGAGTTGGTTTGTATGGAAAACCCGCGTGCGGTCGCCGTTTACGTTAATGAAAGAAACTTCGCTGGGCCTGTTTTAAGAATGGTCTACGAAGACGGCGGGCGTGAGTTTGACTCCTTCATGCATGGAGAGTACCTACTGCAGCTTATCCATGGCT